>DATLUZ010000225.1:0-16839 GCA_035577785.1 Burkholderiales bacterium | reverse complement strand
CTGGATGTTGGCCGCCTTCTCGAACAGATAGGTGAAGATGTGGTCCTCGGTGAGCGTGGCGGTGCCGCCGACGGTCAGGCCGCCGGGCTTGGCGCGCGCCGCCTTCACGAAATCGTCAATCGTCTTGTAGGGCGATGCGGTGCGCACCGACAGCATGAGCTCATCGATCGCCACGATCATCAGCACCGTCATCGCGTCGCGGTGGTTGCCCGGCAGGCGGCCCTCGATCTTGCCGGACACGATCATCGGCGTCGCGCCGGCTATCACGTGCGGGTCGCCCTTCTTGTTGATCAGGTAGTTGAAGCCGATGGCGCCGCTGCCGCCGGCGCGGTTGTTGACGTTGAGCGGCACCGGCGACCACTTGTTCTCGTCGATGATGCCGGTGATCATGCGCATCAGGTTGTCCGTGCCGCCGCCCGGCGCGTATGGCACCACCACTTCCACCGTCCTCTGCGGATACTTCGCCTGCGCCACGGCGACGGCGGACGCCGCGGCGAGCACTGCGCCGACGACCAGCTTGTGCATAGAGTCACTCCTCCTGCGGGCGATGGTAGCATCAAGAAAACGCCCGAAAGCGAAACCCCATGGAAGAACTACTCTACGAGCTGCGCGACGGCGTCGCGTACGTCACCTTCAACCGGCCGCAGGCGCGCAACGCGCTCACCTTCGCGATGTACGAGCGCCTGGCCGGGATCTGCGACCAAGCCAACGAAGATCGCTCGATCCGCGCGATCCTCATCACCGGCGGGGGCGACAAGGCGTTCGCCGCCGGCACCGACATCTCGCAGTTCCGCACCTTCGACAAGGAAGAAGACGCGCTCGCCTACGAGGCGCGCATCGACCGCGTCATGAACGCGATCGAGGGCTGCCGCGCGCCCACGATCGCAGCGATCAACGGCGCCTGCACCGGCGGCGGCGCGAGCATCGCCGCGTGCTGCGACCTGCGCATCGCCTCGCGCAGCATGAAGTACGGCTTCCCCGTGGCACGCACGCTCGGCAACTGCCTGTCGCTGCCGAGCTATAACCGGCTCGTCTATCTCGTCGGCCCGGCGCTGGTGAAGGACATCGTGTTCCAGGCGCGGCTGATCGAGGCCGACGAAGCCCTGGCCAAGGGCCTGGTCATGGAATTAAGTGAGAATCAGGAAACGCTGCTGAAGCGCGCCGAGGAGATCGCCCGCCTCGTCGCGAGCCACGCGCCGCTCACGCTGCAGGCCACCAAGGAGGCGCTGCTGCGCCTGCGCCCGAAGGTCGGTCACGGCGAGGGCAACGACCTCGTGCTCATGTGCTACATGAGCCAGGATTTCCGCGAGGGCATGGAGGCGTTCCTGAACAAACGCAAACCTGTCTGGAAAGGCAAATAAAAAAGCCGCGCGCGGTCATCGTAGGCGGGTCGCTCGGCGGGCTCTTCGCCGGCAACCTCCTCCACGACCTCGGCTGGCAAGTCGACATCTACGAGCGCGTGCCCGACGACCTCGCGTCGCGCGGCGCGGGCATCGGCACGCACGCGGAGCTCCTCTCGGTCCTCGCCGGGCTCGGGATCGAACTGGAGGAGCGCCTCGGCGCCGAGGTCGGCGATCGAGTCTGTCTCGACCCCGCTGGCAATGTCGTCCATCGAGTCCCGTGGGGCCACATCATGAGCGGCTGGGCAAATGTCTACCGGCCGCTGAAGGAGCGCTTCCCGGCACATCGGTATCACTTCGGAAAGTCGTTTGAAAAGCTGGATCAGCGTAAAAGCGAAGTTCTTGCCCGCTTCTCCGACGGCTCGGAGGCGCATGCCGACCTCCTCATCGGCGCCGACGGGCTGCGTTCGGGCGTGCGGGCGCAGCTCTTCCCGGGGCTCGAGCCGGCGTACGCGGGCTATGTCGCCTGGCGGGCGCTCGTCGACGAGAACACGCTTCCGGCGGATCTGCGCCGGCGCCTCGGCAACATCTACTGGTTCGGCCTGCCTCCCGGTGAGATGATCGTCGCGTATCCGGTGCCCTCGCGCGACGGCACGCCTGGGCACCGCGACTGGAACATCGTCTGGTACCGGCCGATCCTCGGCGACGAGGCGCTGCGCGAGATGTGCACCGACGCGCGCGGCCGCCATCACGGACCGTCGATCCCGCCGCCGCTGGTCAGGCCCGAGGTCATCGCCGGGCTCAAGCGCGAAGCGCACTCGCTGCTGGCGCCGCTCCTCGCCGAGCTCCTCGATCGCTCGCAGCCCTTCTTCCAGGCGATCTTCGACGTCGAGTCGCCGCGCCTCGCCGCGGACCGGGTGTGTCTACTGGGCGACGCCGCCTTCGTGGCGCGCCCGCACGTCGGCATGGGCGTCACGAAGGCGGCGCTCGATGCGCTCTGCCTTTATCGTTCACTTCAGATTCATGCCGGAGATCTGGACGCTGCCCTGGCGCGCTACGAGCGCCTGCGCGGCGAGTTCGGCCGGCGCTGCGTGGCGCGTGCCCGGCGACTGGGCGCCTACATCGAGGCGCGCGCCCGGCCGGACCGCGGGTGGACCGAGGAGCAGATCGACCAGCGGCCCGAACGGGTGATGCGCGAAGTTGCCGCGTCGCTCTCCGACATCCCAGAATTGGGTTTGGAGATTTGAAAAAGAAAGCTACATCGGCGGCATCTGTCCGCGCAGACCGACGTTGACGCGCGGCGCGGTGTAGGTGCCGTCGGGCTGTTTCTCGGCGTTGTTGACGAACACGCCTGTACCGGGCTTCAGGTCGCTGCGGCTCGCCGGCTCGTAGCTCACTACCGAGGTGCGCGGCGTGACGAGGACCTTCTTCTCGCCGCCCTTGTACTGCACCGTCATCACGCGGCCGTCACCCATGTTCTTGATGTCGGCGACGTTGGCGTTGGTCATCTTGCTCTCGGGCCGCAGGTCCCAGTCGCGGTGGCCTTCGCCGGTGCCGCGCATGTTCTCGGGGAAGATGTGCACTTCCTCGGCCACCAGCGCGCCGTCCTTCTGACCTACCGTGGTGGTGCCGATGAACTTGCCGTTGCCGATGTCGGCCATGCTCGCCTTGGCGACGCCCATGAGGACCACGTTGTCAGGCACCTTCACTTTCATCACTTCGCCGCTGCGCGCCTTGATGGTGAGCAGGTTGCCGTCCACCTGCTCGAGCGTGCCGCGGATTCGGGTCGGTGGGGTCTGGGCTAGAACCGCCGCGGACGTAGCGGCGATGACGAGGGCTGCGATCGAACGGATCATGGGACCTCCAGGGTTGGGCGTACGTCCGCTAACATGCTCTCGGCGGAGCTATTCCGCTACCACGAGCTCGAAGGACGAACAAAAGAAAAACCGGGGACTGGCCCCGGTTTTTCCGTTCGCTCCCTGAGCGTTCAGCCCCTGGTGGTGGTCTTGCGGATTTCCTTCTCGTCCGACCACTCGAGCAGCCCGTTGCGGATGTTCCAGAGCTGCAGGTTGAACTTGTAGTACACGTCCTTCGTGTCCCTCACCTGCTTCACGATCGAGGTGATGTTGCCTTCCATGCGGTACTGGGCGCCCACCATCTGGCCCCTCTCCACCGACTGCTCGCGGGCATAGTAGCCGCTTTGCTGGCGGTCGATTTCCCCGGTCTGCTGCTTCAGGCCGCTCTGGTCCACGGCGAAGCGCACCTTGCCGCCCTTCTGCAGCTCGGAGCGGATGCTGTCGGTGATGGCGCGGGTGTCGATGTATTCGCTGGTCCGGTTCCTGACTTCCTGGACCGTGAGGATCGGCAGGTTGCCGCTCACGATCACCGGCGCGGTCTGCATCGAGCGGGCCATCGACTCGGCAATCGTCTGCAGGTCGGTCGAGCCGAACTCGTTGGTGACGGTCTCGACGCTTTTCGCGTCGCCGTAGCTCGTCTTCTCGGTGGCGCAGCCGGCCGCGAGCGCGACGGCAGCGACTACCGCGACGCGGGGCACGTAGTGAAGGATGTTCATTCCATGCTCCTCAGGATGAGGCGGAAGTCGGCCGCCTTGTTGGTCGGCGCGACCGTGTTCACCATGAGGTTGGAGTTGTCGTAGACCATGAGCGGCTTCCACGCTTCCTCTTCCCAAGCGCGCATGCCCTCGCGGTCGATCCAGCGGAACTTGTAGGAAACGCGCTTGACGCTCTTGCTGTCGTTATTGAGGTTGGCGTCGATCCGCAGCAGGTCACCGCTGCGGCTGCAGCGCATTTCAGTCGGCAGGACCGTGGTACGCGAGCCTTCCATCACCACCTTGGCCTTGACCAGGTCTTCCATCGAGGCGATCTTTTGATCGCCGATCGGGCAGCCGAATGCCTGCCCCGGAACTTCGAACCCCTTCTTGGTGGCGCAGCCTGCGCCAAGTGCGGTTGCGAGCACCGCTACTATCCATGCGTATCTCATCTTGCGGCCTCCCCTGCCTGTGTTCCCGGGTTGTACCCGTAGAGTTGGTTGCCCAGCAGCCAAAAGTCTATCACCGCGTGGCGTCCTTTGACGTTTACCTGCACGCTGCGCGGGCCCTGCGGTGTCTGAATCGTGACACTGTGCACACCGGCGGGCAGGCGTGCCCGCGCGATCGAGATGTCCGAGGGCAGCGTGCGCCAGGTGCGATCGTCGGCCCCGGACATCAGCACCGAGCCGAGTGTCACGATCATCGAAGCGAGACCGGCGCCATTGTTACCGCGGTCGGCCGAGCGCTGAGTCTGCACTTGCGCTACGGCGCTCGCCGCGGCGCGGATCGACGCGCGCAGCATGATGGACGGCATGTCGTCCTGCAGCCGGCGCCGGGCCATCAGGTCCACGCTGGTGATGGGGGCGAGCGGCACGGAACGGCCGCCGTCCACCGCGAGCGCGCTCGGCCGCGGCGCCCAGGCGCTCGGCGTGATCACCGGAAACGAGATCGGCACGAGCACCCATCTGTAACCTGACATCACCGGCAGGTTGAACTGCTGGGAGTGGATCGCGGGCGCCGTGCCGGAAGCGACGATGAAGAGCACGTCCACCTTGCCGTCGTCAGGCGCATGCAAGCGTGCTTCCAGGCCGGAGAGCGCGTCTTCCAAAAGCGGCACGCCGGGATGGAGCTCGTTCGCGAGGCGATAGCCCGGCGCGGCGAGGCTCACCTCGCCGAGCGCCTCGTAGACGTAGCCCGCCAGGTAGTGCGAGAGCGCGCTCTGGTAGCTGTTCATGAGCGCGTTCACCTCGGGGTTGTCGATGCTCTGGACCGGGTAGCCGTTCAGCTCCTTGAAGTTGGTGCGCGCGCCGCGCTTCTTCGCTTCGTCCTGCACCTCGGCGAGCTCCTTCGCGCGCTCCTCGGCGATCACCGCTTCGAGCTCGTGCGTCTGCTTGATCGCCACGCGAGCGTTGTCGTAGTCGCCGAGTGCGAGATAGTTGAGCGCGATGTAGGTGTTGAGCATCACCTTTTCGTAGTCGTAGCCGTCGTAGCTGCGCAGCTTGTCGCTCAGGACGTAGCTCGAGCTGCTGCGCGCCAGGCTCGCAGCCTGGGCGATAGGGTCGTGCACCTGGACCTGGATGCGGGTGTTGGCCGCCATCCAGGTCTTCTGGCTGTCCGGGTAGCGGTTGCCCAGGCGCTGCAGCATGCCGAGCTCGAGGTAATAGAGCAGGTCGCGGTCGTTGACCGGATTGTTCGAGTCGAGCGTCTTGATCGCCCCGTCGACGTTGCCGGCCAGGGCGTAGTTGATCGTGCCCGTCAGCTCGCGATCATAGCTGCGGAACGCGGCGCAGCCGGTGAGGCTGAGCGCGAGCACGGCGGCCGGCACGAGCGCGCGAAGCGACG
This sequence comes from Burkholderiales bacterium, assembly GCA_035577785.1. Classification (GTDB taxonomy): domain Bacteria; phylum Pseudomonadota; class Gammaproteobacteria; order Burkholderiales; family SG8-39; genus SCGC-AG-212-J23. Next base: position 11,109 of record DATLUZ010000225.1, on the reverse strand, counting down.
GCGACCCGTACGGCATGTCCCCCCTTCCGTGTACGCCGATGGACTTGGACTTGGCTCGATTTTACGCGCGAAAGACGGGCCCCACTATCGATTACTACCGTGTAAAAATTGGAAAACCCGACCGGGGGAAAGCCATGCCGTCTCGCAAAATTCGCGACGTCAACATCCACTACCGCGTGCTCGGCGAGCGCGGCCCCTGGCTCGCCCTCATCACCGGCGGCCGCCGTGGCTTCAACGAGTTCATCCCGCTCGCTGAGAAGATCGCCGCGCACGGTGTTCGGGTAGTTCTTCACGACCGGCGCAACACCGGAGCATCCGACGTGGTCATCCAGGCAGACCCTTCCGGAGACCTGGGAGAAGAAGAAATCTGGACCGACGACCTGTACGAGCTGCTAGGCAGGCTCGAAGCGCGCCCGGCGGTGGTGGGCGGCGCGTCCTCGGGGGCACGCACGTCGATCCTCACTTACCTGCGCCATCCGGACGCGGTGCGCGCCCTTTTCCTCATGCGGCTCACCGGCGGCGAATTCGCCGCGGGCCGGCTGCCGGAGATGTATTACGGCCAGTTCATCAAGGCCGCCCGCGAAGGCGGCATGGCCGCCGTGTGCGCCACAGAGCAGTACCAGGAGCGCATCGCCGCCAACCCGGCGAACCGCGAGCGCCTGATGCGCATGGATCCGAGGCGCTACATCGAGGTGATGCAGAACTGGCACGCCATCTTCACCCGCGGACCGGTGGCGCCCATGTACGGCGTGACCGATGCGCAGCTCGCTTCGATCCGCGTGCCTTCCATCGTCATCCCCGGCAACGACAAGACCCATTCGATGCCCTGCGGACGCGCCATCCAGCGCCTCATCCCGGGAAGCCGCCTGGTCGAGCTGCCGCTCGAGGACAAGGACGTGCCGCTCGTTCCATTCCCGGAATGGGCGCCGCACGAGGAAACCATCGCTCGCGTCTGCGCCGAATTCGTCAAGAAGAATTCGTGAAACTCACGGGACGCCGAGCGTTCCTCCAGTTGCTGGTCGACGAAGGCGTCACGCATCTCTTCGGCAACCCCGGAACCACCGAGCTCGCGATCATGGAAGTGGTGCCCGACTTCCCGCAGCTCAAGTTCGTGCTCGGCCTGCAGGAGGCGGCGGTCATGGCGATGGCCGACGGCTTCTGCCGCGCGTCGGGCCGCCTCGCCGCCGCGAACGTCCACGTGATGCCGGGGCTCGGCAACGCGATGGGCGCGCTCTACAACGCCAAGTTCTCGGGCTCGCCGGTGATCCTCACCGCCGGGCAGCAGGAGCAGGGACACGGCCTGCTCGAGCCGCTCCTCTACGAGCCGCTGGTGCCGGTGGCGCAGCCGCTGGTCAAGTGGGCCGTGGAAGTAACACGCGCCGCCGACCTTCCTCGCATCCTGCACCGCGCGGCGAAGATTGCGCTCACGCCGCCCACGGGCCCGGTGTTTCTCAGCCTGCCGGGCGACGTGCTCGACGAGGAGCTCGAGCTCGATATGGGGCGCGCAGTCCGAGTCGACACCGCTTCTCCTCCTGGGGAAGGAACGGTGGAGAGAATCGTTCGCATGCTCCTCGCGGCGCGGCGTCCTGTCATCATCGCCGGGCAGGAGCTCGCGCAGCGCGACGCCTTCGCCGAGGCTGCCGAGCTCGCCGAGCTCCTCGGCGCCGCGGTGTACCAGTCGTCGGTGCCCTACTCGGCGCAGTTTCCCACGTCGCACGCCGCGTTCATGGGCGCGCTGACGCGCCAGCAGAAGCAGGTGCGCGCCGCGCTCGGGGCCCACGATCTGGTGCTCTGCCTCGGCGCCGACCTGCTGCGCATGTCGGTCTACAGCCCGCTCGAGCCGCTGCCGGAGAACCTTCCGGTGATCCACATCTCCGAGCGCGCGCACGAGCTGGGCAAGAACTACCGCACCGACGTCGCGGTGCAGGCCGATGTGAAGCAGACGCTGCTTGTCCTTCTTCCCCTCTTGCGTGAAAACGCGGATCGCGCAAAAGCCGCGGCCAGGATCAAAGACCTTAAAGAAAACAATTGGACCGCGCAGCGCGACCAGGCGCGCATCGACGCGCTGCTCGCGGCGGAGACTTCGCCGATCGATCCGGCGTATCTGATGCTGCGCTTCACCGAGTCGCTGCCGCGCGACGCGGTCGTCGTGGACGAAGGCCTCGTCTCCACCTACAGCCTGCCGAAGTTCCTGAAGCTCGCCGGACCGAGGGACTACTATGGGCTCGCGAGCGGCGGGCTGGGCTTCGCCGTGCCCGGCGCGGTCGGCATCAGCATGGCGCTTCCCGGGCGACCGATCGCGGTGATGGTCGGCGACGGCAGCGCGATGTACGGCATCCAGGGACTATGGACCGCGGCGCACGAGCGGCTGCCGATCACCTACATCGTGGCGAACAACCGCGGCTACCGCATCATCAAGGAGCGCCTGGTGGCGTTCCGCAAGACCGACCGCTTCACCGGCATGGACCTGCGCGACCCCGACATCGATTTCGTGTCGCTCGCCGCGTCGTTCGGGCTCGCCGCGCGCCGCGTGACCGATCCGCAGGACATCGCGCCGGCGCTGCGCGAAGCCTACGCGAGCGGCGCGCCCAACGTGGTCGACGTTCGCGTCGCCGACGGCTTCGGCGGCTAGCATCGAAAAATTCGGAACAGCCGGGAAATTCCCGTCGAGCCCGATCATGAGCACGGCAGGGGCGACGCTCGGCATGCTGTCGGTGCACCACCGCCAGCCCGGCACGCCGGACGAGCGCACGCTCGCGCGTGTCGCCGTCATCGCGCGCCGCGCCGGCGCGTTGCTCGAAGCCCGGGTGACGCCCTAACCGTCCCATTCCGCTCGTAGAAAAAGGGGTCAGACCCCTTTTTCCTAGTTCGGGTTCTTCGGCTTCCCGTTTTCGTCGACGCGGATGGTGGCGCTCGGGCCGATGCCCATGATCTGCACGATCACTTCCTCGTCCTTCGCGCCGTCCCAGTGGATCTGGTTCGGATGGTGCACGACGAAGCTGCCGGCGGGCACGGGCGTGGTCTTGCTCTTGTCCTGCACCGGTCCGGAGCCCACCCACCAGGTACCTTTGAGCACGGTGATATAGCGCGTCTCGGGATGGAAGTGCGGCGGGCTAAACGTGCCGGGCGAGAAGCGGTTGCGCACGACGTACATTTGCCCCGGCACCTTCGGGTCGCCCGAGATCACCGCGTTCGCAGCGCCCGGCACGATCGGGCTGGGATTGAACTTCACCTCCTCCGAGCGCCAGATGTTCATCACGTCTTTCGGCGGATCGGCGAGCACCGCGAAGGAAATTCCCATTGCGACAAGGCAGGATGCGTAACCGATTTTGGCCTTCATGACTCGTAGCTCTCCACTAAAAGGATCAGGAAAAGAAATGGGGTCTGTCCCTGATTTACGGCTCGCGCGAATCCATCAGGATGAAGGCGACGCGGCACGGCTCCTTGCCGCGGTTCACCCAGGCATGGTTGGTCGCCTGCTGCACCACCACGTCGCCCGCCTTGAGATGCACCACGCTGTCGTCGAGCAGCATGTCGATCTCGCCGGACATGATCACCGCGTAGTCGAGGCTGCGCGTGCGGTGCATCATCGGGTGGCTCGGCGGCCGGCCTTTGGCGGGCGCATCGGCGCCGACGATTTTCATCATGTAGTTTGGATCGGTCGGATGGCCGGACGCCGACTCCGGCGCGAAGTCGACCACGCGGAACACCGTGCCCGACTTCGGCGGCATGAGGCCGATCTTGGTCTTGCCGCGATCGTCGGTCCAGGAGAAGTCGGGCAGGCTCTTGTCCGTGACCCAGACGTTTGCGGCGCCGTTAGGCGGCCGCGGCGTCGCGAGGCGCGTGCGCTCGTCGATCATCACCACCGCCTTGCCGGACTCGTCCAGCTTGGTCACCACACGCCTCACCTCGGGCGCCGGCTTCTGCTGCCCGAGCACGTAACTACCGGCGAGCGCCGCGCTGAAAAGAAAAATGGTGACAGTCACCATTTTTCTGGAAACGGTGACAGTCACCATTTTGAAACCCCTCCTAGTTCGCCAGCGGGTCCGGCCGGATCTGCAGGTGGTAGACCTTCGGGCTGTTCGCCGTGCCGCCCTCGTTGTGGAACACGGTGCGCGTGCCCGACATCGTCCACAGGCCTTTGCCCTTCCAGCCGGACTTGGCATCGTCGATGCGGCCGTCAGCGAGCTTGCTGAAGAAGCCGGTCGGATAGGGGATACGCAGGTCGACGACCTTCCCGCCGACCACCGCCATCAGCGACTCGCTGCCGTTCGTCGTAAAGATCGGCACGTTGTTGCCGAGCCCGAGCGTGTTGTACCGGTCCACCCAGACGTAATAGGCGTGGTTCGCGCTGCCCGACGGATCGAGGCCCTTGAACTGCGGCCCGGGCATGCGGATGAGCGTCCAACCCTCGGGACAGAGCTTTCCGGAAACCGCCTCGGGCCCGTTCTGCGGCCGCTGGCACTTGCGGCGGTCGAAGCTCGCCATGTGGCCGCTCGCGAGCGGCGTCCACACGATGCCGTCGGTCGTCATGTCGATTCCGCGCGGGCTGAAGGCGCCGTCGGGCGGAACGAAGAGCTCGGCGATCGAAGTCTCGGAGGGGTTCGCGCCCGGGATGAGGTGCACGATGTAGCCGGGCTGCTCCATGCGCGCGAAGCCCTGGCCCATGGTCTGGCCCCACACCGAATCGTCCACCGTGCTCGGCATGATCCCGTAGAAGGCGGCCATGACGCGCTTGTCCTTCGCCGGATCGACCGGGTCGTTAGGCCCGACGAATTCGTCGCGCTTGCCGTTGCCGTTGGTGTCGACGACGATCGGCGTCCAGCCCTGCGACTTGGCCGAGTCTCCGGTCTCGAAGAAGGTCTTGGTCTTGATCCAGCCCACCACGCCATTGCTCGAGCCCGGCCCGCCCTGCGAGAGCCACAGCGTCTTGTCGGCGTCCTTCGCGAAGTACAGATGGTGCGCGAAGAAGCAGGTGTCGACGTGGTACCACTTCTGCTGCTTCTGGTCCCAGATGGAAACCTGCCGGCCGTTCTGGTCGAGCGGCATCACCTTCGCCGAGGGATGGTCGGAGCCCTTCTTGCAGAAGGCGGGATTGTCGGCGGGCCGCCAGCGCGCGCTGAAGTACACGCGTCCCTGCTCGTCCATCATCGCGTTGTGCAGGCTCGAGGAACCGTCCCACAGCGGGTCCTTGCCCCAGTAGGGCGAGGGCTGCATCGGCAGGCTGGTCGAGGACGGCGTGCCCGGCTGCACCGGATGCTTAATGGTGAAGGCGCGGTTCTTCACCGGATCGACCGCCGGCACGTTGTCGGTGCTCTCCTCGGGCGCGCCGAAGATCGGGCCGTTCGCATTGACGGTCGGGTCGTGCTGATAGCTGGAGATGCCGTCGTGGAGGTAGAACTTCGGCGTCGAGAAGTCCCACATGGTGACGACGAGGTTGCGCTCGACGCCCTCGGGCCGGCGCGGCCTGTCGAACGGCGTCTCGCCGGCTTCGATGCGGTCGGTCCAGTCGGCGAAGTTCTTGAGCGCGGCGTCGACGCCGATGTAGCCCAGCGTGAGCGCCATGTTCTGCATCGCCTGGCCCGACTGTGTGCGCCGCGCCCAGACCGCAACCGAATTGGCGTCGCCTTCCTTGAACTGCTTGGGCACCGTGCGCACGCCGAGCGAGCCGAGTGCGTGGCACGACTGGCAGGAGTTCTTGATCGCGTCCACCCAGGCTTCCTGCGTCTTGATGACCGGCGCAATGCCGTTGCCCTTCTCGCCGGTGCCGGGGAACTGGTCCTTCGCCGGGATCTTCAGCATCGAGTACCAGTACATGCCCGGGTAGTAGTACGACGCCTCTTTTTCGTTCTTGGCCGCGACCGCCTTAAGGTTCAGTGTCTTCCCGGGCGTCGCCTTGGTTTTCGGCGAGTCGACGAGGCCATAGCCTCTCACCCACACGGTGTAGTTCGCCTTCGGCAATCCAGGGATGAGGTAGCGGCCCTGGTCGTCGGTGACGACGACCTTGGCATACTTCGTCGGCAGGTCGGTGGTCTCGGCGATCACCCAGACGCCGGCCTCCGGCCCTTTCGGTCCGTTCACCACGCCGCCGATGTCGGAGCCGCCGACCTTCTGCGCGCCCGCAACCCCGCAGAACAAACCTGCAGCGAATAAGACCGCGATGCCCAATGCCTGCTTCATTGCCTTCCCTCCGAGGATGTCGCGACCACTTTCCCGCGCAAGGCCTTGCGCGAGGTGATCGCGTCGATGTCTTGGTAGTACGCCGCCATGGTCTTGATCTTTGAAGTGTCGGGATAGAGAACGCCGACCCCGGGCTCGGCGCTCGAGCGCGGGCAGTACCAGATCGCGCCTTCGCGCGTGATTTCGAGCTTTGGCTGGTCGGTCATCTGCGGCGTCGGATAGTACGAGAACTCCTTCGTCTGCGGGTTGTAGCGCACCGTGGTGCCGTTCTGCCCGTCGTCGCCGAACCACACGTTGCCCTCGTAGTCGCCCTGCGGATCGTACGGCCGCGAGATGTCGAGCGGGACCTTCGCCTCGGTCACCTTGCCGCTCTTCGGGTCGATCCAGCCGATGACGCCCTTGTCGTAGATGCCGTACCAGACGCGGTCCTGCAGGTCGACGCTCGCGCGGCGGATGCGTCCGGGCTGGGTCAGCGCCTTGTACTCGGTGAACTTGTCGGTCAGCGGGTCGTATTTGCCCACGCGCGCGTCGCCCCGGAAGAGCGCCATCCAGATGTTGCCCTGGCTGTCGATGTCGATGCCGTAAGGCGCCGACGGACGCGAAGCCGTGACGAACATCTCCACCTTGCGGGTCTGCCGGTTCCACTTGAAGAAGCGGTCGCCGCGGATCACCGTCGACCAGACGTTGCCCTGCGCGTCGACCACCGGGGTATGCGGCTGCAGCGGCTCCTTCACCTTGCCGTCCGGGTCGAGCGGGAAGAGCTCCCACTTCTCGGTGCGCGGGTCGAACGCGGCGAGGTGCAGGCCGTCCTTGTCGGTACGCTTGCCGATGCGCTCGGGCACCCAGACCACGCCTTCGCGGTCGATGGTGAGGCCGTGCGTTTCGCCCTGCGGGTGCGGCATCGGCCAGTCCTTCCAATCGCCGGTGCGCGGATTGAGCTTCGACAGCCGGTTCGGCACGTTGCGGTCGGTCACCCACACGTTGCCGTCGCGGTCGAAGTGCGGATCCTGGCCGCGGCGCTTCAGCGCCGGATCGGTGCCCGGCGCGTTCGGCGGCAGGTAGTACTCGACGTACATCGCTTTGGCGAGCTTCGCCTCCTCGAGCGGCACCTCGTGCACGAAGCGGATCGCGCGCTTCTTCGCATCGGGGCCGAAGTTCTTGCCGAGGTACGCAACGAGGTCGGCGCGCTCCTGCGGCGAAGAGAAACCGCGCGGGATCGCGCCGTTCTTCTCCATCATCCCCACGTACTGGTCCCATGCCGCCGCAGGCATCGCCTTCGCACCGAACATGTTCGGGTTGTGGCAGCCGATGCAGGTGTTCCGCACGTACTCGTGACCCGGCCCGGGCGGGAACATCTCGTCGAGCGTCACGATCTGCGCGTCGTCATTGTTCTCGCGCAGCGTGGCGTTGAGCGGCGGATTGGCGCCGCCTTGCAACGTAACTTTCACGACATTGGATGCCAGATGCGGTGCTTCTACCCGCATTTCGTAATTGCCGGGCAGCAGGTTGACCGCCTGGTACTTGCCGCCCGCCGTGTAGACCATGTACTGCATGCGGCGCGCGGCGTTGCGGAAATACACTTTCGCGGCCTTGAACGGCGCAGGCGAAGTCACGCTGCCCGAAACGCTGGCGAGTCCCTTGAGCTCCGACTGTGCAGCCGCGCTGGCGCTCCAGCCGACGAACGAAAGCGCCGCTAGCCAGATGGCGATGCGCATGAGGGGGGCCTCCTCCACGAAGACCAGCCGAATCTACTCCGGTCCCCAGCGATCCGCCAGCCGTCCTGCGACCTTTCTTGCTACGATGCCGCGCCATGCGGCTGAGCGAGGAAGAGCGCGACATCCTCGCCGGAAAGCTCGGCCCGGTGCCCAGGCTCGCGCTCGAGCACCAGGTCAAGGTCGGCGACTTCTTCGGCGCGGAGGACTGCGTCGCCGTGACGCAGGCCCACGTCATGGCCGACACCGAGAGCCTGGGCGAGGCGGGAGTGCGCTGGCTGGAACGCCTCGCCGCGGAGAAAGAAGGCCGCCGCCGCGTTCGCATCCCCACGATCACCGATCCGCGAGGCACCGACTTCGCCAGGGCGGCGTTCCTCGGCCAGACCCGGGCCATGGTTTCGCTCGAGGAGCGCGTCGTCGGCGCGCTCGTGAAGCTGGGCGTGATGATGACCGACACCTGCATCAACTACCAGACGGTGCAGCCCGCGACGCTGAACGAGCACGTCGCCTTCGGCGACACCGGCGTGGTGATCTATTCCAACTCGGTGTGCGGCGCGCGCTCCAACTTCGAAGGCGGGCCCTCGGCGCTCGCCGCGGGGCTGACCGGGCGCACGCCGCGCTACGGCTTCCATCTCGAGGCCAAGCGCCGGGCCACGCTCGCGGTGCGCGTCGATTTCACGCCGAAGAGCCTCAACGAATGGGGCGCGCTCGGGGGCGTGATCGGGCGCCTCGCCGGCCACTATTGGGCGGTGCCGCTCGTCGAGGGCCTCGAAGCCTCGCCCGGCTCCGACGCGTTCAAGCACTTCGGCGCGGCGATGGCGAGCTTCGGCTCGATCGCGCTCTTCCACATGCCGGGGGTGACGCCGGAGGCGCGGCGCCGCGCCGACGTCGCGCCCGACCCGCTGCCGCAGGTCGGCGTCACCCGCGCCGACATCGAGGCGCTGGAGAAGTCCTACCGCCAGGACGATGCGGTCGACGTGGTGGTGTTCTCCGCGCCGCAGCTCTCGCTCCTCGAGCTGGCCGAGCTCGCCGCACAGTGCGACGGGCGCAGGTTCGCGGTCCCGCTCCTCGCCGTCACCAGCCCGCAGGTCAAGCCCGACGCCGACCGCATGGGCTACACGGCGACGATCGAGGCTGCCGGCGGCACGGTGCTCTCGGGCATGTGCTTCTACCAGTCCTACGCGCGCGAGATCGCCGAGGCGAAGGGCTGGAAGCGCCTCGCCACCAACAGCGCCAAGCTCGTGAACATCCTGGGCGGCTACGGCTACCTGCCGATGCTCGCCTCGATGGAGCAGTGCGTCGAGGCCGCGCGCACGGGAAGACTCAAATGATCGAGCTTCACGCGCGGCACGCCATCGGCTCCCCGGTAACCGGTCACGCGCTGGTCGCGCGCGACGGCTTTTCGGCCCGCTACGACCTCGACCGGGTGCAAGGCATTTTCTCGCGCCCGGCGCACAAGCTCGCCGGCGAGTCCTATGTCGGCAAGGTCCTCGTGCTCGACACCGCAAAGGGCGGCGTCGCGAGCTCGTGGATGCTGCACGAGATGGCGTCGAGGGGCGTGGCGCCGCTCGCGCTCGTCTTCAACAGCGTGAACCCGATCCTCGTGCAGGGCGCGGCGTTCGGCGACATCCCCATGCTCGCCGGCTTCGACGGCGACATCACCGCGCTGGTACCGAACGGCGCGCAGGTCACGATAGAGCCCCAAAAAAGGGTTCTCAGGATTCTCCAGGTATGACTCTCAAGCGATTCAAAGGCGACGCCGGCACGACGCTCGTCATCGAGCACGTCTCGGAGATCCTGAAGGACAACCCGCTCGGCGATCCGCACGTGCGCAAGCTCGCGGTCTGGCTGCCCCCCGGATACGACCATTCGGGCAAGCGGCGCTTTCCGGTGCTCTACGATCTGGTCGGCTTCACCGGCTCGGGGCTCTCGCACGTCGGCTGGAAGCCGTTCGGCGACAACGTCCCCGAGCGCGCCGCACGCCTCATCCGCGACGGGAAGATGGGCGCGGCGATCATCGTGTTTCCTGACTGCTTCACCGCGCTCGGCGGCAACCAGTACGTCAACTCCCCGGCGATCGGCGACTACGCCGACTACCTCACGCGCGAGATCATCCCGTTCGTCGACCGCGAGTTCCGCACCCTCGCCTCACGCGAGCACCGCGGCTGCTTCGGCAAGTCATCGGGCGGCTACGGCGCGATCATCCACGCCATGAAGTACGCGAGGTACTGGGGCGCGATCGCGGATCACTCGGGCGACGCCTACTTCGACTTCGTCTACTGGCACGACTGGCCGAACACGCTGAACGAGCTCGCCAAGTACCGCACGCCGAAGCGCAGACCGGGACGCTATGAGGCGCTGCGCGAATCACGCCGAAGAGGTTTGCCTGAGGGCAGGGACGATGGCCGAATCCGGCGTTTCCTGAATGCGGTGTGGAAAAGAGAGAAGCTCTCGGGCGCCGAAACCCACTGCCTCATGAACCTCTGCATGGCCGCGACCTACGACCCCGACCCGCGCGCGCCGAACGGCTTTCGCGTGCCGTTCAACCTCGAGTCGGGCGAGCCGATCGAGGAGCGCTGGCGCGAGTGGCGCCGGCACGATCCGATCCACCTTGTCGCCCGGTACAAGAGCAATTTGAGAACGCTGCGCGGGATCTACATCGACTGCGGCTGGCGCGACCAGTACCACATCCATTACGGGGCTCGCATCCTGTCCAAGCAGCTTTCCGTCGCAAAAATAGAGCACCGCTACGAAGAGTTCGACGACAACCATTCCGACATCGACTACCGGATGGACGTCAGCCTGCCGTTCCTATACCGAGCGCTGAAGCCCTAGGTAGTAAGAAATCGGGGTCAGACCCCGATTCTCCTTTTTTGGGGTCTGACCCCGATTTCTTACCCCGATTTCTTTGGCCTAGAATGAGCACTCTCCCGGGAGGAGGTCCCATGCGATCCGTCGTCTTCGCCGTCATCGGTTTTTTCACAGCCTCTGTTGCTTTCGCCGCCGATCCGCTACCCCGAGCGAAACCAGAAACCGTCGGCATGTCCTCGGAGCGGCTCGGGCGCATCGGCGAGGCGCTGCGCGCCGACGTCGAGAAAGGGCGCCTGCCGGGCGCGGTGGTGGCGGTGGCGCGCAAGGGCAAGCTGGTCTACTACCAGGCCTTCGGCTACCTCGACAAGGACGCCGGCACGAAGATGCACAACGACGCGATCTTCAG
>DATLUZ010000224.1:0-11353 GCA_035577785.1 Burkholderiales bacterium | reverse complement strand
TCTCCTGCCTCGCCGAGCGCGCGCCGCTCATCGTGCATCGCGTCCAGCACTTCCTCGCGCGCAACACCGGGCTCACCTGCTGCGCCGCGCCCATTTTCGATCCGGCGGGCGAGCTCGCGGGCGTGCTCGACGCCTCCGGCGAGTCCGACCGCGCGCAGCACCACACGCTCGTGCTGGTGAACCTCTCGGCGCAGGCGATCGAGAAGCGCCTGTTCCTGCACCGCTTCCGCGACGCGTTCGTGGTGCGCTTCCACAGCCGGCCCGAGCTCGTCGGCACCTCGAGCGAAGGCATGCTCGCGTTCGACGCGCACGGCAGGATCGCCGCGGTCGACCGGAACGCCCTGTTCCAGCTCGGCTGCAAGCAGGCGGCCGACCTCATGAGCGGGGCGCCGCTAGAGCGCGTGTTCAACATTTCGCTGCCGGCGCTGCTGGGCCGTTGCCGCAAGAAGTCGTTCCACCCGCTGCCGGTTTACGAAATGCGCCACGGCGGCCGCTTCTTCGCCCTGGCGCAGGAACCCGAATCGGCGCAGATCTCGCCGCGCGCCGCGCCGCCGGCGCCCGCCGCCGCGACCCCGGCCTCGAGCCCGCTCGACGAGCTCGATTTCGGCGACCCGGTCATGGCGCGCAGCATCCGCGCCGCCAAGCGCGTCGCCTCGCGCGCCCTGCCGATTCTTCTCGTGGGCGAGACCGGCACCGGCAAGGAGCTCTTCGCCCGCGCGCTGCACGCGGCGAGCGAGCGCGCGGCCGGACCGTTCGTCGCCGTGAGCTGCGGCGAGCTTTCCGAACCCTTGCTGCAGGTCGCGCTCGCGCAGGCCCGTGGCGGGACGCTGTTCCTCGACGACGTCGGCGAGCTGCCGGGTACGCTGCAGGCGCGGCTGCTCCACGTGCTTGAGCACCGCGAGGCCGGCCCGGAGTCCGGCGAGCAGCGCGTGGACGACGTCCGGCTCATCGCGGCGAGCGCGGCGAGCCTCGAGCCAAGGATCCGGCGCCAGGAGTTCCGCGAGGACCTGTTCTACCGCCTGCAGGGGCTCGCCCTGACGTTGCCGCGACTCTGCGAGCGCGCCGACAGGCGCGCGCTCATCCGGCATCTCTTCGCCCAGGAAGCGGCCGACACCCCTTCGGTCTCGCTCAGCGAGCCGCTGATCGAGGCATTGGGCGCGCAGCGCTGGCCCGGCAACCTGCGACAGCTGCGCAACGCGCTGCGTGCCATGATCGCCCTGCGCTCGGGCGACCGGCTCGACGTCGCCGACCTGCCGGCCGACTACAGCCTCGGCCCGCGCGTCGCGCAAGCCGATTCCACCGCCGAAGGGCTGAACGCGCTCGGCATGGCCGAGCGCGCCGCGCTGCTGCGCGAGCTCGAGCACGAGCACGGCAACATCAGCCACGTCGCACGCAACCTCGGCGTCAGCCGCAACGCCGTGTACCGGAAGATGCAACGGCTGCACATCGCGTGGCCCGCCAAGGAGCCGCGGCACTAACCGAAGGGAGCTTCAGCGCCCCGCGAGCTGCAGGTTTCGCGCGTGGAACCGCAGGTGGTCCTCGATGAAGCTCGCGATGAAAAAGTAGCTGTGGTCGTAGCCCGCCTGCCGGCGCAGCTCGAGCGCCACGCCAGCCCGGCCGCAGGCTTCCTCGAGCAGGGCCGGCTTGAGCTGGCTTTCCAGGAACTGGTCGCTCGTCCCCTGGTCGACGAGCAGCGGCGGCCCTCGCCAGCCGCGTTCCTCGATCAGCGCGGTCGAGTCGTACTGTCGCCACGCGGCGCGGTCGGATCCTAGGTAGCCGGTCAGCGCCTTTTCACCCCAGGGACAGCGCATCGGCGACGAGATTGGCGCGAACGCGGACGCGGACTTGTACTTCTCGGGATTCTTCAAAGCTACGGTCAGTGCACCGTGCCCGCCCATCGAGTGGCCGAAGATCCCGCTTTTCTCCCCGTCTACAGGAAACGATGATTCGATGAGCTCGGGTAGCTCTCTCGCCACGTACGAGTACATCCGATAGCCGCGCGCCCAGGGCGCCTGCGTCGCGTCGACGTAGAAACCTGCGCCGAGGCCAAAGTCGTAGCTCTCGGCTTCGCCCGGAATCTTCAGCCCGCGCGGGCTGGTGTCGGGCACGACGAGCGCGAGGCCGAGCTCGGCGGCGACGCGCTGCGCCCCGGCCTTGACGATGAAGTTCTCCTCGGTGCAGGTGAGACCGGAGAGCCAGTAGAGCACCGGCGCCGAACCCGCCTCGGCGTGCGGCGGCAGGAAGACGCCGAAGCGCATGTTGGTCCCGGTTTCCCGGGATTCGTGGCTATAGACCGCCTGGACGCCCCCGAAGCATCGGCTTTTCGAGAGGCTGTTCAGTACACCACCACCGCGCGGATCGACCTCCCGGCGTGCATCAGGTCGAACCCCTCGTTGATGTCGGCGAGCTTCAGCTTGTGCGTGATGAGGTCGTCGATGTTGATCTTGCCTTCCATGTACCAGTCGACGATTTTTGGCACGTCGCGGCGGCCCTTTGCGCCGCCGAACGCGGTGCCCTTCCACACGCGCCCCGTGACGAGCTGGAACGGGCGCGTCTTGATCTCCTGGCCCGAACCTGCGACGCCGATGATCACCGACACGCCCCAGCCCCTGTGGCAGCACTCGAGCGCCTGGCGCATCACGTCGACGTTGCCGATGCACTCGAAGCTGTAGTCGGCGCCGCCTCCGGTCAGCTCCACCAGGTGCGCCACCAGGTCGCCCTGCACTTCCTTCGGGTTCACGAAGTGCGTCATGCCGAACTTCTCGCCCAGCGCCTTGCGCGCGGGATTCAAGTCGACGCCGATGATCTTGTTGGCGCCGACCAGGCGCGCGCCCTGCACCACGTTGAGCCCGATGCCGCCCAGGCCGAACACCACCACGTTCGCGCCCGGCTCCACCTTCGCGGTGTTGATGACCGCGCCGATGCCGGTGGTTACGCCGCAGCCGATATAGCAGACCTTGTCGAACGGCGCGTCCTCGCGGATCTTGGCCACCGCGATCTCGGGCAGCACGGTGTAGTTGGCGAACGTGGAGCAGCCCATGTAGTGGAAGACCTGCTTGCCGCCGAGCGAAAAACGGCTGCTGCCGTCCGGCATGAGGCCCTTGCCCTGCGTGGCGCGGATCGCGGTGCACAGGTTCGTCTTGCCCGAAAGGCAGGACTTGCACTGCCGGCACTCGGGCGTGTAGAGCGGGATCACGTGGTCGCCCTTCTTCAGCGACGTCACCCCGGCGCCGACGTCGACCACGATGCCGGCGCCCTCGTGGCCCAGGATGGCGGGGAACAGGCCCTCGGGGTCGGCGCCCGAACGGGTGAACTCGTCGGTGTGGCAGATCCCGGTGGCCTTGATTTCCACCAGCACTTCGCCCGCCTTCGGGCCCTGCAGCTGCACCGTCTCGATCGTCAAAGGCGCGCCCGCCTTGTGCGCGACCGCTGCGCGGACGTCCATGGCTACACCTCCATGAGCAAGTTGAACCCGCCCTTAGCGGGCGAGAGCGCCGGATGCCTTGGCGGTGTGCGTGGCGATCGCGTCCATCAGCGCCGGCGACAGGCAGTCATACGGCTCGAGCTTGAGCTCCTTCAGCCTGGAGCGCACCGCGCCCATGTTGTCGGGATCGGCGCCGGACTCGATGATCGAAGAGACGAAGGCGGCGAACTGTGCCGGCTGCCAGCCCTGCTCCTTGGAGAGCTCGCTGTGGACGAAATCGAGCCCGTAGAACGGGTGCGCTTTGTTCTCGATGCGCCCGTACATGTGCACGCCGCACTCCTTGCAGGCGTAGCGCTGGATAGTGGCCTTGGGATCGACGATGGCGAGCTTGTTGCCGTTCGCCTCCACGCTGAGCTTGTCGCGTGGCACGACGGCGACCTGGGAGAAAAGCGAGCCCTTCGGCTTCCAGCACTTCGTGCAGCCGCAGACGTGGTTGTGAGCGATCTGCGTGCCGATCGCCACCTGGACCCTGTTCTGCGAGCAGTTGCACCATAGCGTCCCGCCAGCGAAATTCGGCGCCGCGGGCTTGAGGCCACCGTCCACCTGCGGGTGTATCTTGACATTGCTCATCGTGAAATCTCCCGTTAGCGCTGCATCGGACAAGTCGAGCGCGAACATCTTGCACCCAGGCCCCGGGCGAAGGCAACGCATCCGTGGACCCGCGGCCGGCTGCCCGGCCGACGGGGTTGGCCAGCTGTTCCGTTTTGGGACAGCCCGCACCTCCGCTGCACGGCGCATCGCAGCATCCCTGCTGTGCAGCGTTGTATGGATTACAGGTTACGGGGGCGAGACCGGCCTCTATGGGATCACGGCACGGACCGTCATGCCGAACCTCGAGGAAAACCTGCGCTACGCCACGACGCGGGAGCAGCGCTGCGTGAACCTCACTGACGTCGACTCCTTCTTTCCGATCCTTCGCCACCCCTCCCTTGAGGGCTGTCATCTCGATGACCGCTATCGCCTGGTTTGCGCCAACCCGCAAATCGCGACCGGGACAGCGCGGCTCGATGCCGTCGGCGAGCGCATCGCCGGAATCCTGGAAATCAAGATGGGTGGCAAGAACATGACGTTTTCGCAGCGCATCGAAGCCGTCCGCCAGCGCGATTGCGATGGCGCTCAGCGCCAGTGATCGTTGCGCGCGCCGCGGGGCCTGCCTTAGCATCGCCCGATGCCCGGGCCGCGAATCGACGTGATGCTGGTCGACGACCATGCGGTCGTGCGCATGGGCTTTCGCCTGCTCATCGAAGCCGCCCCCGACATGCGAGTCGTCGCCGAGGCGGCGAGCGGCGAGGACGCCGTGCGCGTGGTCGAGGAGGCGCGGCCCGACGTCGTTGTCATGGACATCTCCATGCCGGGCATCGGCGGGCTCGAGGCGCTGCGGCGCATCCTCGCCAAGGCGCCCGAGGCGCGGGTGCTGGTGCTCTCCGCGCACGAAGACGCGATGCACGCCCGCCGCACGCTCAAGGCCGGGGCGGCCGGCTATCTCACCAAGCGCAGCGCCGCCGAGGCGCTGATCGAGGCGATCCGCCAGGTCTGCCAGGGCGGGAGCTTCCTCGAGCCGCAGATCTCGGAGCAGCTCGCCGGGCGCAGCCGCACGCCGGAGCCGCTCGATACGCTGAGCGAGAAGGAGTTCAAGGTCTTCATCGCGCTCGCGAGCGGCCAGTCGGTCCAGGAAATCGCCACCGTGATGTCGCTCAGCCCGAGCACGGTCGGCACGCATCTCTACAACATCAAGCAGAAGCTGGGCGCGACGAACTCGGCGGAGCTCGCGCTGATCGCCATGCGCGCCGGCTTGCTCACGCCCTAGCCTCGAGCCGCTCCTCGCGCGCGGCGGCCGCCACCGGCAGCACGGCGCGTACCGTGACGCCCTCGCCTGCCGCGCCGGCGATGTCGAAGCTTCCGCCGAAGGCCTGCACGCGCTCGCGCATCCCGGCGACGCCGAAGCGGCCGTGCTGCGGCGCGGCGGCCGCGCCGAGACCCCGGCCGTCGTCGCGCACGCAGACTTCCACCGCGTCGGCGAAATCGCCGGCGCGGGCGCGCTGCACGGAAACGCTCACGTGGCGCGCATCCGCATGCCGCACGACATTGGTCAGCGCCTCCTGCACGATGCGGTAGACCGTAATGTTGAGCGCTTCGCCGAGGGTCTCGAGGTCGCCCTCCAGGCCGAGCTCCCAGCGCACCTGCGGATGGCGCCGCGACCAGGTCGCCACCGCGTCGCGCAGCGTCTCGGCAAGCCCCAGGTCGTCGAGGCCGCTCGGCCGCAGGCGCCGGATAATGCCGTGGACGACGTCGTAGATGTGCGCAGCCACCGACACGATCGTGTTGGCATTGTCGCGGATGTCGGACTTCGCATCGCCGGCGCGACCGGCGATCGCCGTGCCGATGGTCTTGATGGCGGTGACGCACTGGGCCAGCTCGTCGTGCAGCTCCCGCGCGATGGCGCGCCGCTCGCCCTCGAGCCGCGACTGGATGAGCGCGGTCAGCTTGCGGTTCTGCTCGAGCTCGCGCTCGGCCGCCTGCATGCGCTTGTGCTCGGTGATGTCGCGCATGCTGCAGATTTCGCCGATCACCCGGTCCGTCGCCGGGTCCACCAGCGGCGCGGCAGAGAGCGCCACCTCGACCACCCGCCGCGTTTTCGTCAGGCGCTGGCTTTCGGCGAGCTCGACGCTCGCGCGCCGCGCGATCGATCCGAGCTGGGCGCGCAGCTCATCGTGACGCTCAGATGGCGCGATCAGCGACGTCGGGCTGCCGACGAGCTCCTGCTGCGCGTAGCCGAGCAGCCGCTCGGCCGCCGCGTTGCAGTACGTGATCCGCCCCGAGAGGTCGCTGATGATGAGGGCGTCGCTCGACTGCTGCGCCACCAGCGCAAGCTGGCGGTTCTGCGCCAGGCTTTCCTCGAGCGCCTGCGCCATGCGGTTGAAGCCGCGGCTGATCGCATCGAACTCTGCCGGATGGAACGCAGGCAGGCGCGCATGGAAGCGGCCGCGCGTGAGCTCGGCCAGCCCGTCCAGGATCCGCGGCAGCGGCCTGAGCGCGCGGTTGAGCAGCCAGAAGACGGCCGCATTCACGAGCACGAGGAAGGCGAGCGCGAGCAGCGCGAACGTCTGCAGGTCGTCCCAGGCCTCGACGATCGAGCGCGACGCGTCCGGCGTCACGACGATTTCGCCGCCCGGCAGCTCGAACCGCGCCTCGGCAACCTCGGGCTTGACAAGCGCGCTGAACCACTCCGGCGCCCGCTTGCCCGGGCGATAGGTGGACGAGGGCGACTGGTAGAGCAAAGTCCCGGTCTCATCGTAGAAGCGGATATCGTTGCCGCGCACCCGGCCCACCCGCCGCAGGAGTGCGAGCAGCGCGTCGCTGCGCTGCGCCGGTCCTGGCTCGAGGTAGGCGCCTGCCACCACGGTCTCGACGAGCTGCACGGCGACGCGCGTGGTCGATTCGATCTCCTCGCGCACCGAGCTGCGCAGGTCGTTCACCATCTCGTACACCATCGCCAGGGTGAACGCGACCGTCACCAGTGTGATCACCAGGTTGATGCGAAGGCGCAGGCTCATACCGCGCGCAGATCGTCGGTGGCTCGGCGCAGCGCCGCCGCCATCTCGGCCCCGGTGGCCGAGTGTCCGCCGTTCTCGACAAGGCGCAGCCCGGCTCGCGGCAGCCGCTCGGCGAGCGCGATCGCCGCTCGGGGCGGGCACACGCGATCGCGGACACCCTGCACGATCAGCACCGGGGTTTCCCTCAACGGCACCAGGCCGGAAAGGAGTTCCCCCGGCGCAAGGAAGCAATCATGGGCAAGGTAGTGCAGTTGCACGCGCGCCCGCCCGAGAACCGTCGCCGGATCCTGCGCTCCACCCGCCGCCGCGGAGTCTCCCGCGTCCAGGCGCATCACGGCATCCTCATAGGCGACCCAGCGCTCCGCGGCCGCCGCGTCGTCGCGCATCACGAGACCATGGTAGTGCTCCAGGAGGTCGGCGCCCGCGCCTTGGGCGAGCGCCTGTCGCGCCTGCGGCACGAGCTCGCCAAGTCCGCCGAGATACCAATCGACCTCCTCGCGGCTGCCCAGGAACACCCCGCGCAGCACCATGGCTGCGATGCGCCCGGGATGCGCGCCGGCGTAGGCGAGCGCCAGCGTGGCGCCCCATGAGCCGGCGAAGACCATCAGGCGCTCGAGCCCGAGGTGCCCACGAAGCGCCTCGATGTCCCGAACCAGGTGCGCGGTCGTGTTCTCCTCGATACGGCCGCGCGGCGTCGAGCGGCCGCAGCCGCGCTGGTCGAACAGCACGACGCGGTAGAACGCCGGGTCGAAGAACCTGCGGTGCACCGGCCGCACCTGGCTGCCGGGGCCGCCGTGGAGGAAAAGAACCGGAAACCCAGCCGGGTTGCCGCATTGCTCGACGTGGAGCGCGTGGCCACCGCCGACGGGGAACTGCTGCTCCGCAAAAGGCTCGAGCGGCGGGTAGAGAGTCGAGTCGGCGGGAGTCACGCTGGGGGCATTATCAGCCGCTGGCTCATGAAAATCATGATTTTGCGGAACGGACCGGAGCGAGCGGAGGCGCTTTGCACCATAATGTTCTCGGGAGAGTGCACGGCAACGCCGGGCGCGCTTCCACTCAGGAGACACACATGTGGACCAAGCCTGAATACACCGAGATGCGTTTCGGCTTCGAGGTGACGATGTACATCGCCAGCCGCTAACCCCGGCCGGTACCGAGACCAGGGCCCCGCAAGGGGCCTTGCTTTTTATGCATATACGGGTGCTCGGGTCGGCCGCCGGCGGCGGCCTCCCGCAATGGAACTGCAACTGCCGCAACTGCGACGGCGTGCGCAAGGGCACGATCCGCGCGCAGGCGCGAACGCAATCTTCCATCGCCGTTTCCGCCGACGGGACCGACTGGATCCTGTTCAATGCCTCGCCGGACGTGCTCGCGCAACTGCGCGGCTTCCCGCGGCTGCAGCCCGGGCGTGCCATCCGCGACACCGGGATTCGCGCCATCGTGCTGATCGACGCCCAGATCGACCACACCACCGGGCTGTTGATGCTGCGCGAGGGTGGCAAGCTCGCGGTGTACTGCACCGCGCAGGTGCGGGAAGACCTCACGCGCGGAAATCCGATCTTCGGCGTGCTCGAGCACTTTTGCGGTGTCGATTGGCATCCAATCGAGACGCACGGCCGAGCCGCGTTCTCCGTTGCGGGCGCACCCGGGCTGTCGTTGACCGCGGTGGCACTTAAGAGCAAGCCGCCGCCCTACTCGCCTCACCGCAACGAGCCACGCCCCGGCGACAACATCGGCGTGCGCATCGTCGACGAGCGCAACGGGCGCTCGGTGTTCTACGCGCCTGGATTGGGCGAGATCGAGCCGCATCTGCGGCCCTTTCTTTCCGCAGCCGACTGCGTGATGGTCGATGGCACGTTCTGGACCGACGACGAGCTCGCGCGGCTTGGGATCTCCAAGAAGCGCGCGCGCGACATGGGGCACCTGCCGCAGTCCGGGCCCGGCGGCATGCTGGAGCTCCTGACGCCCCTGGCGGCGCGCAGGATCCTCATCCACATCAACAACACCAACCCGATCCTGGACGAGGATTCGCCCGAGCGCGCCGCGCTCGACGCGGCCGGGATCGAGGTCGCCTATGACGGCATGGAAATAGAACTGTGAAGGAAGAAATGGGGCCCGCTGGTCGCTTACCTTGGTCCAGAGAGGAATTCGAACGGCAGCTGCGCGCGAAGGGCGAGCGCTACCACATCCATCACCCGTTCCACGTCGCAATGAACAACGGCCGCTGCACGCGCGCGCAGGTGCAGGGTTGGGTCCTCAACCGCTTCTATTACCAGGTCAGCATCCCGATCAAGGACGCCGCGATCCTCGCCAACATGCCCGATCGCGACCAGCGCCGGCGCTGGATCCAGCGCATCCTCGACCACGACGGGGCTCAGGGCGCCGAGGGCGGCATCGAGGCGTGGCTGCGCCTTGGCGAGGCGGTCGGCCTCGCGCGCGATGAGGTCACTTCGCTCAAGCACGTGCTTCCCGGCGTGCGCTTTGCCGTCGACGCATACGTCAATTTCGCCCGGCGCCGCCCCTGGCAGGAGGCGGTGTGCGCCTCGCTCACCGAGCTCTTCGCGCCCGAGATCCACAAGGAGCGGCTCGCGGGCTGGCCGCAGCACTATCCGTGGATCGACGCCTCCGGCTATGCGTACTTCCGCGGCCGCCTGGCCGAGGCGCGCCGCGACGTCGAGCACGGCCTCGAAGTGACGCTGGAGCATTTCCGCTCGCGTGGCGAGCAGGAACGGGCGCTCGAGATCCTCCAGTTCAAGCTCGATATCCTTTGGAGCATGCTCGATGCGATGCAGGTCGCCTACGGCATCGGTGAGGAAAAGGGACGATGAGCGATTCAGGCGAAGATCCAATATTTGAATTGGCACGCCACTACCGGTTCCAGTGGGAGCCGGCGCAAAACGCGTTCGTGCTGCTCTATCCGGAAGGCATGGTGAAGCTCGGCGGCAGCGCGGGCGAGATCCTCAAGCGCGTCGACGGCAATTCGCCGGTGTCGGCGATCATCTCCGACCTCGAGCGCGCTTTTCCCGGCGTCGAATTGCGCCGCGATGTGACCGAATTTCTCGCCCATGCGCGCGAGAAAGGATGGCTGCGTGCCCGCTCGGCCTGAACCGGGACCGCCGCTCTGGCTGCTCGCGGAGCTGACCTACCGCTGCCCCCTCCACTGCGTCTACTGCTCGAACCCGGTCGACTACACCCGGTACAAGGAAGAGCTCACGACCGAAGAGTGGCTCCGCGTACTGCGCGAGGCGCGCGAGCTCGGCGCCACGCAGCTCGGCTTCTCGGGCGGCGAGCCGCTGATGCGCGACGACCTCGAGGCACTCGCCGCCGAGGCCCGGCGGCTGGGCTATTACTCGAACCTCATCACTTCCGGAGTGGGGCTGAACGAGCGGCGCATCGCGGCGCTGAAGGAAGCAGGCCTCGACCACATCCAGGTGTCGTTCCAGGACTCGACGCGCGAAATGAACGACTTCCTGTCGAGCACGCGCACCTTCGAGCTCAAGCGCCGCGTCGCGAAGATGGTGAAAGCGCACGGCTATCCGATGGTGCTCAACGTCGTGCTGCACCGCCTGAACATCGACCATGTCGGACAGATCCTGGAGATGGCGGCGGAGCTCGAGGCCGACTACGTCGAGCTCGCCAACACGCAGTACTACGGATTCGCCTACGCGAACCGCGAGGCTCTGATCCCCTCGCGCGCGCAGCTGGAGCGCGCCGAAGAGGTCACCAACGCCTTCCGCGCCCGCGTGGGCGAGCGGATGAAGATCTTCTTCGTGGTGCCGGATTACTACGCCAACCGCCCCAAGGCCTGCATGAACGGCTGGGGCTCGGTGTTCCTGTGCGTGGCCGCCGACGGCGTGGCGCTCCCGTGCCACGAGGCTCGGATGCTGCCGGGGCTCGAGTTCCCCAGCGTGCGCGACCGGAGTCTCCGCTGGATCTGGCGCGAATCGCCGGGGTTCAACCGCTATCGCGGCGACGAGTGGATGCGCGAGCCCTGCCGCAGCTGCCCGGAAAAAAGCCGCGACTTCGGCGGCTGCCGCTGTCAGGCTTATCTCGTGACCGGCGAGGCGGCCAACGCCGATCCGGTTTGCGACAAATCTCCCCATCACAACCTCGTCGTCGAAGTCACCGCGCGCGCCCGGGAGGGCGCCGTCGACGTGAAGACGAAGCCCGTCCTTTTCTACCGGGACGACGAAACGTCGCGCGCACTCTCCCATGAAGGGAAAAAGGCCCCGACGGCATGAACGCACCGCAAGCCGCCGGCGTGAGCCTCAACGCCGCGGTGAGCGCGGCGGGTCTGGTCAAGCGCTACGGTGAG
>DATLUZ010000223.1:0-18860 GCA_035577785.1 Burkholderiales bacterium | reverse complement strand
CGACCTCGAGGGCCTCTTCCTGCGGCTTGGGACGGCGATCGATTCGGTCGGCGCCAAGCGCGTGGTGCTAGACACGCTCGAAACGCTGTTCGGCGGCTTCACCAACCAGGCACTGCTGCGCTCGGAGCTGCGGCGCCTGTTCCGCTGGTTGAAGGACAAGGGCGTCACGGCGATCATTACCGGCGAGCGCGGCGAGGGCCAGCTCACGCGCCAGGGCCTCGAGGAATACGTCTCCGATTGCGTGATCCTGCTCGACCACCGCGTGCGCGAGCAGGTGTCCACCCGGCGGCTGCGCATCGTCAAGTACCGCGGCAGCACGCACGGCACCAACGAGTACCCGTTCCTCATCGACGAGAATGGCATCCACGTGCTGCCGCTCACATCGCTGCAGCTCAACCACGCGGCGAGCAGCGAGCGCATCTCGAGCGGCATCCCGCGGCTGGACCAGATGCTCGGCGGCGAAGGCTATTACCGCGGCAGCTCGATCCTGGTTTCGGGCACTGCCGGCACCGGCAAGACCAGCATCTCGGCGCACTTCGCCAACGCCACCTGCGCCCGGGGCGAGCGCTGCCTGTACCTCGCCTTCGAGGAATCGCCGCAGCAGCTGGTGCGCAACATGAAGACCATCGGGATCGATCTCGGCGCGTGGCTCAAGAAGGGCTTGCTGCGGCTGGAGGCGTCGCGCCCTACCCTGCTCGGCATCGAGGCGCACCTCGCGCTCATCCACAAGATGGTGAACGAGTTCGAGCCGCGCGTCGTGATCATCGACCCGATCAGCAACTTCGCCGCCGCCGGCAGCGCGGCCGACGCCGAGGCGATGCTGCTGCGCCTGGTCGATCTCCTCAAGGCGCGCCAGATCACCGCCATGCTCGTCCACCTCACGGCCGGCGGCAACGCCTGGGAGAAGACCGACGTCGGCATCTCCTCCCTCATCGACACCTGGATCCTGCTGCGCGACATCGAGCTCGCCGGCGAGAGGAACCGCGGCATCTACGTGCTCAAGTCGCGCGGCATGAAGCACTCCAACCAGATCCGCGAGTTCCTGATCACGAGCGAGGGCATCCGGCTCGAGGATGTCTACGTCGGGCCGGAAGGCGTGCTCACCGGCTCCATGCGCGCCGCGCAGGAGGATCGCGAGAAGGCCGCGACGCTGGTGCGGGGACAGGAAATCGAACGCAGGCAGCGCGACCTCGCGCGCAAGCGCGCGGCGCTGGAAGCGCAAATCGCGGCGCTGCGGGTCGAGTTCGAGGCGGTCGAGGACGAATCGAAGATCGTGGCCGAGCAGGACCGGGCTCGCGAGCAGCAGATTACCGACGATAGAAGCTCCGCGGCGATCCGCCGCGGCGCGGATGTGGCAAAAAGGAACCGGAAATGAGCACGCGCAAGAACGGCAGCCCCCAGAACGCAGATTCGGATAAGTGGGAGCTGCGCCTCTACACTGCAGGCCAGACGCCGAAGTCGCTGGCCGCGATCAAGAACCTGAAGAAGGTGTGCGAGGAGCACCTCGCCGGGCGCTACGAGATCGAGGTGATCGATCTGCTCAAGAATCCGCGCCTCGCCAAGGACGACCAGATCGTGGCCATCCCGACGCTGGTGCGCAAGCTTCCCGACCCGGTACGCAAGATCATCGGCGACCTTTCCGACACCGAGCGCACGCTCGTCGGCCTGCAGCTCAGGCAACAGAGCTAGGAGCGAACATGAACCAGGCGATCGACACCCTCCAGATTGAGAACCAGATCGAGTCGCTGCGCCAGCAGCTCCAGGAGGCCGAGGAGCTGCGCCACGCGATCAGCAACGGCCACGTGGACGCCTTCGTGGTCGGCCCGACCGACGACAGCAAGCGCGTCCTCATGCTCTCGGGCGCGTACGCGCGCTACCGGCAGCTCGTCGAGGAGATGCAGCAGGGCGCGGTCACGGTGAGCCGTTCGGGGGAGATCATGTTTGCCAACCAGGCGTTCGCGGCCATGGTCGGCCTCGCCCCGATCGACATCTTCCGCGTGCCGCTCACCCGCTACCTGAGCCCGTCCGACGCCGGCGAGGCCGCCATGCTGCTGCAGCCGCATCCGGGCAAGGCCGAGATCAAGGCGACGCTGCGCGGACCGAACGGCCAGCAGCGCCCGGTGCGCATCGCGCTCATCAGTGCGAGCGACGAATTCAACACGCTGCTCGTCACCGAGCGCGACGAGAAGGAGGACGAGGCCGGCGCCACCGTCGACGCCATCCGCAACGGCGCGGTCGACGCGCTGGTCATCGGCGGCGAGCAGGTGGTGATGCTCGACTCCGCGCAGCGCTTCTACCAGGCGGCGGTCGACCGCATGCAGCAGGGCGTGGTGATCATCGGCGCGCAGGGTGTCATCTCCTACGCCAACCAGCGCATGGCGACGCTGCTGGGCACACCGCGCGAGCGGCTCGCCGGGACCTCGCTCCTCAAGCTCGCCCGCAACGGCGACGAGGCGACGCTCAAGTCGATTCTGAACGCGCAGCACGGCGCGAGCGCCCAGGCCGAGGTGCAGCTCCGCCGCGCGAACAACGAGTACGTGACCACCCTCGTGACGGTGACCGCGATCGCCGATTCGCAGAAGATGTGCCTGGTGAGCGACCTCAGCCTGCAGAAGCGCCACCAGGCGACCGACGAGCGTACGCGCAAGTTCCTCGGCATGATGGCGCACGAGTTCCGCAACATCCTCGGCCCGATCCGCAACTCGGTCGAGGTGATGAAGCTGCGCAAGGACCTCGACGACGAGTGCCGCAAGCTGGTCGACGTCGTCGACCGCCAGAGCGCGCGCATGCTCGCGCTCATCGAGGACCTGCGCAGCATCAACCCGAAGGAATAGCCCTCAGTCAGGTCGTAGAGTTCGCCGCGGCCTTTCCGAGCAGGCTTTCCAGGAAAACCAGGTCGACGGGCTTCAGCAGGTAGTGATCGATCCCTGCGTGCTGTGAGCGCTCGCGGTCCGCTTCCTCGCCGCGTCCCGTGACCGCGATGATCTTGAGCGCGGCGAGCCCTGCCTCGCGCCTGAGCGCTTCGGCGACCTGGAACCCATCGGTTCCGGGCAGCCCGATATCGAGCAGCACGAAGTCCGGCCGCATGCTGCGCGCGATGAAAAGCGCGGAGCCGCCGTCCCGGGCGACGTTGACATCGTGCCCGAGCAAGGCGATGACCCTCGACAGCGAGAGCGCTGCGTCGAGGTTGTCGTCGACCACCAATATCCGACGCTTCGTTGCGGGTACCGGCATAGGCACCTCCTGCCGATACAGGTATCAATTGGGGTGCCCGGGTCGCGAATCGGCCACAGCGCGTCGTGACCGGCTGCTTTTTCACGGTGGAATTAGAGACTTGCGGTCAGAGCGATCTCGCTTGCATCTTTCGAAAGCCATATCGAGACAGTGGTTGATTCGCGGGTAAAGCCGCTTGCGCACGACACTCGAGAACGCAAACCGGAAAACGAGAAATGACGCAATGCCCGCTCAGGAAAGCTTCAGGCCATCGGCGTTCAGCCGATACATCCTGTCGCAACCAGAGGCCGCTTCCACCGAATGTGTGGCGAGGATCGCCGCGGCGCCGTTGCTCTTCACTTCGTGCCTGAAGAGCTCCAGCACCTGGCGCGCGTTCTCCGGGTCGAGGTTCCCGGTCGGCTCGTCGGCGAGCACGAGCTTCGGGGATCCGACGAGCGCGCGCGCGATCGCGACGCGCTGGAGCTCGCCGCCGGAAAGCTCGCGCGGCGGGCTCGCCTCGCGCCCTTTCAGGCCGACCGCCGCGAGCATCTGCCGCGCCTTTTCGCGCGCAGCGGTTCCCCGCAGCAGCAGCGGAAGCGCGACGTTCTCCTCGACGCTGAGGTGCGGCAGGACGTGAAACGCCTGGAACACGAAGCCGAAGCAGTCGCGCCTCAGGAGAGACAAAGCATCATCGCTTAGCTTTTCAATTTCACGCTCAAAAAAACAAATACTCCCGGAATCCACAGGCTCGAGGCCGGCGATCACGTTGAGAAGCGTCGACTTGCCGATGCCCGAATCGCCGACGACCGCGACGTATTCGCCGGCGGCGAGCTCGAGCGACACGGCGTTCAGCACCGTGCGCGCCCCGAAGCGCTTGGTCACTGCGGTGAGGCGAAGCACGCCGCGATCTTAGTCGAGCGGAACGCCGCGGGCGCTCGCCACCTGGACGGCGGACACCGGCGCGGCGCGGTTGCCCCAGGCGCCGCGGATGTAGGTCACGACGGCCGCGACCTCGCCATCGCTCAGCACGTGCGCGAAGGGCGGCATGCCATAGGGCCTGGGATTGCCTCGGGTGCTGGGGGGGAAGCCGCCGTTCAGGACGATGCGGACGGCGTTCACGGGATTGCGCATCAGGATGGCTTCATTGGCTGCGAGCCGCGGATAGACCCTCGGCACGCCCTCGCCGGCCTGCTGGTGGCAGTCGGCGCAACGATCGTGGTAGACGCGCGCCCCGAGCTCCATCAGCTGTTTCTGCTGTGCGCTCGTGAGGCGCGGACCGCTCGCGGTCTCCTCGTCCCCATCGCCGCGGGAGGCGAGGTACACCGCCATCGCTCTCAGGTCGGCGATCTCGAGATGCTGCAGGCTGTCGCGGATCACCTCCGACATCGGGCCGAAGGCCGCGCGTGCGCTCGACACGCCGTGCTTGAGGAACTCGGCGATCTCGTCGGCGTCCCTTTTGGAGCCAAGCGAGGGCGCGTACCAGTTCAGCATCGGGATCAGGCCGCCGCCGATGTCCTTCTCCCGCACGCTGCCCCAGGCACCGCGCTGCCCGTGACAGCCGGCGCAGTGGCCGAGGCCCTCGACGAGGTAGGCGCCGCGGTTCCATTCTGGCGTCTGCCGCGGATCGGGCTTGAACTCGCCCTCCCTGAAGTACAGCGCCTGCCATCCGGCCAGGAGCGGCCGCTGGTCGTACGGGAAGCGCATCTCGTGCGCCCGGTTCTGCTGCGACACCGGAGGAATCGATTTCAGGTACGCGTACATCGCGTCGGCGTGCTCGCGCGTCACTTTGGTGTAGGCCCAGTATGGAAACGCCGGATAGAGGAGCGAGCCGTCCTTCGACTTCCCCTCGTGCAGCGCGCGCCAGAAGTCATCGGCGGACCAGTTGCCGACGCCGGTCTGCGGGTCCGGCGTGATGTTCGAGCTGTAGAGCGTTCCGTAAGGCGTCGCGACGGGGCGGCCGCCGGCATAGGGCTTGCCGTCGTGCGCGGTGTGGCACGAATAGCAGTTGCCCGCCTGGATCAGGTACTCGCCGAGCTTGAGGTCGGCGCCGGCCGGGCCGCCTCGCGGCGGTTCGCTTTTCCATGGGAAGTGCACCACGAAGCCGATTCCCAGCACTATCGCAACACCGAGGATCGCAACGGCAGTCAGGCGCTGGGTCTGATTCATGCGCCGCCGCACTCCGTGGGGAGCTTCAGCGAGCCTGCGGGCAGCGGCTCGGCGTGCGCGGGTGGCGGGAGGCTTGCGAGGTACGCGGCGATGGCCTCGACGTCGCCCGGGATCAGCAGCGAGGCGATGTTCGCCATGCAATCGGGCGCCTGTGCGCGCCGCAGGCGGTTGCGCCATGCGCCCATCTGCGCGCCGATGTAGTGCACCTCCAGGCCGACCAGGCCCGGAATCGCCGGCTCCATCCCGGTGAGGCGCTCGCCGTGGCAGGCGGCGCAGGCGGGGATCTTTCTGACCGGATCACCGCGCTGCATCAGGGCCTCGCCGCGCGCCTGGACCTCGCTCGAAGGCTTCTCCTGCGGCGCCGGGTATCGGGGCGGCTGCATCGCGTAGTAGCGCGCGATGTCGCGCAGGTAGTCGTCCGAGAGAAAGCCCACCATGTAATTCATCGCCGGCGACTGGCGCCGGCGCTCGCGGAAGTTCACGAGCTGGTTGAAGAGGTAGCGCGCAGGTTTGCCCGCAATGCGGGGGTAGTACTCATTCGCCTTCAGGCCTTCGCCGTTCTTGCCATGGCAGGCCGCGCAGGCGACCAGGCGCTGTTCGAGCGTGTCGGGAACCTGCTGGGCATGGGCAGGCGCGAACCAAAGAAGGGCGGCAAGCGCCAGACGCGAACACTTCACTGCCACCCACACAGCATGACATGTGCCGAGGTGGCCTGCGAGCGGGTAGAGTACCAATATGGACTCCATCGCGCTCGGCCCGCTCGCCTCCCGCTACATCAACGTCTCCGACCTTCCCTGGAAGCCGACCGGCCATGCCGGCGTCGAGATGAAAGTGCTCCTGGAGGACAAGGAGTCGGGGCTGCTCACCGCGCTTTTCCGCTGGCAGCCCGGCGCGGTGCTGCCGCTGCACGAGCATGTCGAGATCGAACAGACCTACGTGCTCGAAGGCAGCATCGTCGACGACGAAGGCGAAGTGAAGAAAGGCGACTACGTGTGGCGGCCCAAGGGCAACCGGCACGTCGCGCGCTCGCCCGACGGCGCGCTGGTCCTCGGTTTTTTTCTCAAGCCGAATCGCTTCCTCGGGTAGTTCGCTTGCGCCGCGCTGGCCTCGTCCTCTAGACTCGCAAGCCTTAGTTTTGATTCGAATTTAATTTCCTGAGGAGGACGCAGTGATCAAATCCATTCTCGCCAGCGTGGCCGCGGCGAGCGTCGCTTTCTCGCTGCCGGCGGCGGCGCAGCAGCAAAAGATCAAGATCGGCTTCATCACCACGCTGTCCGGTCCGCCCGCGATCATCGGAAAGCACATGAAGGACTCGGTCGATCTCGCGCTCGATCACCTCGGGCACAAGATGGCCGGGAGCGCCGTGGAGGTGATCTACGGCGACGACCAGTTCAAGCCCGAGGTGGGCGTGCAGCTCGCCGAGGAGATGCTGAAGAAGAACCAGGTCGACTTCATGGCGGGCATCATCTGGTCGAACGTGATGATGGCGGTCGTGCCCGTGGTCACGGGCGCCGGGCACATCATGGTCGGCGCCAATGCCGGGGCGAGCCCGCTCGCCGGCAGCCAGTGCAACGAGCTCTATTTCTCGGCCTCGTGGAACAACGACCAGTCGCCCGAAGCGCTCGGCAAGTATCTCAACGACAAGGGCATCGGCGAGCTCTATGTGATGGCGCCGAACTACCAGGCCGGCAAGGACATGGTCGCGGGCCTCAAGCGCTACTACAAGGGCAAGATCGTCGACGAGGTCTACACCAAGTTCCAGCAGACCGACTACCAGGCCGAGATCAGCCAGCTGCGCGCCAAGAACCCGAAGGCGGTATTCGTGTTCTATCCCGGCGGCATGGGTATCCAGTTCGTGAAGCAGTACGTGCAGGCGGGGCTGCGCGACCAGATCCCGCTCTACTCGGTGTTCACGGTGGACGAGACGACGCTGCCGGCGCTGAGAGAAGCGGCGATCGGCCAGTACGAGGCGCGCTTCTGGAGCCCGGACCTCGACGTGCCGGCGAGCAAAAAGTACGTGGCCGACTTCGAGAAGAAGTACGGCTACATCCCGTCCTACTACGGCGCGCAGAGCTACGACGCCATCATGCTGATCGATTCGGCCGTGCGTGCGACCAAGGGCAACCTGAAGGACACCCAGGCGTTGGTAAAGGAAATGCGCAAGGCCAACTACAATTCGATCCGCGGCAAGTTCCAGTTCAACAACAACCAGCACCCGATCCAGGACTTCTACCTGCTGCAGGCGGTGAAGGCGGGCAACAAGGACGGGGTGGCGATGAAGATCGTGCAGAAGGCGTTCGAGAAGCACCAGGACGCCTACCACCAAGATTGCAAGATGAAGTGGTAGGACAAAAAATAGGGACAATCCGGACAGTCCCTATTTGTTGAGGGCGCGGAAGCGCCCTTATTTTTTTGCCATGACCTGGGCGCTGGTTTTTGAGCAGCTGCTGAACGGCCTGCAATACGGCGTCATGCTGTTCCTGATGGCGGCCGGGCTGACGCTCGTCCTCGGCATCATGAACATGGTGAACCTCGCGCACGGCTCGCTCTACATGGTAGGCGCCTACCTCGCCGTCGCGTTCACCGGCTGGACCGGGAACTACGTCGCCGGGGTCGCGCTCGCCCTGCTCGGCACGCTGCTCGTCGGCATGGCGATCGAGGTGGTCACGCTGCGCGCGCTCTACAACCGCGACCACCTCGACCAGGTGCTCGCCACGTTCGGGCTGATCCTGTTCTTCAACGAGCTCATTTCCATGATCTGGGGCCGCGGCGCGCAGTACGCGGCGCTGCCGGCCTGGCTGCAAGGCCACATCGAGCTCTTCACCGGCTCGCGCTATCCGATCTACCGTGTTGCAATCCTCATCGTCGGCCTGCTCACGGCCGTACTGCTCTGGTATGTGGTGACGCGCACGCGCCTCGGCATGCTTGTGCGAGCCGGCGCTTCCAACCGCACGATGGTCGCGGCCCTCGGCGTCAACATCAAGCTCCTGTACACCGTGGTGTTCGGCCTGGGCGCCGCCCTCGCCGGGCTCGCCGGCCTGATGGCCGGGCCGATCTACGCGGTGCAGCCCGGCATGGGCGAGCTCATCCTCATCCAGGTCTTCGTGGTGATCGTGATCGGGGGCATCGGCTCGGTGCGCGGCGCGCTCGTCGGCGCGATCGTCGTCGGGGTGGTCGACACGATGGGCCGCGCGTTTCTCAAGCCGCTTCTCGCCAGCGTCATCTCCCCGCCGGCCGCCGAGGCGGCCGGCCCGGCGCTCGCCTCGATGCTCATCTACCTCCTGATGGCCGTGGTCCTCGCGGTCAGGCCTGCCGGTCTGTTCTCCGCGAGAGGCTGAATGATCACGAGGCGCATCCTGCTTTGGATCATGTTCGTGCTGGTGCTGGTGGCGCTGCCGCCGCTGGCCACCGCGCTCGGGCAGACCTACTACATCGATCTCGTGCGGCGCGTGCTGATCCTGTCGATCGCCGCCATCAGCCTCAACCTCATCCTCGGCTACGGCGGGCTCGTGTCCTTCGGCCACGCCGCGTACCTGGGCATCGGCGCCTACAGCGTCGGCATCATGGCCTTCTACGGCGCCGCGAGCGGGTGGCTGCAATGGCCGCTCGCCGTCGCCGCCTCTGCGCTCGTCGCGCTCGCCATCGGCGCGGTCTCGATCCGGACGAGCGGCATCTACTTCATCATGATCACCCTCGCCTTCACGCAGATGCTGTACTACCTCGGCATCTCGCTCGCCGAGTTTGGTGGCGACGACGGCATGCGGCTGAAGGCGAGAAGCCAGTTCTCGGGGCTCGTCGACCTGGGCGACCCCGTGGCGTTCTACTACCTCGCCTTGCTGCTGATGCTTTTATCCGTCTTTTTGGTTTACCGAATCGTCAATTCGAGATTCGGGATGGCGCTGCGCGCGGCGAAGTCGAACGATCCGCGCACGCGCGCGATCGGCTTCTCACCCTATCCCTATCGCCTCGCCGCCTTCGTCATCGCGGGCGCGATGTGCGGCCTCGCCGGCGCGCTCTACGCCAACCACACGAACTACATCACGCCCGGCCTCATGAGCTGGCAGCAGTCGGGCGACCTCATGTTCATGGTGATCCTCGGCGGCATGGCGAGCACCGCCGGACCGGTGATCGGCACCTTCGCGCTGCTGCTCGTCGAGGAGGTGCTCAAGGGCTGGACCGAGTACTGGCAGGTCGTCCTGGGCCCGCTGCTCGTGCTTTCGGTGATTTTCTTCAAGCGCGGCCTCGCCGGCATGTTCTACAAACCCGATGCTTGAAGTCCGGGGACTGACGAAGCAGTTCGGCGCGCTGCGGGCGAGCGACGGCATCGACTTCGACGTCGCCGAGGGCGAGACGCACGCGGTGATCGGGCCGAACGGCGCCGGCAAGACCACCTTCATCGGCCAGCTCGCGGGCAACCTGCGGCCCGATTCGGGCACGGTGCGCTTCGCCGGCGCCGACATCACCGCCTTTCCCGCGCCGCGGCGCGCGCGCCTCGGGCTGGCACGCTCGTTCCAGATCACCAGCGTCTATCCAGACTTCAGCGTGCTGCAGAACGTGGCGCTCGCCATTCAGGCGCACGCCGGGCACAGCTTCCGGTTCTGGCGCGACGCCCGCAGCGATCCGGCGCTGATCGAGCCCGCGAAGAAGATCCTCAACGATCTTGGATTGGCGGAGAGAAGCCAGGTTCTCGCGGGAAATCTCGCGCATGGCGAGCAGCGGCAGCTCGAGGTCGCGATCGCGCTCGCCACGGCGCCGCGCCTGCTGCTGCTCGACGAGCCGATGGCCGGCATGGGGATCGAGGAATCGCGGCGCATGATCGCGCTGCTCGCCTCGCTCAAGCGCAGGCACACCATCATCCTCGTCGAGCACGACATGGACGCGGTGTTCAGGCTCGCCGACCGCATCTCGGTGCTGGTCTACGGCCGCCTGATCGCCAGCGGCACGCCCGAGAAGATCCGGGCGAACGAGGAAGTGCGGCGGGCGTACCTGGGGATGGAGGCCTGATGCTCGAGGTACGTGCGCTGCAGACCTCCTACGGGCGCAGCCAGGTCCTGTTCGGCGTCGACTTCTGCGTCCCGAACGAAAAGGTGGTGACGCTTCTCGGCCGCAACGGCATGGGGAAAACCACCACCGTGCGCTCGGTAATGGGCATCGTGCCGCCAAGATCGGGCACGATCTCGTTCCAGGGGAGGTCGCTCGAGGGATTGGCGTCCTACCGCATCGCACAGGCCGGGCTCGGCCTGGTCCCCGAAGGCCGGCAGGTGTTTCCGAACCTCACGGTGCGCGAGAACCTCGTCGCGACCGCGGCCAACCGCCGCTCCGACCCGAACCCCTGGACGCTCGAGCGCGTCTTCGCCCTGTTCCCGCAGCTGCGGGAAAGGCAAAGGCACTACGGCAACCAGCTCTCCGGCGGCGAGCAGCAGATGCTCGCGATCGGACGCGCCCTCATGACCAATCCGCGCCTGCTCATTCTCGACGAGGCCACCGAGGGGCTCGCGCCGCTCGTGCGCATCGAGATCTACCGCTCGATCGAGCGGCTGAAAGGCGAAGGGCTCGCCATCCTGCTCATCGACAAGGACGTCGCCGCGCTGGCGCGCGTCGCCGACCGCCACTACGTGCTGGAGAAGGGCCGCGTGGTCTGGAGCGGAAGCTCGGCCGAGCTCGGCGCGAACCCGGAGGTCCAGCACCGTTATCTCGGGGTATAGAATCGATCCGTGAAGCGCGAGAACGTCATCGGGCGGGCCAACGTCGAGGATACGCCGGAGCTCGAAGCGTATTACGCGAGCCTCGAGGGCGAAGCGCTCGGCGCGCTGTGGAACGTCGCGAACGACATCGAGCCCTGGTACCCGCAGCCGAAGTCGGTGCCGATCCTGTGGAAGTGGAAGCGCATCGAGCCGCTCGTGCGGCGCGCGCCGCGGCTCGTGTCGGCGGAGAAGGCGGCGCGGCGCGTCGTGATGCTGGTGAATCCGGGCCGCAAGGAGTGGAGCGCGGCGGCGGGGCTCCTTTACACCGGCGTGCAGATCATGGATCCGGGCGAATTCACTTCGGCGCACCGCCACCAGGCCTCCGCGCTGCGCTTCATCATGGAGGGACGCGGAGCTTATACCGTGGTGGAGGGCGAGCGCCTCGAGCTGGGCGCGCGCGACCTCGTCCTTACGCCGAACGGCACCTGGCACGACCATGGCATCGACGCCGGCGGCACGCAGTGCATCTGGCAGGACGGCCTCGACATCCCGCTCATGAACTCGCTCGACGCGAACTTCTACGAGGTTCATCCGGAGGTGGTGCAAAAGCCGGCGCCGCTTTCGCGCGCCAACTGGTCGAGACCCTATTCCCCGGTTTTCAAATACGGCTGGGATGAAAGCTACGAAAACCTGAAACGCTCTCCCCATCGATCCGAATATGATGGGGTCGTTTTTGAGTATACGAATCCCCTGACCGGCGGGCCGATCATGCCCACCATCGGCGCGCAGCTCCAGCTATTGAAACCGAAAGAAGAAACCAGAGCGCATCGCCACACCGGCAGCGCGATCTACCAGGTCGCCAGGGGCCGCGGCTGGTCGGTGATCGCCGGCGAGCGCTTCGATTGGGAGGAGAAGGACATCTTCGCGCTGCCGTCCTGGGCGCTCCACTCACACGGCAACGCGTCTGCGACCGAAGACGCAGTGCTCTTCTCGTTCAATGACTTCCCGGCGATGAAGGCACTCGCCCTCTACCGCGAAGAATGATCAGCGCAGAGCAGAACGAATTGATGACCCGCATCGGCCCCGGCACGCCGGCCGGTGCCTTGCTGCGCAACTACTGGCAGCCGGTCGCGCTGGTCGAGGAGTTGCAGGGGCCGCGGCCGGTGAAGGCGGTCCGCCTCCTCGGCGAGGACTTGGTTCTTTTCAAAAACCAAGACCAGTATGGTTTGCTCGAGCGGCATTGCCCGCACCGCGGCGCCGATCTCGCCTACGGCCGCCTCGAGGACGGCGGCCTGCGCTGCAGCTTCCACGGCTGGCTCTTCGACACGACTGGCAAGTGCCTCGCCACGCCGGCCGAGCCCGAAGGCAGCCGGATGTGCGAGCACGTCCGGCAGAAGGCCTATCCGGTCAGCGAGAGGAGCGGCGTCCTCTTCGCCTACCTCGGCGCGGGCGAGGCCCCGGCCTTCCCGCACTTCGACTGCTTCGTCGCGCCCAACGAGTACACGTTCGCCTTCAAGGGCTACTGGGACTGCAACTGGCTGCAGGCGCTGGAGGTCGGCATCGACCCGGCGCACGCTTCGTGGCTGCACAAGTTCTTCGAGGACGAGGATCCGGCGACGAGCTACGGGCGGCAGTTCCGTTCCACGCCCGCCGGCGCCGAGATTCCCATGAGCAAGGTGCTGCGCGAGCTCGACCGCCCCGAGATCCGCGTCGAGCGCACGGCGTACGGCATGCGGCTCCAGACGCTGAGAAAGCTGGATGAATCGAAGACCCATCTTCGGGTCACCAACATCCTCTTCCCGCAGGCCTTCGTCATCCCGATGAGTCCCGAGATGACCATCTCGCAGTGGCACGTGCCGGTCGACGACTACGGCTGCTACTGGTATTCGATCTTCACGAGCTTCGGCGCCCCGGTCGACAAGGACACGATGCGGGCGCAGCGGCTGAGGACCTATCCTGCGCCTGACTACAAGCCGATCTTCGGCCGGGCGAACGGCTGGGGCTTCAGCGT
This sequence comes from Burkholderiales bacterium, assembly GCA_035577785.1. Lineage (GTDB taxonomy): Bacteria > Pseudomonadota > Gammaproteobacteria > Burkholderiales > SG8-39 > SCGC-AG-212-J23. The sequence goes on along the minus strand of DATLUZ010000223.1, from coordinate 5,786 downwards.
GGAGGAACAGAGGAAGTCGACCTTCACTGGCATGGGCTTCGACATCAACATCCACGACCAGTGGGCCTGCGAGTCGCAGGGCCGCATCCAGGACCGTACCCGGGAGCACCTCGGGACCACCGACAAGGGAATCGTGCTCTACCGTCGCCTCCTGGTGGATGCCATTCGCAAGAATCAGGCGGGCGAGAAGCCGCTGATGGTGCTCGACACTCAGGGTGCGCGCGAGATCACCGGGCCGCCGGCCGTCGACGGCATCGGCCCGAGCGATCGCCTGGAAGAGTACTGGAAGGCCTTCGATGTGAACCGCCGGAAGAAATCCGCCTGGGGATGAACAAGAAGGAAGCGCTGAAGGAAATCGACGCGCACGACCTGAAGGCCGTGCGCTTTTCGTTCGCCGACCAGCACGGCGTGCTGCGCGGCAAGTCGCTCGCCCCCGCCGAGGTGGCCGCGGCACTCGAGCGCGGGATCAACGTCACCAGCACGCTCCTCTTGAAGGATACGTCCCACCGGACGGTGTTCCCGGCTTTCACTCCCGGCGGCGGTATCGGCATCGCCGCGATGCAGGGCGCAGCGGATCTGGTGCTGCACGCCGATCCGTCGACCTTCCGCATCCTGCCGTGGGCGCCCGATACCGGCTGGTTCCTCTGCGACGCCCGCTTTCCGGACGGACGACCCGCGCCGTTCTGCACCCGCAGCCTCCTCGGTGCGGCGCTGCAGAAGCTCTCGGCTTCGGGCTACGATCTGCTTGCCGGGCTCGAGGTGGAGTTCCACGTTTTCCGGATCCTCGACGAGCGCCTGCAGCCGCAGGACGCCGGCCAGCCCGGCACGCCGCCCGAAGTCGCCCTCCTCACTACCGGCTACCAGCTCCTCACCGAGCATCGCTACGACCTCATCGACCCGGTGGTCGAGCTGCTGCGCAATGGGCTCACGAAGCTCGGCCTGCCGCTGCGCTCCTACGAGATCGAGTTCGGGCCGAGCCAGATGGAGATCACGCTCGGCGCGATGCCCGGCATGGCCGCGGCCGACGCAATGCTCCTCTTCAGGAGCGCGGTCAAGCAGATCGCGCGGCGCAATGGCTACCACGCCACCTTCATGTGCCGGCCGAAACTGCCCAACGTGATGTCGAGCGGCTGGCACCTGCACCAGTCGCTCATCCGGGACGGAGTCAACGCCTTCACTCCGCAATCGAAAGACGAAGCGTTGTCCCCGGCTGGGAAATCCTATTTGGCCGGGCTGCTGGCCCACGCGCGCGGCGCCACCGCGCTCGCGACGCCGACCATCAACGGCTACAAGCGCTACCGCGCCTACTCCCTCGCGCCCGACCGGGTGATCTGGGGACGCGACAACCGCGGCGCGCTGATCCGCGTGGTCGGCGGTGCCGGGGACCCGGCAACGCGGCTCGAGAACCGCGCCGGCGAGCCCGCCGCCAATCCTTATCTCTATTTCGCCTCGCAGATCTATTCCGGCCTCGACGGGATGTCGCGCAAGCTGTCTCCGCCGCCCGCCGCCGACGCGCCCTACGAGGCGAAAGCCGAGCCCCTTCCGCGCACGCTCGCCGAAGCGCTCGAATGCCTGCGCAAGGACGAAGCGCTGTGCCAGGGACTCGGAAGGCAGTTCGTCGACTACTACTGCACCATCAAGGAAGCCGAGATCGCGCGCTACAACCTCGAGGTCAGCGAATGGGAGCAGCGGGAATACTTCGACCTGTTCTAGCGGGTAAACTGCTTTTGTGCTGACGCTGGAAGAGTACGAGCGGCTGAACCCGACGTGCGAGGTGGCTCACGAGAGCGGCGCGGTGCGCTATCTCACGCCGTCGAGCCACCTGAAGTGGCGCGTCGACTCGCTGTTCGAAAAGGAGCCCTCGACCATCGAGTGGATCGCCCGATTCCGTCGCGACGAGATCCTGGTCGACGTCGGCGCTAACGTCGGCATGTACACCGTGTGGGCGGCGAAGACGCGCGGCGTGCGGGTGTACGCATTCGAGCCCGAGGCGCAGAACTACGCCCTGCTCAATCGCAACCTGGTGCTGAACGAGCTGGGCGGGCGGGTCAAGGCCTATTGCCTCGCGCTCTCCGACGCCGAGGGCTTCAGCGAGCTGCACCTTTCGGACCTGCGCGCCGGCGGCTCGTGTCATTCGCTCGGCGAGCGCGTGGACTTCTCCCATCGTCCGATGGACCCCGCGTACTCGCAGGGCTGCCTCTCGGCGCGCCTCGACGACCTCGTCAGCCGCGGGATCGTGCCCGAGCCGCACTATGTCAAGATCGACGTCGACGGCTTCGAGCCCAAGGTGATCGCCGGCGCCGCCGGCGTGCTGCGCGGCAAGCGTCTGAAATCGCTGCTGGTGGAGATCAATCAGAACCTGCCCGATCACCTCGAGCTGGTCGCGCACCTGCACGCCCTGGGCTATCGCCACGACCCCGCCCAGGTGCAACGCGCGGTGCGCAGGTCGGGGCCCTTCATAGGATGCGCGGAATATGTCTTCGAGCGACGTTGACCTGCACGTGCAGTACCGCATCGCGAATGCGCCGATGCTCGAATTCCCGTACCCGCACATCTACGTGCGCGACATCTTCCCGCAGGACTTCTATGCCCGCCTGCGAGCCAACCTTCCGTCCGAGGCCCATCTGCGCACGCTGCGCTCCATGGGCCGCGTGGCCGACGACTATCCCGACACGCGCCTCGTGATGCCGCTGCGGCACGAGCACACCGCCAAGCTCGAGCCCGCGCAGCGCGCCTTCTGGGAAGAGCTGATGGGCTGGATGCGCGGGCCGAGGTTCGGGGAGCTGATGATCGCCAAGTTCGCGCTCTATCTTCAGCACCGGTTCAACGATCTGAGAGCGCAGCGCTTCGGCGACGAGGCACTGGTCGTGCGCGACCGCACCACGTATTCGCTGCCGCCGCACACCGATGCCCAGGACAAGGTGCTGTCCTTCCTTTTCTACCTGCCGCCGGACGCGTCGATGGCGCCGCTCGGCACCTCGCTCTACGCACCGAAGGAGCCCGGGTTCACCTGCCAGGGCGGCATGCGCCACCCGTTCGAGCACTTCCGCCGTGTGCACACCATGGAATACCTGCCGAACACGCTGTTCGCCTTCATGAAGACGAACGACTCGTTCCACGGCGTCGAGCCGATCACGCAGCCGGACGTGCAACGCGATCTGCTGCTCTACGACATCAAGGTGATCAAGCAGCAGCAGGAGCCTGCCCAGCCCGGCGCGGCCGCCGCCGGTTCCAGAATCAAATTCTCGTTCTAAGGACCAACGCAATGGAAAAGCGCAAGCTCGGCCGCTCGCCGATCGAAGTCTCGGTAGTCGGCCTCGGCCTGATGTCGATGTCGGGCATCTACGGAAACGCCAACGACGAGGAGTCGATCGGCGTCATCCATCACGCCCTCGAGCGCGGCGTGAACCACCTCGATTCCTCCGACATGTACGGCTGGGGCCACAACGAGACGCTGCTTGGGCGCGCGCTCAAGGGCGGCTGGCGCGACAAGGCGCTGGTGGTGACGAAGTTCGGCCAGGTGAAGGGCGCCGACGGCAAGCAGGGCGTCGACGGGCGGCCGGAATACGTAATGCAGGCGTGCGAGGCGAGCCTGAAGCGCCTCGGAGTCGACGTGATCGACCTCTATTACCAGCACCGCGTCGATCCGAACGTGCCGATCGAGGAGACCGTCGGCGCGATGAAGAAGCTGGTCGAGCAGGGCAAGGTGCGCGCGCTCGGCCTGTCCGAGGCGCGCCCCGAGACCATCCGCCGCGCGCACAAGGTGCACCCGATCGCCGCGGTCCAGAATGAATTTTCCCTGTTGTATCGGAAAGAGGGCGAGGAAACGCTGCGCGCCACGCGCGAGCTGGGCATCACCCTGGTCGCCTACGCCCCGCTCGGCCGGAGCATGCTTACCGGCTCGGTGCACGGTAAGCAGGACCTGCCCGAGGGCGACCGGCGCCTCGCGCATCCGCGCTTCCAGGGCGAGAACCTCGACAAGAACGTGGCGCTCGCCGCGCGGCTCGAGGCGATCGCGAAGGAAAAGAAGTGCACCCCGGCGCAGCTCGCGCTCGCCTGGGTGCTGGCGCAGGGCAAGGACGTGGTCGCCATCGCGGGCACCAAACGCAAGCAGCGCTTCGAAGAGAATCTCGGGGCTTTGAACGTGAGGCTCTCGGAATCCGATCTGAAGAAGATCTCGGACGCTGCGCCGGTGGGCGCCGGGGCGGGCGCACGCTACCCGGCCGACAACATGAAGCGCGTGTACCTCTAGCAGGAGGTGCAAGCCTACGACGCGGGACGGTGGCTGCTGCTCGCCACGCTGTGGTCGTTGCAGTTCCTGTTCCTGCGCGTCGCCGTGCCGGTTTTCGGCGCGGCGCCGGTGGCCGAGGGACGCGCGCTCCTCGGGGCGCTCTTCCTCGTTCCCTGGGTCATCTTCTTCGCGCGCCAGCGCATCGCGCCGCTCCAGCACTGGAAGGATTACCTCGCCCTCAGCCTGGTGAACAACGTGCTGCCGTTCGTGTGCTACGCCTTTGCGGCCACTTCGCTGCCGGCGGGCTATCTCGCGATCATCAACGGACTCGTGCCGCTCTCGGCGGCGGTCATTGCCGCACCCGTCCTGGGCGAGCGGCTGCGCCGCGCGCGGGTCGCCGGATTCGCGCTCGGCATCGCCGGCGTCGCGTTGATCGTCAACCTCGGTCCGGTCGAGCTGAACGCACGCACGCTCCTCTCGACGGCGGCGGCGGTCGCGGGCGCGACGCTGTGGGGCTGGGCGGGCGTGATGATCAAGCAGCGCACCGGGCGGCTTCCCGCGATGGGGGCCGCCGGCGGCACGATCGCCTTCGCGGCCGCGATCATGGCACCGCTCTGGACCTTCGCGTCGCCGCCCGCTGCCTGGACCGCCGAAAGCGCCAGCGCGCTGCTGGGTGTCGGGCTCCTCTGCAGCGGGCTCGCGTACCTGCCCTTCTTCAGCCTGATCCGCGACATCGGCCCCTCGCGCACGCTGACCGTCGGCCTCGCGGTCCCGGTGCTCGGCATCCTGTGGGGTTGGCTCCTCCTCGACGAGGCCGTTACCGTGCCCATGCTTCTCGGCGCGACGCTCGTGCTCGCCGCGCTCGTTCTGGTGCTGCGCCGTTAGAAATCGAAAAGGAACTCGCATGAATCGTCGTGCCTTTGTCAAAGCGGCCGCGATCACCCTCATCGCAGGCGGCCTGCCGCTTCCGGCTCTGCCGCAAGCCGGCAGCCGGAAAATGAAAATCGGCATCGTCGGCTCGGGGCAGGTCGGCGGCACCCTGGGAGGCGTCTGGGTCAGGGCCGGGCATGAAGTGATGTTCTCGTCGCTCGACCTCGACCACGACAAGGCGCTCGCCGCGAAGCTCGGCGCCAAGGCGCGCGCCGGGACGCCGAGGGAAGCCGCGGCGTTCGGCGAAGTCGTCATGATCTCGGTGCCCTACCGAGCGCTTCCCGAGATCGGCAAGAGCCTCGCCGGCCTGATCAAGGGCAAGGTGGTGATCGACACCTGCAATCCCTTCGTCGGCCGCGACGGCGAGATCGCCACCTGGGCGCGCGAGAAGGGCGCAGGCCTCGCTTCGGCGGAGCTCCTTCCCGGCGCCCGCCTGGTGCGCGCGTTCAACGCCATCGGAGCGTCGCAGATGGGCGAGGCGCACAAGGAGCCGGGGCGCGTCGGCATGCCGCTCGCAAGCGACGATGCGGGAGCGATCGCGGTCGCCTCGACGCTGGTCCGCGAGATCGGCTACGAGCCGGTGCCGATCGGAGGGCTCGCGATGGGTAAGCACCTCATGCCCGGG
>DATLUZ010000222.1:0-87434 GCA_035577785.1 Burkholderiales bacterium | reverse complement strand
GTCGAAGGCCTGGAAGTCGGGACCTCCGGATTCAAGCCGTACGTCGTGCCGCTCGCCGCGGCCATCCTGATCGCTCTGTTCCTGATCCAGAGGCGCGGCACCGGTTTCGTGGGCCTCCTTTTCGCTCCGGTGTGCGCGCTGTGGTTCGTGTCGCTCGCGGCGGTCGGCGCGTGGAACATTGCCAGGCAGCCCGCGATCCTGGAGGCGCTCGACCCGCGCCACGCGTTCAATTTCGCAACCGCGCACGGCTTCGCCTCGTTCGTCGTGCTCGGCGCGGTGCTGCTCGCGATCACCGGCGCCGAAGCGCTCTATGCCGACATGGGGCATTTCGGCAAGCGCGCCATCCGCCTGGCATGGTTCGGCCTGGTGGCCCCGGCGCTGGTGCTGAACTATTTCGGCCAGGGCGCACTGCTGATCGAGCATCCCAAGGCACTGGAGAACCCGTTTTATCTCTCGTATCCGTCATGGGCCCTTTACCCCATGGTGGGGCTCGCGACCGCGGCCACGATCATCGCCTCCCAGGCGACGATCTCCGGCGCGTACTCGATGACCCGGCAGGCGATCCACCTCGGCTATCTGCCGCGCATGAACGTCTTGCACACTTCGGCGCAGACCATCGGGCAGATCTACGTGCCGGTCGTCAACTGGACCCTGCTCGCCGCGGTGGCCGCGGCGGTCGTCGGATTCGGCTCTTCGACCGCGCTTGCGTCCGCCTACGGCGTCGCGGTGATGGGCACGATGCTCGCCACCACCTTCCTCACCTTTTTCGTGATCCGGTTCGGCTGGGGCTATGCGCTCTGGCTCTGCGTCGGCGCGAGCGGGTTCTTCATGCTGATCGAGGGTGTTTTCCTCGCGGCCGCGCTGCACAAGGTGCTCGACGGCGGCTGGTTTCCGTTGGCGCTCGCCGGCGCGATCTTCACCGTGATGATGAGCTGGCGCGGCGGGCGCGAAGCTCTCTACCGGCAACTGCGCAGCGCTTCGGTGCCGCTCGAGGCATTCATGCGCTCGCTGCTCCAGGATCGGGTCGCACGCGTGCCGGGCACGGCGGTTTTCCTCACTGCGACGCCCGACGCGACGCCGCACGCCCTGCTGCACAGCCTCAAGCACTACAACGTGCTCCATGAGCGGGTCGTGTTCCTTACCGTCGAATTTCGCGATGCGCCCTGGGTGCCGATCGAGGAAAGGCTCGCCTGCGAATCCCTCGATGCGCGGTGCTGGCGGGTGCGCCTGCGCTACGGCTTCATGAACCGCCCCGATCTCGCGGCCGACCTCGCAATGTGCGGGAGCTGCGGCGTGGAGCTCGACCCGATGCAGGTCTCGTTCTTTCTGTCGCGGGAGAAGGTCGTGCCGGTGAAGGCGGGCAACGGCCTCACGCGCTGGCGCGACCGTCTCTTCGCCGCGATGGCACGCAACGCCGGGAGCGTCACGGATTACTTCAATATTCCCACCAACCGCGTGATCGAACTCGGCACGCGGGTCGAGATCTAGCTCTGAAAAAAGAGACTCTACTCGGGCACGCTCTGCGGCTTCGTCGGATCGGAGATCTGAATCACCAGGTACTTGACTGCCTGGGTCGAGCTGGCGTTGCGCGAGACCGCATGCAACGCGCCGGGCGGCTCGTAGAACGTCTCGCCGGGGCCGAGCTTCTGCAACGGGCCGTCACCGACCTTCACCTCATACGTTCCCTCGAGCACGTAGCCGATGGTATGGCTGCCGGGGTGGCGGTGCGGCGCGCTGCCGTTTCCGGGATCGCGCTCGGTCCGGCGCACGGTCACTACCCGGCCGAGCACGTCATCCATCTTCGTCTTGAAGAGCTCGGTCTGGCGCAAGCCGGTGCTTGGGGCGGGCTGGCCCTGCGCGAGATAGGTCACCGAGGAAGCGAGCAACGCGCTTGCGCATCCGAAAGCAACATGGGAAATGACGGTCTTTCTCATGGCTCCTCCTTGTATGGCGATGATATCTGGCAAGGATTAGTACGTACGCCCTATTGCGGTCGATTGGCAAAAGGTGTTCCCTAGGTTGGGGAGGGGCGCCATGGAATACCTGGATCGGGAGCAACAGCTATTCGTGCGTCAGCAGATCTGCAACTGGGTGCTCGGCCTGGATCGCCAGTTCATCGAAATGAACGCCGCCTGGTCGGCCCTCGGCGCACAGGCGTTCTTCTGGAGCTGAAGCGCTACTTTCTGCCGTCTCCGGCGACGACGTAGGCCCACAGCGCCTCGATGTCCTCGGGCTTCAGCACGTCCTCCCAGGGCGGCATGCCCCTCCTGCCGTAAGTCACCGTGTCGACGAAGCGCGCGCGATCTTCGCGCGGAAACTGGCGCAAGTCGGCCGCCCAAGGCGGGTTGGCGAGACGCGGGCCGTGGCAGGTCTGGCAATGCGTCTCGTAGAGCTCCGCACCCTTCTTGACCCTTTCCGCCGGGAAGGGCTGTGCCGTGGCGCTCGTGCCCGCGAAAAAGAGAACCACGGCGCAGGCAGTTTTCACGCTAGTCAGGCATCAAGGCAAACGTCCACACCGAGCCGCCGGGCGGGACCGATTTCGCCGCCACGCGGTTGGGCACGCTGCCGCCGAGACCGGACAGCACGGTCACGTACTGGCGCCCTTTGTGCGTGTAGGTAATCGGCGGGGCGACGATCGAGGAGCCGGTCTTGAACTGCCAGAGCGTCTTGCCGTTGTCCTGGTCGAGCGCGACGACCTCGCCCGTCAGCAGGCCCGTGAAGAGGAGTCCGCCGTCCGTCGCCAGCATGCCCGCGGAGGACGCCATGTCCATCAGCGGAACCTGCCAGACGACTTTGCCCGTGAGCGGCTCGATGGCGACGTGATAGCCGGCCGGCTCGCCCTTGGGCGTTTCCATGGTGGACTCGATGCCGGTCGAGCCGGCGCCGAGCTGAAACTTGAAGTCCACGTACTTCATGAGCCGCGGATAGTTCCACGAGTTGATGTACACGAGCCCGGTCTTCGGATTGAAGGCGATGAGCGACGCGTTGGTACCGCGCGAAGGGAACACGTTCACGGTCTCGCCTTCCATCGCGCGCTCGAGCAGGTCGGTCAGCACCGGCCGGCCGGTCTTGAGGTCGATGCGCGAGGCCCAGTTGACCTTCACGAACGGGTTCGCCGCGATCGGCTTGCCGTTGGTGCGGTCGATGACGTACAGAAAGCCGTTCTTGTGTGCGTTGATGAGCACCTTGCGCACCTGGCCGTCGACCCGCAGATCGGCGATCAAGCTCTCGGCGGTGGCATCGAAGTCGAAGCTGTCGTTCGGCACCGTCTGGTAGTGCCACACCATCTCGCCGGTCTTCGGCCGGATCGCGAGGATGCTCGCGCAGTACAAGCTGTCCATGCTCTTGCGGTACGCGGGGTTGTACGGCTCGGCGTTGCCCGTGCCGATGAAATAGAGGTCGAGCTGCGGGTCGTAGGAGCCGACCTGCCAGGTGGCAGCGCCGCCGTATTTCCACGCTTCGGGAAGCTCGCGGTTCGGCCACGACTCCGAGCCCTTCTCGCCGGGGGCGGGAATGGTGTACGTGCGCCACAGCCGCTTGCCGGTCTCCGGGTCGTAGCCGTCGAGGAAGCCGCGCGTAGTGCGGTCGCCGCCGGCCATGCCGGAGATCAGCACGCCGTTGACGATCACCGGGGCCACCACGCCGAGGTAGCCTTCCTTGTACTCGGCGAACTTGGTCTTCCAGATCTCCTTGCCGGTCTTCATGTCGAGCGCCATCACGTGCGCGTCGACCGTCTGGCGGAAGAGCTTGCCGTTGTAGATGGTGGCCGGGCCGCGCATGAGGGCGCCGGCGCTGCCCACGCGCAGCGCCGCGCGCTCGTACTGCACCGGCGTGCGCCAGATCTGCCTGCCGGTCGCGACGTCGATGGCGAAGGTCCAGTTGCCGTTCACCACGTACATGACGCCGTTGTAGACCGTGGGCTGGGAGTGCTCGCCCATGTCGTTCGCGAGGCTGAAGCTCCACACCGGAACGAGCCGCTTCGCGTTCGACTTGTCGATCTGCTTCAGCGGGCTGTACATCTTGAGGTCGTAGCCCATGCCGAAGTTGGTGACGTTGTCGGGGTTCTTGCCTGCGGCGAGCAGCTCTTCCGCGCTCTGCGCCCATCCGAGCGTGGACCAAACGCACAGCAGCATTGCGAATGTCTTTTTCATGGTCGCTCCCGTCATGGTTGAATCAATTCATTTACCGACGTCGGCCGGAACCGTCCCGGTTTTCACCCAGGAGCGCATGGCGAGCACCACTTCGCGCTCCACGCCGACATAGCCGTGGTGGCTGCGCGCCTGGCACGCGCCGCCTTGTTCCGGGCCCCCGCCGCGTACCGTGACGAGCGGGCTCATGGTTTTCTCGGCGTAACGCGTCGCGTCGCGATACTGGGTGAACTGGCAAGGATCGTCTCGATGATGTACCCAAAGCAGCGGCGTCGACAACTGGCCAAAGTTCGCGCCGGTGAGTCCCGGTCCGTTGGCCCCGGCGCTGAACACCGACGAGGTGAGGATCACGCGCTTCGCGAGCGAAGGATTCATGCGCGCGGCGTGGAACGCGCTGATCGAGCCCTCGCTCGTGCCGACGAAGCTCCACTCCGTCACGGGATACAGCTTCGAGACCTCGTTCAGGACCGCGGCGATGTCCGAGCCGTAGCGCGGCGTGGCGCGGAAATCCTGCGAGAAGCTCGCCCACTGGTCGGAGGGCGCGTCCAGCACCGCGACGAGCGTCTCGTCGTCGAGCCAGTGCCGGCGCGAGCGCACGAGGAAGTTGCCGCGCTGCTCGTATTGCGGCTGGCCGTTCTCCTCGTGCAGCTTGAGGATGCCCGGGTGGCCGGGAAAGATCGCGATGCCATGCTTGAAAACCTTGGCGCTCTCCTGGCGGGTGACCAGCGCGGCGATGCTGTGGCCGTCGAGCTTCGCCGTTACGATTTCGTCCACTTGTGCCCCTGCAGGGGGTGCAGCGAGCGAAACCGCAACGGCCAAGACGGTGCAGCGCATGGTTTAAGCTTCCTCCCGTGGCCGCTATCGTAGACCTGCGCTCGGATACCGTCACGCGGCCGTCGGCCGGGATGCGGCGGGCGATGCTCGAGGCCGAGCTCGGGGACGACGTCTTCGGCGACGATCCCACGGTCAACCGCCTGCAAGCTCGCGCGGCCGAGATCTTCGGCTTCGAGGCAGCGCTCTTCTTCCCGTCGGGCACCCAGTCCAATCTGGCGGCGCTGATGAGCCACTGCCAGCGCGGCGAGGAGGTGATCCTCGGACAGGAGGCGCACAGCTACCGCTACGAGGCAGGAGGCGCCGCGGTGCTCGGCTCGATCCAGCCGCAGGCCATCGCCAACCGTCCCGACGGCACGCTCGACCTCGTCGAGGTCGAGGCCGCCATCAAGCCCGACGACCCGCATTTCGCGAGGACGCGCCTCCTTGCGCTCGAAAACACGATCGGCGGACGGCCCCTCGACCGGGACTATCTTGCCCGCGCCCTGCATTTAGCCAAAGCCAGAAGCCTGTCGACGCACCTGGACGGCGCCCGCATCTTCAATGCGGCGGTCCAGCTGGAAACGGGCGTCCGCGACCTCTGCGCGGGCTTCGATTCGGTGTCGGCGTGCCTGTCGAAGGGCCTGGGCGCGCCGGCGGGCACCGTGTTGCTCGGAAAAACCGACTTCATTGCGAAAGCGAAAAGAGCGCGCAAGATTCTGGGGGGCGGCATGAGGCAGGCGGGCATCCTCGCCGCCGCCGGGATTCATGCCCTCGAGCACAACGTGGCGCGATTGACCGAGGACCATCGAAACGCAGCGCGCCTCGCCGCCGGGTTGCGCGGACTCGACCTGCCGGTGGAGGTCCATACCAACATGGTCTTCGTGCGCCTGCCGCCGGAGAAGTCGGCGGGCCTCGCCGAGCATCTCCGCAGCCGGGGCGTGCTTGCGGTTGCCGGACCGAAAATGCGGCTGGTAACGCACCTCGACGTCGATGCCGCCGGCATCGATCGCGCCCTGGCGGCATTCGAGAGCTACTTCAGGGGCTAGGGCTTCTGTTCCTCGAAGGCGAGGCGCAGGCGGGCGAGCGCCTTGTGGATCGCCTGGAGCTCCTCATCCGTGATCCCGTTGCCGCGCAGGCCTTCGATGATCTGGTCGGCCGCGTCGTCATACGCGTCGAGCACGATCGGCTTCGCACCTTTCGCGCGCACGATCTCCATGACGGTGCTCAGCAGCACTGCGAATCCGGCGACCGTTTTTTTCAGCTTCTCCTCGTTCTGCGCCATGCACCCCCTCGATGGAACTCGCTGCGTTTCCGCCCGCCCGCGAGGCTAAGCCAGCGCTTTCGCGCCAACAATACGGGGAAACCCTAGCGGGCGCGACGGCAACGAATACCGGTAAGCTCCATGACATGCGTACCGCCCGCTTTTTGCCGATTTCCGCTCCGTCGCTCACGCGCGACGGATGGCGCCGGGGTGCAATGGTGTTCACCTCCCTCGGCCTCGCGCTGCTGGTCGCTATCACCGACTCGGCCTCGGGCGGCGGCTATCACCTGGAGCTGCTCTACTTCGGGCCGATCGCCCTGGCAAGCTGGATGTCAGGCAGGCTCGCCGGCCTGGCCGTTGTGGCGGTCTCTGTCGCGAGCTGGCACGTCGTGCACGGCGACCTGCTCGCGTCGGCGCTGGCGGCGACCCTGTTCATTCTCCTGGTGGCGCTGATCGTGCGCCTGCGCGAGGCCTTGCGGCACGCCGACGAGCGCTTCACGGCCGCCATGGAGAGCCTGAACGACCCGGTTTACGTGGAGGACGCCGCCAACGGCGAGATTCTCTACAGCAACCATCGCTATGCCGAGACGTTCGGCGCCGTCCGGCCGCGCTTCAACGAGTCGGGCGAGACGCAGAACCCGGCCGCCGACCGCTGGTTCGTGCTGCGCTCCAATCCGCTTTCCTGGAGCGACGGCCGCGGCGCCAGGCTGTGCGTGCTCTCCGACGTCACCGAGGAGCGGCGCGCGCGCGAGCTTCTCGCGAAGCACCGCGACGCCGCGCACCGCACCGCGCGCCTCGTCGCGCTCGGCGAGTTCGCTTCCGCGATCGCGCACGAGCTCAACCAGCCGCTCGCGGCGATCGCCACCTACAACCACAGCTGCATGCGCATGCTGCAATCGGGGAATCCGGACAGCGGCGAGCTGCAGCAGGCGATGCACATCTGCCGCGACCAGGCGAAGCGCGCCGGCAAGATCATCCAGCGGCTGAGGGATCTGCTGCGGCCGCCCGGGCCGGCCTTCACCGAGCAGAACCTGAACGAGCTGGTGGACGCGGTGCTGGGGCTCGCGGAGCCCGCGGCGCGCGACGCAGGCATCACCTTCGAGTGCCGGCTTGCGCCGACGCCGCCCGCAGTGCGTGCCGACCGCCTGCTCGTCGAGCAGGTGGCGCTGAACCTCGTGCGCAACGCCATCGAGGCGGTCGAAACCCTGTCGCCCGAGCGAAGGCGCATCACGGTGGCGACGCGGCTTGAAGTCGACGGCAGCGGCACGTTTTCGGTCTCCGACCTGGGCGACGGCGTGCCGCGCGAGGCAAAGGAGCGCCTGTTCGATCCGTTCGTCACCACCAAGCCCGGCGGGCTCGGCCTCGGGCTCTCGATCTGCCGCTCGGTGGTCGAGGCGCACGGCGGCAGCATCCGGCATCACCACAACGACGAGCGCGGCGACCACTGCGTCGACCATGCGGGCGCCGTGTTCGCCTTCACGCTGCCCGGCGCCGCATGAGCCGCGTCTACATCGTCGACGACGACAACGCGGTGCGCAACGCGCTGAAGCTGCTCTTTCGCACCGCGCAGCTCGACGTCGAAGCCTTCTCCTCGGCCGACGCCTTCCTGGAGGACGCCGATCTTACCCAGCGCTGTTGCGTGCTGCTTGACATCCGCATGCCGGGGATGACCGGGACCGCGCTGCACGAGGAGCTGCTGCGACGCAGCCTCCGGGTGCCGGTGATCTTCATCACCGGCCACGGCGACATTCCCATGGCAGTGGACGCGATGAAGAAGGGAGCCTTCGACTTCATCGAGAAGCCCTTCGACGACGAGCGGCTCCTCTCCCAGGTGCGCGCCGCGCTCGAGACCTTCGACGCCGGCGCGCCCGAAAAACCCGAGCCCGGCGTGCCGCTCGAGCACCTGTCGTCCAGGCAACGGGAAGTCCTGCAGCGCGTCCTCGACGGCAAGCCCAGCCGCCAGATCGCCGAAGAGCTCGCGATCAGCGTCAAGACGGTCGAATTCCACCGCAGCCGGATCATGCAGAAGCTCGGCGTCAAGAGCGCCGCCGAGCTTTTCCGGCGCTGCCTCGGCGCGGGCTAGGAGCGTCCGGCCAGGCCGTAGTGCGCGCCATGGCGGTTGGCGAGCGCCTGCGGTCCGAGCGAGCCGGCGAGCATGCCGACGCCTGACATCAGCAGCCCGGCGAGCTCCGCCGGGAACGCCGCGCCCGCCGGCGTGCCCCGCAACGCCAGGTAGCCGACGAGGCCCGCCGTTACGGAGAACACCGCGCCCTGCGTCGTGGCGCGGTTCCAGTAGAGGCCCGCCACCAGCGGAATGAAGGCGCCGACCAGCGGCAGCTGGTAGGAGGCTGCGACCATGTCGTAGATCGGGGTGCCCTGCGAGCCGATCGCCCAGCCGCAGACGATCGTGGCGAACCCGAGCACCGCGATCCGCATGGTCATGAGCCGCGCGCGGTCGCTCATGTGCGGCTGGAATTGCCGCCAGATGCTCTCGACGAACGTGATCGACGGCGCGAGCAGGGTCGCCGACGCGGTGGACTTCAGCGCGGAGAGCAGGGCCCCGAAGAAGAGCACCTGGAGCGCGAACGGCATGTGCGCCATGACGAGCGTCGGCAGGACCTTCTGCGGATCCTCCTTCAGCAACGGACCGGCTTCCGGCATGATCACCAGGGCGCAGGTGACCAGGAACATCGGCACGAAGGCAAACAGGAAGTAGCACACGCCGCCGATCACCGGGCCGCGCGTGGCGGCCTCGATGCTCTTCGCCGACATCACGCGCTGGAACACGTCCTGCTGCGGGATCGAGCCGAGCATTACGGTCACCGCGGCGCCGAGGAAGAAGGCGACGCCATGGAAGCTCGGCTCGGGAAGGAGCCGGAACAGATCCCGGCGCGCCGCGAACGCGATCACTCCTTCGGCGCCGCCCGCCTTGTCGGCGGCGAACACGGCGATGACCGCGAGCCCGACCACCAGGATGATCATCTGGACGAAATCGGTCACCGCGACCGACCACATGCCGCCGAAGAGCGTGTAGGCGAGGATCGAGACGGTGCCGATGACCATGCCCAGGCCCGGCGAGATGGTGCCGCCCGAGAGCAGGTTGAACACCAGGCCGAGCGCGGTGACCTGGGCGGCGACCCAGCCCACATAGCTCGCGATGATGATGAGCGAGCAGGCGACCTCCACGGTGCGTCCGAAGCGCTCACGGTAGTAGTCGCTGATCGTGAGGAGCGTCATCCGGTAGAGCTTGCCGGCGAAGAACACCCCGACGAGCACCAGGCAAAGGCTCGAGCCGAACGGGTCCTCGACCACGGCGTTCAGCCCGCCCTGGACGAACTTCGCCGGGATGCCGAGCACGGTCTCGGACCCGAACCAGGTAGCGAAGGTCGTGGTGATGATCATCACCAGCGGCAGGTGGCGGCCCGCGACCGCGAAATCGGCGGTGTTCTTCACGCGCTTGGCGGCCCACAGGCCGAGCGCGATGGTCACAAGCAGGTAGGCGACGACGAACGCGAGCAGCACGCACCAAAGATACCGGATGCGTGCGCCTGCGGCACGCCCTTCTACGCCGTCATCCGAATAGCGCGGCGCAGCCGGCGCCACAGCGCTACGCCGAGTTCGATCGCCGCTTCCAGCCGAGGCCGGGGATGTTGCAGCCGATGCGGATAAGGTGTGTACATGCGCGCACTGTGCCTGCCTCCGCCGCATGCCTCAAACGGTTTTTTCTGAGGCCGTGCATGCGAAACAGGAATGCTGCGCGCTAGAAGACGTGGACCGAAGTCGGGGCGAAGAAGCCGATCAGGCAGAACGCAACGCCGACCACGCCGAGCCCCGCGCCGATCCACGCGAGCGCCATCGCGCCGGTGACGATGGCGGCCGAGGCGAGCACGATGGCGATCTGCACCGCCGCCGAGGCGAGCTCGTACTGGTGGTACGCCGCCATCGAGCGGTCGCGCTTCTTCTCGGCTTCCTTGGCGCGTGCCATGAGCTCGTCGCGACCTTCGCCGGTCTCGGGCTCGGTCTGGTAGCGCTGCGCGGTCTTGCGCCAGGCTTCGATCTGCTTTTTCGCCTCCTCGCTATTGCCTGTGAGCGAAGTTTGCTCGGCGGCGGTCCTAACGACCGTCTGGCGGATGGTCTTCGCCTGGAAGAACGACCACAGGTTCGAAGCCTCGATGTTGAGGCTCAGCGCGTTGGTCTGGGCCGACTTGCCCAGCGTCTCGGAGAAGGCGAGCACCAGCGCGAGCACCGCGATCAACAGCGCAATCTTCTTGTTCGACGGGTCGATGTGACCGTGTCCTGCCGACATGCTGAGTTCCTCCTTGCGTTGAACGTCATGCCGCGTCGGGTTGCGCGGCTTCCCGCGGCGGCGCGCCGCCGCCGAACTGCGCATAGGCCACGCCGGCCACGGTCACCGCCGCGCCCGCGATCTTGAGCCAGGTGAAGGCTTCGCCCAGCGTGAGCCAGGCGACCAGGCCCGCGATCGGGGGCATAAGGTAGCCGAACGGGGCAGCGCGCGCCACGCCTCGCACCGCGTTGACCCAGCTCCACGCGAGCCAGCCGAAGAACGACGACACCACCAGCGCCCAGGCGAGCCCAATGCACACCGACGCGGTGTACGCGCTTGCCGGTGTGGCGAGGAAGCCAGGCAGGGTGGCGAGGAGGATCGGCGGCGCCGAGAAGAGGAGCGTGTAGCAGAGGACGATGAGCGGTCCGTAGCGCTTGGTGAGCGGCTGGACGAGCACCGTGTACAGCGCGAACAGGGCCGCGGCGAGAAGCAGCACCAGGTCGCCCACGCCGGCGCGCGAAAAACCCGCGGCGAACTTGTCGCTCAGGAACACCACGATGCCGCCGAGCGCGACCAGGGTGCCCGCGACCTGGCGCACTCGCAGGCGCTCGACCTTCAGGATGGCGAGGATCATGAGCGTGAAGAGCGGGCCGCTCGTCAGCACGAGCGACGAGGAGAACGGCGTCGACAGGCTCATGCCGTACATCACGACGCCGATGTGCGCAGCATGGCCGATGAGCCCCGCGACGACGAAGCGCGACAGGTCCCGGCGCCGCGGCCAGGTGTGCCTGATGCGGCGGCGGAAGATGACGAGCAGGAGCGCGAAGCCGAGCAGCGGCAGCACGGCGAAGCGCACGAACATCAGCGCCTCGACGCCGATCCCGTCCAGCACGTGCTTCACGAACGCGAAGTTGACGCCCCAGACGAACATGGTGGCCAAGGCGGCCGCGAGCGACAGTTGGGCTTTTGACCACGGTTCTCCGGAACGCATGGCCCGGCAGTCTAAAATATGCGGCCTGATGAAACCTGAAACACCCATTGCCGCCCGCGCCGCGGTGCGCGCGCTCACCGCATCCAAGATCCGCGAGCTGTACAACGAAGGCATCGGCCGCAGCGACATCCTGGCTTTCTGGGTCGGCGAGCCCGACGAGCCCACGCCGCAGTTCATCCGCCGGGCCGGCATCGATTCGATCGCGGCCGGCGAGGTGTTCTACACCCACAACCACGGCATTCCGGAGCTGCGGGAGGCGCTCGCATCCTACGTGACGCGGCTGCACCGGCCGGTGTCCGGCGCGCAAATCGCCGTGACGAGCGCGGGCGTCAACGCGTTGATGCTCGCTTCGCAGCTCATCGTCGACCCCGGCGAGCGCGTGGTCGAGGTGGTGCCGCTCTGGCCCAACCTCCAGGAGATCCCGAAGATCCTGGGCGCCCGCGTCACGACGGTGGCGCTGTCGTTTTCTCCGTCGGGCTGGCGGCTCGACCTCGACCGCCTGATCGACGCCCTCACGCCCGGCACGCGCGCGCTGTACCTGAATTCGCCGAACAATCCGACCGGCTGGACCATCACCCGCGACGAGCAGAAGGCGCTCCTCGAGCATTGCCGGCGGCACGGCATCTGGATTTTCGCCGACGATGCCTACGAGCGTCTCTATTACGGACCGGGTGGAGTCGCACCTTCCTTCCTGAAGCTCGCGGACGAGAACGACCGGCTGATCAGCGCGAATACGTTTTCCAAGTCCTGGCTCATGACCGGGTGGCGCCTGGGCTGGCTGGTGGTGCCGCCCGGCCTCGCCGCCGACCTGGGCAAGCTGATCGAGTACAACACCTCTTGTGCGCCCGTGTTCGTCCAGCGTGCGGGGCTTGCCGCGCTCGAGCAAGGGGAGCCGGTGATCGCACATACCCTCGAGCGCTTCCGGCTCGCCCGCGATTTCCTGATTGGGAAACTCAAGGGGATAAAGCGGGTGCGCGTTGCCGAGCCCGATGGAACCATGTATGCGTTCCTCGGCATCGAAGGGATGGACGACAGTCTCGCGTTCTGCAAACGCCTGGTTCGCGAGCATGGACTCGGCCTCGCCCCGGGCGCGGCCTTCGGGCCCGAGGGAGAGGGTTACGTGCGCTGGTGCTTCGCATCCTCGCAGGAGCGGCTCGCCGAGGCGGTGCGCCGTCTCGCCCGGGCACTGGAGAGCGCATGACCCGCCTCGTCGCAAAACTGAAGACCTCGCGCACCGCCTACAAGCTCGAGGTCAAGGGCAAGCTCACGCTGCCCTATTCCGCGCGCCAGCTTCCCAAGGGGGAGGCGCTGAGGAGCGGCGACCTTGCCACCGGCGAAGACGGGCAGGTCTACGAGATCGTCGCCCAGCCGGAGAAGCTCCTCCATATAGAGTGTCCGGCGCCCCGCGAGGCGGCGATCGTGGGGTACGTCCTGGGCAACGGCCACGTCCCGGCCCAGATCGGGAAGGGGTTCGTGCGCATCCTCCACGTCCCCGAGCTGGAAGCGGCCTTCCCGAGCCTCGGCGTCAAGGTGTCGCGGGTCGAGGCGCCGTTCGAGCCCGACCTGGGACAGGCTCCGCACCACCATCATCACCACCACGATCATGACCATGACCACGATCACGGCCATGATCATGATCATGGCCACGACCATCACCACGGGCACAAGCACGATTAACGAGCCGGGCCTGATCGGCCCCAAGACGCCAGTGAAGATCGTCCTCGCCATCGTCAGCGACAAAGTGCGGCTTTGGCGGCGGATCCTTGAAGGTCACGAGCTCGTGTTCGTCATGACTCTCGGCGAGGCGGTGCACTGCCTGGCCGAGGAAGACGATCTTCGCATGGTGATCATCGGCGTTCACTTCGACGAGTCGCAGATGTTCACGCTCCTTGGCGACATCCGCGCGCATCCGAAGTATCGGCACATCCCGACCCTCGTCGTCCTGTCGCCGGGCCAGTACGCTTTTTCCAAGATCGCGGTCGAGGGCATCGAGCGTGCTGTGATGGCCTTGGGCGCAAACGGCTTTCTGAACCTGGACCACTTCCCCGACAACGCGGACGGGGAGGCGAGCATTCGGCGTATCGTCGATTACGTGATCGCTACCGGCGGCGGTTTGCCGACTTAGGAACCAAGCTCCTCTGCCACCGCGCGCTCGACCGCGGTGCCGGCGAAAAAGCCGGGATTCCCGCGCGTGTGCAGGCGGGCGGCGTTGGTGAAGGTGAACTCGCGGAAGTCCCGCGCGCTCATGAAGCCGCGCTCGAGCATCTCGAACGCCTCGGGCATCACTTCGTCGAAGTCGGGCACGTCGAAGTGGGTGAAGTCCGAGCTGAAGATCGGCCGCAGCCGCGCGCCCAGGCGCTCGTCGAACGCCCACATCGTGGCGC
The DNA here is from genome assembly GCA_035577785.1 of Burkholderiales bacterium. GTDB lineage: Bacteria > Pseudomonadota > Gammaproteobacteria > Burkholderiales > SG8-39 > SCGC-AG-212-J23. The sequence goes on along the minus strand of DATLUZ010000222.1, from coordinate 73,552 downwards.
GATCGTCGGCCTCGCAGCCGAAGTAGTAGTGCTCGAACGCCGAGCGCACGTCGTTCTTCGATTCGACGCCCGAGGCGGCGAAGTCGTCGTGGACGTGCTCCGGCCGCGAAAGCTCCTCCAGGCTGCACTCGGGGCGGAAGGCATCGAGGCTCTGCATGATGGCCTCCGCGCTCGCCTTCAGCCGGTCGTCTCCGTAGTCGCGGATGAGCCGGTGGAGCTCCGCCACGTCGGTCGCATCCGGATGCTGCAGCCCGGCGCGCCGGCGCTTCTCCCAGTGCTCGACCATGTCGAGGTACATCTGGCACGCCCAGCTCACGCCGCCTTCCATGAAGCCGAAATTCAGGCGCGGATGCCGCCGGACGACTCCGCCCAGGAAGACGCCGCGCGCGAAGGCATGGTTCGCCTCGGCGAAGTGCCCGACATGGTTGTAGGTGAAGTTGCTGATCGAGGCGCGATCCTGCCAGCGCGGGCTGCCGGAATGCTGCGTCACCGCGACGCCGAGCTCTTCGCAGCGCTGCCAGAAAGGCTCGTAGTCGTGCGGGCTGTCGAGAGCGATGTTGTCGCAGTACCACGCTGCCTTTTGCGGATCGATCCCGGCGGCGGCGGGAATCACGCGTTCCTGATTGCCTCGAAGCATGATCACCCGGAAGCCGAGCTTGCCGACCGCGTAGTCGAGCTCGGCGATCGCCTGAGCCGGAGTCCGAGCGGGGATGATCGCCGCGGGCGCCAGGCGGCTGCGGTACGGGCCGAACATGTCGGCTGTCATCGTGTTGTAGGCGCGCGAGGCGTGGCCGTGCAGCTCGTCCGGCTGGATGCTGTTGATCGTGAGGCCGAAGCTCGGGTAGATGATGGCGAAATCGATGCCCAGCTCGGGCAGGCGCTCGTTCAGCAGCGCGGGGAGAAGCGCGGTCGCCTTGTCGCGCGTGTTGGCCGTCACGCCCCACCAGATCGCGCGGCGCAGCCTCTTGTGGTGGCGCTCCTGCCAGTCGCTTCGATACCACTCGTCGTTGCGTCGCCACAGCGCGCGGACCTCGTCGACGGCCTGCGCGCCGCCCACGTCGCGCAGATAATCCAGAAAGACCGGGATCGGCTCGAGCCAATGGCCGTCGCCGTCGATGACGGGATGCCCGAGCTGCGCCCGGATGTCCGCTGGGGAACGCTTCATGGCTTCCTCCTCCCTGCTACTCTACACACGATGATACTCAATAGCCGGCGGCGTCAATTGCTCCTCGGCGGCATTGCCGCAGTGCTTGCGCGCCCGTTCGGGGCACGGGCGCAAGGCCTGTCGAACCGCCCGGTGCGCATCATTCTCGGCCAGACGGCGGCCACGACCCCCGACTTGCTCGCGCGTACCATCGCCCCGCGCATGCAGGCGAAGTGGAACCAGCCCTTCGTCGTGGAAAACCGCGGCGGGGCGGGCGGCGCGATCGGGCTGGACGCGGTGGCGAAGGCGCCGCCCGACGGCCACACGATCACCATCAGCGTCAACTCGACCCTCACGCTGCCGCTGTTCTTCAAGATCGACTTCGACGTCCTGACGAGCTTCACGCCGATCTCGGTGGTGGCGCAGAACATCTTCGCGCTCGCGGTGCATCCGTCCGTGCCGGCGAAGAACTTCGCCGAGTTTTTCGACTGGGCGAAGCGCGCCGGGCCGAAGGCGAACTACGGCTCGCCCGGCAACGGCACTCACCACCATCTCCTGATGGAGTCGCTCAAGCTGCGGACTGGGCTCGAGCTCACGCACATCCCGTACAAGGGCTCGGCGCCCGCGTTCACGGACCTGATGGGCGGCCAGATCGCGACCATGTTCGTGCCGCTCGGCACGGCCCTCACGCTCGGCGGCTCCGGCAAGATCCGCCCGCTCGCCGGCTCGGCGCGCGAGCGCTCCCCGCTCGCGCCCGAGCTGGCGTCTCTGCACGAGCAGGGCGTCAAGGATTTCGACTACTACTCCTGGTTCTCGGCCTGGGGCCCGGCCGGCATGGCGCCGGACATCGTCGCCAGGTACAACGCCGCGTTCCGCGAGATCCTGGGCGAGCCGGAGGTGCGGGATCTGCTCGCCAAGCATGGCGCGACGCCGCGGGTCAGCACGCCGCAGGAGCTCGACCGGCTGAACCGGGACGACTACGCCGCGCTCGCGAAGCTCGTCAAGGACGCGAAGATCAAGGGCGATTGACGCTCCGCTTTTCCCCGGTTAGTCAGCGGTGGAGCGCCGCCGGGCTGAGCTTCCCGCCCTCTTCGTGCTCGATCAGGACCCGTTCCGGAGCGTCTGCCTCTTCTGGCGTCTCGCGATCGAGCATGCGGCGCATCCGCTCCTCGTCCAGCTCGCCGCACCAGCGCCCGACGACCACCGTGGCGACGCCGTTGCCGATCAGGTTGGTGAGCGCGCGCGCCTCGGACATGAAGCGGTCGATGCCGAGGATCAGGGCGAGCCCCGCGACCGGCACGTGGCCCACGGCCGAGAGCGTCGCCGCGAGGACGATGAAGCCGCTGCCGGTGACGCCGGCCGCCCCCTTGGACGTGAGCAGCAATACCCCGAGCAGCGTGAGCTCCTGGACGAGCGTCAACGGCGTGTTGGTCGCCTGCGCGATGAACACCGCCGCCATCGTGAGGTAGATCGACGTCCCGTCGAGGTTGAAGGAGTAGCCGGTCGGGATCACGAGTCCCACGACCGACTTCTTGACGCCCAGGTTCTCCAGCTTGGCGATCATGCGCGGCAGCACCGACTCCGACGAGGAGGTGCCGAGCACGATGAACAGCTCCTCCTTGATGTACTTGATGAACTTCCAGATGCCGAAGCCGTGCAGCCGGGCGATGATTCCCAGCACCACGAAGATGAACAGCAGGCAGGTCGCGTAGAAGGTGCCCATCAGCTTGGCGAGCGAGAGCAGCGTGCCCACGCCGTACTTGCCGATGGTGAAGGCCATGGCGCCGAAGGCGCCGATCGGCGCCACGCGCATGATGATGCCGACGATGCCGAACAGGATGTGGGACACCTTGTCGATGAACTCGAACACCGGCTTGCCCTTGGCGCCGAACGCGTGCAGGGCGAAGCCGAACAGCACCGAGAACAGCAGCACCTGCAGGATCTCGCCCTTGGCGAAGGCGTCCACCACGGTGTTGGGAATGACGTTCAGCAGGAAATCGGTGGTCGACTGCATCTTGCCCGGCGCCGCGTATTGCGCCACGGACCTGGTGTCGAGGCTCGCCGGATCGACGTTCATTCCGGCGCCGGGCTGCAGGACGTTGATCATGAAGAGTCCCACGATCAGCGCGAGCGTGCTCACCGCCTCGAAGTAGAGCAGCGCGTAGCCGCCGGTCTTGCCGACCGTCTTCATGCTCTCCATGCCGGCGATGCCGACCACCACGGTGCAGAAAATGATCGGCGCAATGATCATCTTGATGAGCTTGATGAAGCCGTCGCCGAGCGGCTTCATGGCGGCGCCGGTCTCCGGGTAGAAGTAGCCGAGCAGAATGCCGATCACGATCGCCGCGACTACCTGGAAGTAGAGGCTCTTGTAGAGGGGCTTCTTCACGTTCTTCTCCACGGAGGGATTCAGTCGGTCGGCAGGCCGTGCACTCGAAACAGCTCTTCCAGGTGCGGGCTCATGGGCAGGTCCAGCCGCACGCCCGAAGGCAGAGGTTTCAGGAACCACTTCTCGTAAATCGCGACGATCTCGCGGCTCTCGGCGAGCCGGGCGAATGCCAGCTCGATCACGGCGGCGAAGTCGGGGTCGTCCTTGCGCAGCATGAGGGCGTAATCCGCGTAGGTGAGGAAGTCGCCCACCACCCGGTACGCGCTTCCCGATTTCGTCTCGGCGAGCATGCCGTAGAGCTGGACGTCATCGTTGGCAAAGGCGTCGGCCTTGCCGGCTGCGAGGAGGTCGAAAGACTGCTTGTGGTCTTCAGCCGTCACGAACTTGATGGCGAGCTTCTGCCGCTCGGCGAGCTTCGGGATCGCCCGCGCCTGAACCGTGCCGCGCGTGAGCACCACCGTCTTGCCCCGCAGGTCCTGGAAATAGCGGATGCCGCTCGCCCGGCGCACGAGGAGCTTGGTGCCGGTCACGAACATGGTGGGCGAAAACGCGGCGAGCCTGCGGCGCTCGAAGTTGTTGGTGGTGGAGCCGCACTCCAGGTCGATCGCGCCGGAGTTGAGCAGGTCGAAGCGGTTTTCGGGCGTGACGGGCCGGTACTCCACACGGACGTCGTTCCGGAGCTCCGCGACGATCTCCTCGATCGCCGCGGCGCAGAGATCGAGCGCATAGCCGATCGGCTTTCCCTTGGAATCGAGGAACGCGAACGGCGGCGAGTTCTCGCGATAGCCGATGCGCAGCACCCCGCTCTCATTGACCTTCTTCAGCGTGCCGGTGTACGGGACGACGAATGCGTTGCTCTGTCCCAGGACTGGTTCAAGCAGGCAAAGCGCGAGCGCCGCCGCAGTGAGCGCTTTCAGGACCGGCGAAAGCATCGGCAAATACTGGCATTATTGGTTTCCATGCACAACAGCTTTGCACGCAAGCCGCTGCCGGAGCGCTTCTGCAACCTGGAGCGGCTGCTCGCGGCGATGGAGGCGCGCGGGCTCGATGGACTGGTGCTTTCGAGCCCGCTCAACGTCTTCTACCTCTGCGGCTTCAACGGCATCGCGCACAAGGCCGACGAGCCGCGCCCGTATGCGGCGGTGCTCTCGCGCCACGCGCCCGACCATCCGATCGTGGTGCTGGCCGACTACTACCTCGCGAACTTCCTCTCCCAGCCGAGCTGGGTGCGCGACATCCGCCCGTTCCGCGCGGTGATGATGCCGCTCGACCGTGCGCCGCAGCGGCACGACATCGACCGGTTCATTCCCCGTGCGGCGAGCGAGGTGGAGTGGGTGCGCACCGCGCGTGCGCGCTACGCCTTCGACATGACGTCGGCCCTGCGCGGCGCGCTTGCCGATCTTCATCTCCAATCTGGCCGGATAGGGTTCGACGATCTCGCCTTGGCGAGACGTCTAAATATGGACGGCGCGGATGCCTACGACACTCTGATGTACGCGCGTGCGGTGAAGACGCCCACGGAGATCGAGCTTCTGCGGCGCGCCACCGCGCTCAATCGCGAGGCGATCGAGCGCACCGTGAAATCCTGGGAAAAGGGCATGCGCTGGCGCGAGCTGAACCGCGCCTATCATCGCGCGGTCGTGGATCTCGGCGGCTTCGTGCGCGATCCCGGCGCGATGGTGTGGGGCCATCCGCGCGGCGGCGACGCCGCGCTCACGCTGCAGACCGGCCTCGAAGACTTCGAGGTGGAGCGCGGCATGCACGTCATGTTCGACTGCCACGGCACGCTCGACCTCTATTGCTGGGACGGCGGCAAGACGTGGGTGGTCGGCGGCGAACCGCAGGGGGAAGGCAAGCGCAATCTCCGCGCCACCGCTCAGGTCGCGGAGCAGCTCGTCGCGGAAATGAAGCCGGGAGCGCGGCCCAGCCAGCTGCAGGGCAGTGCGCGGGAGCTCTACCGCAAGGCGGGCGTTGCCGACGCTGACGCGGCCATCGCCTTTTTCCACGGCCTCGGGCTCTCGCACATGGACGTGGAGCAAACGAGCGCCGATTGGCGGTTCGAGGCGGGCATGGTGGTGCCGCTGCACATGGTGGTCCCCGGGGGCGAATCGAGCAGGGCGTGGCTCGAGGAGGTGGTGCTCATCACCGAGCAGGGCGGCGAGCCGTTCTTCGGCTGGGGCTACGAGCCGCTCCTCGCATAAGCGAAGCGACAAAGAACGAAAACCCCGGTGCTGGGGGCACCGGGGTTTCGCCTTACCGACTACAACGGGTGCTGCGGGGTACTGCCTACTACTAGGGAGCCTTTACGCTGCGTTGCTGACGCGGCGGGGCGCCGCGACGGCGCTGCGGTCGAGCACCTGGAGGTCGCCCGACAGCTCGGCGCCTTCCTCGACCTTGATCTTGGCGTAGCGGATCTTGCCCGACACGCGTCCCGTGGCGTGGATGATGAGCTGCTTGCGCACGGTCAGCTCGCCTTCGAACTTGCCGTGCACTTCGGCGTTGTCCACCGCGATCGTGCCCTGGAACACGCCGTTCTCGGTGATCTCGAGCACGCGCGAGTCGAGCGTCGCTTCGATGCGCCCCTCGACGACCAGGGTGTCGCAATCGCTGATCTCGACGCCCTTGATCTTGATCTGCGGGCCGACGACGAGCTTGGCTTCCTTGCGCTCGTCGGGCGCGGGGCGCGCCTCGGCGCGGGTCTCGGTGGGCAGGGGCGCTGCGGCAGTGGGAGTCGCGGGCGCCGGGTTGATTGGTTGGTTTTGTGGCCGGAACTGACCTTCTTCGCGCCGGCGGAAGAACCCGTCTTTCTGTAGCACTGTGTACTCCCTAGTCGTAGTAAATGATGGGACAGCGAGTCCCTGGACGCACGATCCATGCCTGGGGATAACTCTTTGACTGAAAACGCTTAGGGGTTTTCGATTCGCGAACGCTGTCGGTGTGCGGCGACAGCGAACTTGCGTCGCAAACCTAAACCTTTGTCTAAACTACGGATACGCCTGTCGTGGGCAAACTACGGTTGGCTTCCTCAAAGTAGCGAAGCGTCCTCGCCGAGTCGTAGGGTTGCTCGGCAAGCGTCTCCGCGTCCCACTCGCTGCGCTGGGCGGCGAAGAAGTCGCCGCCATAGATGTGGATCGCACCGGTGAGGCGCGCGATCGGGTTGGTCACCGAGTGGATGATCTCGCGGCCGAGCGGCGCCGCGTCGCGCTCGCCCAGCGACTGGGCGCCGGCGGCTTCGACCCTGCCGTCGGGAAGCCGGCGCCAGAAGATGTTGTCCTCGCGTCCGGTATAGATCCCGATCACTGCCCACATGTGATGGTTGTGCGGCGGGACCGTCATGCGAGGCGCCCAGACCACGTTGAGGATCGTCAGCTTCGCCGAGCGGTAGAGGGTACCGATGGCTGCCCGAGTCGGTTCTCCCAATCCTTTCAATACGCTGCGCGGCTCCTGGAGGGTCCGGGCGAGCACCTCGCGCACCGCCCTATGCGAGGGGTCGGCTGCATGCGCCGCCTGGCAGTCGGCGATGAAACGCTCCAGCTCGAACATGGCGGGCGAGTCTACGCCGAAAACTCGCGAAGCAGCCGACCAGGGCGCGCCCGTCCGTCGAGGCGTACCCCGTTCACCCACACGCCTTCGACCCCCACCGCCGCGGTCGTGAGGCGAGGGTGGCCGCCGGGGAGGTCGAACACGCGCTGCTTCGGGCCCCTGTTCACCCTCGCGGGGTCGAAAAGCAGGAGGTCGGCGTAGTACCCAGGTTTTAATGCGCCGCGCTCCCGGATGCCGAACACGGTTGCGGGATGGCTGGTCAGGCGCTGCGCCGCCTCTGCGAGCGTGAGCGCGCCACGTTCCCGTACCCAGTGGCCAAGGAGGTGCAGGCCGAAGCCGGCGTCGTTGAAGAAGGTGAGGTGCGCCCCGGCGTCGGAAAGCGACACCAGGCTCGCCGGATGGCGCAGCATCCGGCCGACCGCCTGCTCGTCGGAGTTCAGCAGCAGGGCGCTGAACACCGTGCGCAGGCCTTCCTCGAGCGCGAGGTCGAGCATGTAGTCGAGCGAGTCGGCGCCGGCTTCCCGCGCCAGGTCCGCGACCGAGCGCTGCTCGACGCCGCGGCGAGCGGACTCGATCACGTGCACCTTGTCCCATTGGGCGTTGAAGAGCCGAAAGTGCGCCGGCCGCGCGAGCTCCTCGCGCACGCCGTCGCGGAAGCGCTTTTCGCCGAGCTTCGCTTCGTAGGCCGCGCCCTTCAACGCGAGCGCCGGTTGCCAGGACTCCAGACCCTCGAAGGTGTAGGGGGAACGCAGGGTGAAATCCATCGCGAGCGGGCAGCACGACACCGCGCCGACGAGGCGCCGGCCGCGCGCGTTGGCCTGGGCGATGGCGTCGAGGTCCGCGAACACCGCGTCGGGATTGGTGCTGCTGTGAAGCAGCGCCGCCACCACCACCGGCCGGGTCGATTCGGCGGCGAGCTCCTCGAGAAAGGAGATCCTGGTGTGCCCGCCCTTGGTGAGCATGAAGAGGCCATGTCCCGCCTCCTTCAGGCTCGAGACCAGCGTGCGCAGCTCCGCGTCGTCGGCAAGGCGCGACGGCATCGGCAGCCCGCCCTCGCCGTTGTGCGCGGGCGAGGTGCTGGTGGAAAACCCGATCGCGCCCGCGCGCATCGCCTCCAGGAGAAGCTTTCTCATCGAATCCACCTCGGCCGGCGTCGCCGCACGGCGGGTCGCCGCTTCGCCCATCACGTAGGTGCGCAGCGCCGAGTGCCCCGCGAATACCGCGACGTTGACCGCCGCACCCTGGCGCTCGAGCATGTCGAGGTACTCGGGGATCGTCTCGAACTGCCAGCGGATGCCCTGCCGCAGCACTTCGAGCGACATGCCTTCCACCTGGGTGAGGTTGCGCATCACGAGCTCGCGGTCGCGGTCGCGGCACGGCGCGATGGTGAAGCCGCAGTTGCCGATCACCGCGGTGGTGACGCCGAGCTCCGGAGAGGGCGCCACGCCCGGGTCCCAGGTGATCTGGGCGTCGTAGTGCGTGTGGTTGTCGACGATGCCCGGCATGAGCGCGAGGCCGCCGGCGGCGACGGTGCTCGTCGCAGGTCCCTCGACCTTGCCCACCGCGGCGATGCGATCGTCCTTGACCGCCAGATCGCCGCGCACCGGCGCGCGACCGAGCCCGTCGAGGAGCAGCGCGTCGCGGATCACGAGGTCGTACATCGCGGCCAGTATACTGTCCTGAATCTCGATGGATTTGCTCGACTTCAAGGACACGACTGCCGTGGTCACGGGCGGGGCGCGGGGCATTGGCGCCGCCACGGCGGCGCTGCTGCGCCGGTGCGGAGCGCGCGCCGTATCGCTCGACCTGAGCGAGGGCTGCGACGTCACCGACGAGGCGGCGGTCAAGGCGGCGTTCGAGCGCATCGGCGAGATCGACATCCTGGTCAACAATGCGGGCCGCGCCGCGCGCAAACCTGCGACCGATTTGTCGGTCGAAGAATGGAATCAGGTCATTGAGCTGAACTTGACTGCCACCTTCACATGCTCGAGGCTCGCGCATCCCTACATGAAGCGGCGCGGCGGCGGCGCGATCGTGAACCTCGCCTCGATCATGGCCTTCTCCGGCGGCATTTTTCCGAACGCGTCCTACCAGGCGTCCAAGGGGGCCGTCGTGAACCTCACCCGCGCGCTCGCGCTCGAGTGGGCGCAGGACAACATCCGCGTCAACGCGGTCGCGCCGACGTTCGTGCGCACCGATCTCACGGTGCCGATCTTCGGCAATCCGCAGATGCTCGAGAAGGTGATGGCGCACACGCCGCTCGGGCGGCTTCCCGAGGTCGAGGACGTCGCCGCGGCGATCGCCTACCTGTGCAGCCCGGCGGCGCGCTGCATCACGGGCGTTACCCTGCCCGTCGACAGCGGGTATCTCGCAAGATAAGGAACGGTAATGCAGATGATCGAGCACGAGCAGAAGGGTCACAAGGGCGCCTTCTTCGTCGAAGAGGAGGGCAAGCGCGTCGCGGAGCTCAGCTACACCATGGCGGGGACCAAGGCGATCATCGATCACACCGACGTCGACGACGCGCTGCGCGGCACGGGAACCGGAAGGAAGCTCGTCGCCGCCGCCGTGGACTGGGCGCGCGAGGAGGACCTGCTCCTCCTGCCGTTGTGTCCCTTTGCCCGCTCGGTGTTCGACAAGACGCCCGAATACGCGGACGTCCTGGTCCGATGAGATCCCTCTTGATCGGCGCCGTGCTCGGCGCATTCGCGAACGTTGCTGCCGCGCAAGGCCATGCCGGCCACGACGCGGCCGAAAAGGCCTTCGGCCAGAAAGGCGATCCGAAGAAGGTGTCGCGAACCATCGATCTCGACATGAGCGACGCCATGCGTTTCGCTCCGGCGGAGCTGGCGGTGAAGCAGGGCGAGACGGTGCGCTTCCGGTTGAAGAACTCGGGCAAGGTGATGCACGAAATGGTGCTCGGCACGATGCAGGACCTGAAGAACCATGCCGATACGATGCGCAAGGAGCCCGGCATGGATCATCACGGCGAGGCCGGCATGGTGCACGTCGCGCCTGGAAAGTCCGGGTCGCTGGTGTGGCAGTTCACCCGGCCGGGCGAATTCCACTATGCCTGCCTGGTTCCCGGCCACTTCGAGGCGGGCATGGTGGGCACGATCAAGGTCGGTCCGCCCTAGGAACGGACCGGGCGCGCCGGCTTGACCTTCCCATCGTAGGAAGGTTCACAATGCGGCCATGAACATAGGCGAGGCGTCGGCCGCTTCCGGGGTGTCGGCCAAGATGATCCGCCACTACGAGGACATCGGCCTGGTCAGGCCGCCCAGGCGCAGCGCATCGAACTACCGGACCTACTCCGGCAACGACGTGCACGTGCTCCGCTTCGTCAAGCGCGCCCGCAGCCTCGGCTTCTCGGTGACCGAGATCAAGGCGCTGCTCGCCCTTTGGCAGAACAAGAGCCGCTCGAGCGCCGCGGTGAAGAAGATCGCGCGCGGGCACATCGACGAGCTCAAGCGCAAGATCGCCGAGCTCGGCTCGATGGTCCAGGCGCTGGAGCACCTGGAGCGTCACTGCCACGGCGACGGCCGGCCGGAATGCCCGATTCTCGAGCACCTGGAAGGTGGCGCGGGAAGAGGTGAGGGCTGATGGCGCTCGATCCCGTTTGCGGCATGACCGTCGATCCGGCGAAAGCGGCCGGAGAGTTCGAGCACAAGGGAACGAAGTATTACTTCTGCTCCAAGCACTGCGTGCATGCCTTCAGCAGCGATCCAGAGCGCTACTTGAGCAGGAAGGCCGGCGCTGCGCATGCCCACCGCGGCGCGCACCATGCCATGCCGGTCCAGATCGTCGGGAAGCCCGCGGCACGCAAGGGCTCGGCAAGATCGCAGTACACCTGCCCGATGCATCCGGAGATCGTGCAGGACGGGCCGGGCTCGTGCCCGAAATGCGGCATGGCGCTGGTGCCGACGGTGCCGGCCGCGGGCGGCGAAGAGGACAAGACCGAGCTCTCCGACATGACGCGCAGGTTCTGGGTGAGCGCGGTGCTGAGCGCACCGCTCGTCGTGCTCGCCATGGCGCCTTACTTCGGATTCGCCGAGCCCTTCGGCCTTGCGCCGAGGGTTCGCTCGCTCCTCGAGTTCCTCCTCGGCACGCCGGTGGTGCTGTGGGGCGGCTGGCCGTTCTTCCAAAAGTTCTGGCGCTCGCTTACCAATCGCAGCCCGAACATGTACACCCTCATCGGCCTCGGCGTCGCGCTCGCCTACCTCTACAGCGTCGTGGCAGCGTTCGCGCCGGGGCTCTTTCCGCACGAGCTGCGCATGCACGGCGGCGAGGAGGTCGGCGCGTATTTCGAGGCTGCGGCCGTGATCGTCACGCTGGTGCTGCTCGGAGAGGTGATGCAGCTCCGCGCCATAAGCGAGACCGGCCAGGCGATCCGCCGGCTGCTCGCGCTCGCACCGAATACAGCGCTTCGCGTCGAGGCGGACGGTCGCGAGACGGAAGTCCCGCTTGCGGAGGTCAAGGTCGGCGACCGGCTGCGCGTGCGTCCCGGCGAAAAGATCCCGGTGGATGCCACCGTGCTGGAAGGCTCGTCGCACGTCGATGAGTCGATGCTCACCGGCGAACCCGTCCCCGTGCAGAAGAAGGCCGGCGATCGCGTCACCGGTGCCACGATCAACGGCAAGGGGACGCTCGTGATTCGCGCCGAGCGAGTCGGCTCGGATACGCTCCTCGCTCGAATCGTGCAGATGGTCGCGGAGGCACAGCGCACCCGCGCGCCGGTACAGCGCCTCGCCGACCTCGTCGCCGCCTACTTCGTGCAGACGGTGATCGCGATCGCGGTGGTCACGGCGCTCGCATGGTGGTTCTTCGGTCCGCAGCCGCGGCTCGCGTATGCGCTAGTCAATGCGGTGTCGGTGCTGATCATCGCCTGCCCCTGCGCGGTGGGCCTCGCCACGCCCATCTCGATCACCGTAGCGATGGGCCAGGGCGCGCTCAACGGCATCCTGTTCCGGAACGCAGAGGCGGTCGAAAAGCTGCGCGAAGTCGATACGCTCGTGGTCGACAAGACCGGCACGCTCACGGCGGGCCGGCCGGAGCTCGTCGATTTCATGGTGGATGGAATCGACGAAAGCGAGGCGCTGCGGCTCGTCGCCAGCCTCGAGCGCGCGAGCGAGCATCCGCTGGCCCAGGCCATCGTGCGCGCCGCGGAAAGCCGCAAGCTCAGGCTGGGGGCGGTGGAGAATTTCCATTCGATCACCGGCCAGGCCGTCGAAGGGCTCGTCGCCGACCGCAGGATCACGGTCGGCAGCGCGCGCGCGATGGACCCGCTCGGCGGCCTGCCTCCCGCCTTTTGCGAAAGAGCGGACGCGCTGCGCGCGCAGGGCAAAGGGGTCATGTTCGCGGAGATCGATGGCCGCGTTTGCGCGCTGATCGCGGTGGCCGATCCGGTCAAGGAGACGACCGCGGAGGCGGTACGCCAGCTGAAGGAGCAGGGTATCCGCCTGGTCATGCTCTCGGGCGACGCGCGCGCGACCGCCGAAGCGGTGGCACGCCAGCTCGGCATCGACGAGGTGCTGGCCGAGGTTCTCCCCGAGCAGAAGGTGGAAAGGATCCAGGCGCTGCAGGCGGAAGGGCGCATCGTCGCGATGGCCGGCGACGGCATCAACGACGCGCCGGCGCTCGCCCGGTCGAACGTCGGCATCGCCATGGGCACGGGCAGCGACGTCGCGATCGAAAGCGCCGCCGTGACGCTCGTCAAAGGCGACCTGCGCGCGATCGTAAAGGCGATCCGGCTCTCGCGCGCCACCATGCGCAATGTGAAGCAGAACCTGTTCTTTGCTTTCGTCTACAACGCGGTCGGCGTGCCGGTCGCCGCGGGAGCGCTCTACCCGGTTTTCGGCCTGCTGCTCTCGCCGATCATCTCCGGTGCGGCGATGGCGATGAGCTCGGTGTCGGTCGTGAGCAATGCGCTGCGCCTGAGGAAGGTGACGCTGTGACTACTCACAGATTTTGCGCCGCGAATCTGATCCACAGGACGCCAAGCGTCACCGAGCCGGCAAAGAAGGCGGCGAAGCGCAGCGGCACGTGATTGAAGCCGATGTGGATGATTGCGTGGATGCCGCGGGTAAGCACGAACACCCACGCCAGGGCAATCTGCGCGCCGTCGAATTTGCCGGTCACCAGCATGAGCAGGCAGGCGACGTAGAAAAGGAGCGGAAGCTCCAGGAGATTCATGTACGCCCTCGTGGGACGCTCTATCCACTCCGCCGGCGCGTCGGACGCATAGCTCCGGAAATAGCGCAACGCAACTCGGCCGCGGATGACGGCGAGATTCCGCCAGACCACCATCAGGCCCCAGACGAGCGCAGTCAGGCCGACGAGCGCGACGACCGGCCCAATCAAGGCTTGCGGCTCGTGGCCGAATTGCGCACCTCCCGGCGTCAAGGTAACGATCGCGGCCAGCATCGCAACGAACCCGGCCAGGATTGCGCCGAGCAGAAGATAGACCGCGCGGACACTACGCATGGGAGCAGTCCTTTCCTTCTTCTCAAGCAAAGCAGTCTCGCTGCGGGTCGGTAAACGGCATTTGTCCGGCAGGTAAAGTTATGTATATCGGCCGGCGCCCCATCTGCGGGTGATGTCGTGGTCACCGAAGTCGTCACGGAACGGCTGAAGGAGCAGGCGATCGAGCCAGGACTCCCGCCGCGCGCGGAATTGAGCCACTCCGATCGTCATGCTGTCGTGTCCGGCCGCGGGCTCAGCACGGTAGGTGCCGAGCAGGCGATCCCACAAGGTCAGGGCGAAGCCGAAGTTGCTGTTGGTCTCGATCGCATCGACCGAATGGTGCAGTCGGTGCACCTCCGGGGTGACGATGAACCAGCGCAACACGCGGTTCACGACGCGCGGGATGCGGAGGTTCGCGTGGCTGAAGAGCAGGACCGCATTGAATAGGGCCTCGAAGAGCAGCACCGCCAGCACCGGCGGCCCCAGCACGAAGATGACGGCGAACTTGATCGGCACCGACAGAACGGCCTGGATGGGGTGAAAGCGCAGCCCGGTCGTCAGGTCGAAGTCCACGTCGGAATGGTGTACGCGGTGGACGCGCCAAAGCGCCGGCACGGCATGGAACATCAGGTGCATCAGATACATCATCAGGTCTAGGGCGAGCAACGACAGGGTCATCGCGAGCGGATAAGGAAGCGGGATCGCATTGAGAAGACCGACGCCGCGCTCATTGGCCACGATGGCCATGCCGACTGCAGCGGACGGAAACAACGTCCGGACGAGCACGATGTTCACGACCGCGAGCCCGACGTTGTTCGCCCATCGAACCGTCATGGGCGCATCCGGGGCACGGCGCGGTAGGGCCAGCTCCAGCAGCGCGATAAGCACGAGCGCGCTCGCGAAAATAGCGAGCCGGATCGCCGGCTCGTTACCGATCAGAAGCGTCTCGAACGCCATTCAATGCCTCGGGCGGTGGGGGTCGCCGGATTGCGCCGCGTATCCGCGCGTCCGGTCGTAGCGGGCGACCTGATCGTCGGTGAGCATGGTGCGCAGGCGCCTGTGCGTTTTCGAGATGAGACATGCTGCTGCCCCGCGTACGGCTGATGCTGCGCGTGCGCCACGGCGGCTGCCGCGGCGAACACGATGGCGCTGATGGGTCTCATTTGCGGTTTTCCTTCGCAGCTCATTGGCCGATTGTCGGCCCGTCGCCGCAACCCGCGTATGATCAAAATCATCAGGGGATGAATCGTGAAGCAGGCGGACGAATCGCAGACTTTGCTTTCCAACCTGCCGGAGCCGCTGCGGGTGTTTTCCCGTGTACGGGATTACGCGCGCGGCGAGATGCTGTTTCGCCGGGGCGATCCTGCGCGATGGGTGTTTTTCGTCCATAGCGGCGAGGTGCGCATGCTGCGCAGCGGCCGGGCAGGCGAGGACATCCTGCTGCACCGGGCGCGCCCGGGCGAATACTTCGCGGAGGCCGCCGTCGACTGCCCCGAATATCTCTGCGACGCCATCGCCTTTCAGGCGAGCACGCTCGCGCTCATTCCGAAAAGCGAGCTCGCAACGCTTTTGACCAGGGACCGCGGCTTCGCGACGCAATGGAATTCGGTCCTGATGCGCGAGCTCCGCATGGCGCGGGCGCGAATCGAACGGCTGGCGCTCTCAAGCGTGGCCGAGCGCGTTCGCCACTTCGTTCTTGCCGAAGAACGGGACGAAGCCGGCGAGGTCGCGCTGGCAGGCTCGTTGAAGGACTTGGCACGCGACCTCGGCGTCAGTCATGAGGCGCTCTATAGGACGCTTGCCAGGATGGAGAAGGCCGGCGAGATCACCCGGGACGGCAACGCTCTGCGGCTGGCGGCGAGCCGACGCAGCAAACGGCGGCCGGCGGATCGCTGAACGAACCGGATACGGGGCCACAGCTGGGCTTCAAAGCTGGACGAGAAGCATCCGCCTGCCCTTGCGCAGCTGTCCATTCCGAATCTCAAATTGATCCTAAGCGGTCCGGGGGCGTCGGGATCGCGCCCCGATGCCGGATGGTCGTGCGCAGGAGTCGGGCGGATGGAACAGGGTCTAGGCGGCCCGGCGCCGATTGATCGGGTACTGGCCGGCCGTGTCCTGGAACGGCTGGATGAGGAGATGGTCCAGCCGCAGGTCCTCCGGCGAGCGGAAGGCGTCTACGCCGATCTCCATGGCGTCGTGACCCAGCCTTGGAAGGGCGCGGTACGTGCCGAAGAGGCGGTCCCACCACGGCACGTTGAACCCGAAGTTGCTCGACGACTCGTCATGGAGCACCGAGTGGTGGACGCGATGCATGTCCGGCGTTACGACGAGCCAGCGCATCCACTGCTCCGTCCGGTGGGGGAGCGAGGCGTTCGCGTGGTTGAACATCGCCGTGGCGTTGAGCAGCACCTCGAAGACGAGGACGGCGACGGGGGAAGCGCCGATCGCCGCGACCGCCGCACACTTGATGACCGTGGAAAGCAGGATCTCGATCGGGTGGAAGCGGGCTCCAGTGGTGAGGTCGAACTCCTGATCGGTGTGATGCACGCGGTGCAGCCGCCACAGGGTCGGGACCGCGTGGAACATGACGTGCTGGAAGTAGACCGCCAGATCGAGCAGCACGACGCCGAGCGGCAGGGCCAGCCACCATGGCAGTGATACTGCGTTGAGAAAGCCCCAGCCGCGCTGCTCCGCCGCCAATGCGACGCCGATCACCGCGCCCGGAGCGAGCAAGCGAACCGCGACGACGTCGACGAGAAGCAGGCCGAGGTTGTGCGGCCAGCGGGCGCCGCGCCGGCAGCGCGGCCTTCTGCGCGGCGCGACGAGCTCCCACAGCGCAACCGCGCCGAACACCGCGACGAAAGCCGCGAGGCGGATGAATGCTTCGCTTTGCACCATAATGCTCCCCCTGTGCCTGGCGCTGGACGTAGCGGCGCTGGACCTAAGGACCCAAGCCGCGCTACTATTCAAGTAATCAATTGAATACTAAAACGAGCGGAACGACGATGTCAACCAATCCGAAGCGCGACGTGTTCGCGAACCTCGCCCGCGTGGGCACGGCGCTCTCCAGCCCCACCCGGATCGAGTTCCTGGAGCTGCTCGCCCAGGCCGAGCGCAGCGTCGAGCAGCTGGCGACGCTCACCGGCACGACGGTGGCCAACACCTCGCAACATCTCCAGAAGCTGCGCCAGGCGGGGCTGATCGTCGGTCGGAAGGTTGGCCTCTTCGTCTTCTATCGGCTCGCCGGCGACGAGGTGGTGCAGATGCTCTCGGCCATGAGCCGGGTCGGCGAAGCCTATGTCGCCGAGGTGGAGCAGATCGTGCGTCTCTACTTCGCGCGAAAGGACGAGCTCGAGCCGGTCCCTGCCAAGGAGCTTCTCGAGCGCGCGCGCAAGGGCCTTGTCACGGTGCTGGACGTGCGCCCGCCCGAGGAGTTCGCCGCCGGCCACCTGCCGGGAGCGATCAACATCCCGCTCCACGAGCTGGAAAAGCGCATCAAGGAATTGCCCAAGCGGCGCGAAGTCGTCGCCTACTGCCGTGGACCGTACTGCCTTATGTCTTTCGAGGCAGTGGAGACGCTGAGGAAGAGAGGCTTGCGCGCCCGGCGGCTCCAGAACGGCCTGCCGGAGTGGCGTGCGGCCGGCCTTCCAGTCGAGGGCTAGCCGTCGCGGTGGCTTGGACATTAAACCCGGGCGTCGCAGCAGCCCTTGGGGCGGCGCTGCTCTTCGGCGCAAGCACGCCGCTCGCCAAGCTGCTGCTCGGCGAAGTCGATCCGTGGCTTCTCGCGGGCTTCCTTTACCTCGGCTCCGGCATCGGGCTCGCATTTCTGCTTGTGTTGAGTGGCCGCAAACGCGCGCGCCTTGCTCGAGGCGAGTGGGGCTGGCTCGCGGGCGCGGTCCTGAGCGGCGGCGTGCTTGGACCGGTGCTCCTCATGTGGGGGCTGTCGCGCATGGCCGCGTCCGGCGCGGCGCTGCTGCTCAATGCCGAGGCGGTGTTCACGGCGCTCCTCGCCTGGTTCATCTTCCGGGAGAACTTCGACCGGCGCATCGCGCTCGGGATGGGACTGATCGTCGCCGGTGCCGTGGTGCTTTCGTGGCCCGGCGAAGCGGGCTTTGGCGCGGCGGCTCCCGCTTTGGCGGTGGTCGGCGCGTGCCTCGCCTGGGCGCTCGACAACAATCTCACCCGCAAGGTGGCGCTCGCGGACGCGCGCTTCATCGCCATGGTGAAGGGCCTTGCTGCCGGCGCCACCAACACGACGCTCGCGCTGGCGCTGGGGGCCCCCGTGCCGGCGATCTCCATCGCGGCAATGGCCGGATTACTCGGATTCGCAGGCTATGGGATCAGCCTGGCGCTCTTCGTGCGCGCGCTGCGCGACCTGGGCACGGCGCGCACCGGGGCCTATTTCTCAACCGCGCCGTTTGCCGGCGCACTACTGGGCCTCGCGCTTCTTCGCGAGCCGGTAACCTATGAGCTCGTCGCGGCTTCGGTGCTAATGGCGTGGGGCGTCTGGCTGCATCTCACCGAGCGGCACGCGCACCTGCATGCGCACGAGCCCGTCGAGCACTCGCACGAGCACGAGCACGACGAGCATCATCGCCACGAGCATCCCGAGCCGGCCGCGCCGGGCGTGCGCCATACGCATCGCCACAGGCACGAACCGATGACTCATTCGCACGCGCATTACCCGGATTCGCACCACCGCCATGAGCACTAAGGGCGTGGGCGAACCGGACTACGCGCGCGAAGTTTGCGCGTTACCGGCGGCCCTTAGCATGCGCCGACATGACTTCGACCTATGTTCGGGTGATGAGCCGGCTGGGCAAGCATGCCGGCCTGCGCGTATTTCGCATTTTCGGCCGCCGACTGCGTGAGCGGGCCGATGCTGCGGCGCAAGGCGTCGTCTGCAGGCTGCTGAAGGAGCGCGAAGCGCTGGCGCTTTGCGCCGACCCGGCGCTCGACCTCGTGCCATTGAAGGTGCAGGCGGCCTTTGCGCGCGGCGATGTCTGCGTCGGCGGGTTCCAGCATGGCGTGTTCGCGGGGTATTGCTGGTTCGCGTTGTCCCCGCTGCCGCAGCTGGACGGCGCGTGGCTCGAGTTTCCGGACCACGTCGTGTACACGTACAAGAGCTACGTGCGGCCGGCGTTCCGCGGCCGCGGCATCGCGGCGGCCATGTACCGCTTCGCCGACGCGCTGTTCCTCAAGCAGGGACGCACCCATGCCGTGCTGTGCGTCGAGTCGCATAACGAGCCGTCGATCGCGGCCGCGCGGCGCTCGGGCTTCGCCGACGCCGGCTTTGCCGGCTATCTGGGCGGCGCGCGCCTGCGTGCGTGGCGCTCGCGCGCGGCGGCCGGCTACGGATTGCGGTTCTTCCTTCCCGAGTAGCGCGCCTGCCGTACGCGTTCGCCCATCCCGCCGCCGTGGTGCCGGTGGCGAAGCTGCTGGGTGCGAGGGCCGTGCCTTCGGCGCTCGCGATCGGCGCCATGATTCCCGACGTGTGGTATTTCGTGCCGCTGCTCGAGCGCGAGCAGACCCACGAGATGCCCGGCGCGCCCTTGTTGTGCGCTCTGGCCGGGCTCCTTGCCTACGCCGCGTTCCACCTCATCTTCAAGCAGCCGCTGATCGCCCTTGCGCCGCGCTGGCTCGCGGGACGCCTCGCCGCCTGGACCCCGACCGGATTGCCCCGGGCGCCCTGGCCCTGGGTGCTGCTTTCACTCTTCGCCGGCATCGCGACGCACCTCGCCTGGGACGCCCTGACGCATGCCGGATCCTTTCCGATCCTCGACACGCCGGTGGGGCGCGGGATCTACCTGCACCAGGTCTTGCAACACGGGAGCACGCTGCTTGGCGCGGCCTTCCTCGGCACCTGGATCTGGCGCAAGCTGCGTGCCACGCCGCCCGCGTCCGCCCTCGTCGCGCTCGATGAGCGTCTTCGCCATGCCGTCGTCGCGGCGATGATCGTCCTGCCGGCGGGCGCATTCTTCATCGTTTTGCGCGCGTTCGAAGCGGAGCCTGCCCGGCTGGCGCTACGCGCGGCCGGAGTCTCCGCGGTCTCCATATTCGGGCTGCTGGCCGTCTTCTACTCGGTGGGCTGGAAGCTCGCGCGCTAGCCCCACACGTCGCGCGCCACTTCGACGACGCGCTCGAGCTTGCGCCACTGCTCGTCCTCGCTCAGCTTGTTGCCGTGGTGGGTGCTCGAAAAGCCGCACTGCGGCGAAAGGCGCAGGTTCTCGAGCGGGACGTATTTCGTGGCTTCCTCAATGCGGCGCTTGAGTTCCTCCTTTTTTTCCAAAATCCCCGATTTGGTGGTGACGAGCCCGAGCACGACGTTCTTGCCGCGCGGCAGCTTGCGCAGCGGCTCGAAGCCGCCGGCGCGCTCGCTGTCGTATTCCATGAAGAAGCCGTCGACGTTGGCCGAGAACATGCCCTCGAGCACTTCTTCCTGGTAGCCGCCCGCGGCGAACCAGGTGCTGCGGAAGTTGCCGCGGCAGGTGTGCATCGTCACGCTCATGCCTTTCGGCCGCCCCTCCAGCGCGCGGTTGATCGCCTGCGCGTAGGTGAATTGCAGTCCGGCCGGATCGTCGCCGTTGGCGCGAAAGTTCTCGCGCACCTTCGCGTCGCAAAGGTAGGAGAAGCCGACGTCGTCCAGCTGGAGGTAGGTGCATCCGGCCTCGCCGAGCTGGCGGATCGCCTGGCGCCACGCCGCGGCGGCGTCGACCCAGAATTCGGCGAGGTCGGGATAGACCTCGCGCGAGATCGCGTTGCGCCCGCCGCGGAAGTGCAGCGACCCCGGCGAGGGCATGCAGAACTTGGCCGTCTGCCGGGTCGAATCTTTCAGGAACCTGAAGTGCTCGACCATGATCGGCCTGGTGCAGGCGAGCTTTCCGGTCACGGTCGCCATCGGCGGCACGTCCTCGGCGGCGAAAGTCATGCCGACCGCGGCCTTGAGCGTCACGCCGTCGAGCTCGCGCATGAAGTCGAGATGCCAGTAGTCGCGCCGGAACTCGCCGTCGGTCACGGACTGCAGGCCGACGGCCTCCTGTTTCGCGACCGCGGCGCGGATCGCGCGGTCCTCGACCTCCCGGAGGTTGGCGCTCTTTGCTTTGCGAGCGGCCACGAGCTCGGGGGGGCGCAGTAGACTGCCGACGTGGTCGGCGTAAAAGGGCGGCTTCATGCGCCTATCCTACGCCGCGACTGGAGGCCTGATGAACTTCCCCAACGAAACTTCCGACTATCGCGCGGCGCGCGACCGGCTTCTGCAGAGCGAGCTCGACCTCAGGCGCAAGATCGAAAGCGTGGCGGCGCAGCGCCGCGAGCTGCCGCCGGGCGGCGAGGTGCCCGAGGACTACGTCTTCGACGGCGTCGAAGGCAAGGTCAGGCTGTCCCAGCTCTTCGCGAAGGGCGACACGCTCGTCGCCTACAGCTTCATGTACGGGCCCAAGATGGACCAGCCCTGCCCGATGTGCACCTCGATCATCGACGGGCTGCAAGGCAACGCCGTGCACATCGCGCAGCGCGCCGATCTCGTGGTCATCGCCAGCTCGCCGCTCGAGCGCATCCTCGCCTTCGCCCGCGGCCGCGGCTGGAAGAGCCTGCGCTTCCTCTCGTCGGCGGGCAATTCGTACAACCGCGACTACCACGGCGAAGACGCCGAGGGCCGGCAGTGGCCGATGATGAACGTGTTCCGCAGGACCGACCGCGTCCGGCACACCTGGGGCTCGGAGCTCCTCGATGCGCCGGAGGACCCCGGCCAGAATGCCCGCCACGTCGACCTGTTGTGGCCGCTCTGGAACGTGCTCGACCTCACGCCCCGCGGCCGCGGCAGCGACTGGTATCCGCGGCTCGACTATTAGCCGGGCGCGCGCAGATCGGTGATCGAGCTGCGGGTCGGCTCGAGCGGGCTGCCCGGAAGGTTGTAGCGCGGCAGCCGGCCCTGCCTTTCGGTTTTCTGGCGCAGCAGCTCGTCCTCGCGCCCCTTCGGCGTCGAAGTGGTTTCCCAGGCGAAGTGCGAGACGTGGATCGCGCCCGCGTCGTTGAGCGCGAGATGTTCCATGAGGCATTGCTGCAGCGAGCGGTTCCAGGGCGTGTGCGACACGTAGACGCATTCCTTGCCGTCCCAGAGGGTGAAAACGCCCTGCACGTCCGGGATTTCCCGGACACGCTCGGCCGTGAAGCGGCAGCGCAGGCTCGCGACCCTCATGTCTGGATGTAGCACTGGGCGTGCCTGGGGGAGCTTCCGATTTTTTAGTAGCCCGCCTGAAAATCCACCAGGTTCACCGGCGTCTCGCCACGCCGCACGCGCTCGATGTTCTCGACGATCCTCGGAATCGCCGTGCGCGGCTCGGTGAGCGCCGCGGAGTGCGGCGTAATCGTGATGCCGGGATGGTTCCAGAGCGGGTCGCGCTCGGGCAGCGGCTCGGGCTCGAACACGTCGAGGTAGGCATGCGCGAGCCAGCCGTTGTCGAGCGCGCCGATCAGGTCGTGCGCGACGAGATGGCCGCCGCGCGCCACGTTGACGACGCAGCCGTCGCGCCGCATCAGGGCGAAGGTGCGCGCGTTGAGGATCCCCGTGGTCTCGCGCGTGAGCGGGAGCAGGCAAATCAGCGCGTCGGTAATGCGAAGCATGGCGGTCAGGTCGGTGAAGGACCTCACCCCCGGCAGGTGCTTCGGCCGCCGGCTCCAGCCCGCGACGTTGAAGCCGAGAGCGAGGAGCTTGCGCGCCGCGTCGCTGCCGAGCTCGCCGAGGCCGAGCAGGCCCACGGTGCGGTCGCAGGCCATGCGCTGCTCCATCCGGTGCCATCGTTTTGCACGCTGCTGCAGCCGATAGCGGTAGAGGTGGCGATGCCAGTCGAGCACGTGGGCGATCACGGTCTCCGACATCGCCGCCACCATGCCGGGATCGACCAGGCGGGCGAGCGGCACGCCGCGCGGATACATCGGGTCAGCGAGCAGCTTTTCCACGCCCATCCACAGCGACTGGATCAGGCGCGGCCGGCCGAGCTTCTGGAACGTCCCGGCGGGCGGCGTCGCGACGAGCGCGATCTCCACCGACTTGTCGGGCGCCGCGACCAGCTCGTCCTGCGGCAGCGCGTGCCGCAGGAGCGGCAGCCAGACCTCGGCCTTCTCGGTCTGGGAGGTGAAAAGAATCTTCACGCTCGATGGTAGCATCCGGCCCGAGGAGTCCGTCATGCGGTTCATCGCGTTGCTGTTCGCCGCCGCGCTCTCGTCCGGCGCGGCCGCGCAGGATTGGCCGAAGCAGAGGCCGATTCACATCGTGGTCGGATTCGCGCCGGCGAGCACCACGGATCTCGTCGCGCGCCTCGTGGCGCCGAAGCTCGCCGATGCGCTCGGCCAGTCGGTCCTCGTCGACAACCGTCCGGGCGCCGCGGGCAACGTCGCCGCGCAGCACGTGAAGCGCGCGGCGCCAGACGGCTACACGATCTTCGTCACGAGCGTCGCCTACGCCGTCAATCCCACGCTGTACCCCAACGCCGGCTACGACCCGGTGCAGGACTTCGTGCCGGTGATCCTCGGGCCGAGCACGCCCAACATCATCACGGTGAACCCTTCGGTGCCGGCCACGAGCCTCAAGGAGCTGATCGAGCTCGCGCGCAAAGAGCAGCTCTCGTACGCGTCTTCGGGAATCGGCACCACCACGCACCTTTCCATGGAGCGCATCAAGCAGCAGGCGAAGATCGACATCACGCACGTTCCCTTTCAGCCCGCGCAGGCCGTGGGCGCGGCCGTCGCGGGGCACACGCAGATCTCCTGCACCTCGATGCCGCCGGCGGTGCCGCAGGTGAAAGGCGGCAAGGTGCGCGCCATCGCGGTCACGAGCGCGCAGCGCTCGCCGGCGCTGCCCGAAGTGCCGACGCTGAACGAGCAGGGCCTCTCCGGGTTCGACGACCTTACCTGGACCGGTTTCTTCGTTCCGGCGGGCATGCCGCAGGACCTCGTGAACCGCCTCAACTCCGAGATCAGCCGCGCGCTCCTCGCGCCCGATGTGACCGAGCGCCTGGCACAGCTCGGCCTCGCGTGGAAGACCAATACCTCCGGCGAGTTCGCCGAGTTCCTGCGCAACGAGATCGAGAAGTGGAGCAAGGCGGTCAAGGAATCGGGCGCCAAGGCCGACTGAAGTTTTTGATGAAACCCCCATTCCGTGCCGATCACGTCGGAAGCCTGCTGCGCCCCGCCGGGCTCGCCGAAGCGCGCAAGAAGAAGGACGTGTCGTTTCAGCAGGACGCCATCCGCGCCATTGTGGCAAGGCAGGCAGCGATCGGCCTTCATGGCATCACCGACGGCGAATTCAGCCGCGACTGGTGGCACCTCGACTTCCTCGCCCAGCTCGAAGGCGTGACGCTGCGCGAAAGCCAGAATCCGGGACCGAAATTTGGCGGCACCGAGGAGCAGCCGCCGATCCCGGTGGTCACGGGACGTCTGCGCTATCGGAAACCGATCATGCTCGGCGACTTCCTGTACCTCAAGCGGGCGACGTCGGAAACCGCGAAGTTCACGATTCCGTCGCCCTCCATGCTGCACCTTCGCGGCGGACGCGCCGGTATTTCCCGCCGTGCCTATCCCGACATGGAAGCCTTCTGGCACGATGCGGCGGCGGCGTATCGCGAAGCGATTGCGGCGTTCGCGGGTGCCGGATGCAAATACCTGCAGCTCGACGACGTCGCCTTCGCCTACCTGTGCGACCCGAAAATCCGCGACAACTGCGTGCGCAACGGCGACGACCCGCAGGCGCTGCCGCGCATCTACGCGCAGACCATCAACCGCGCGCTCGAAGGCCGCCCCGACGGCATGACGATCACCCTGCACACCTGCCGCGGCAACTTCAGGAGCGCCTGGGTCGCCGAAGGCGGCTACGCGCCGGTCGCCGAGGCGATGTTCTCGATCGACGTGGACGGCTTCTTCATGGAGTTCGACAGCGCGCGCGCGGGCGGCTTCGAGCCACTTGGCTTCGTGCCTCGCGGCAAGCGGGTCGTTCTGGGTCTAGTTACCACCAAATCAGGAGCCATGGAAAGGCCCGAGGATCTCCAACGTCGAATTGACGAGGCGAGCAAATACATCCCGCTCCAGGACCTGTGCCTGTCACCGCAGTGCGGCTTCTCGAGCACCCGTCACGGCAACCTGCTCACCGAGGACGAGCAGTGGAGAAAGCTCGAGCTCGTGGTCCAGGTCGCCGCACAGGTATGGCGGTAGAGCGTTTCACCGGCCGGCGCGAGGACGACCGGCTCCTCACGGGCCAGGGCCGCTACACCGCGGACTGGAGCCTTCCCGGGCAGCTCCATGGGGTCTTCCTTCGCTCCGACCGAGCTCATGCATTGATCAAAACCATCAACATCGCCGCGGCGCGGTCCAGCCGAGGGGTAGAGGCAGTCTTCACCGGCGAGGACGTGAAGCACTACAAGACTCCGCCGCCGATGGTGAAGTACCCGATCAAGGTGCCGCGCCGCGACATTCTGGCGCTCGAGCGCGTGCGCCACGTCGGGCAGGAGATTGCCCTGGTCGTGGCGCGCTCGCCCGCCGAGGCGCAGGACGCGGCCGAGAAGATCGAGATCGAATTCGAGGACCTGCCGGCAGTGGTGGACGCCGCCAAAGCGCTCGCGGCGGGTGCGCAGCTCCTGCACGAGGACGTGGCCGAGAATCTCGCCGCGACCTTCGAGTACGGCGACGAGAAGCGCGCCGCCGAAGCACTGGCCGGAGCCGCGCACCTGACGCGCGTTGCACTCGAGTCGACGCGCGTTTCGGGCACGCCGATGGAGCCCAAGGCGTGCGTGGCCGCCTACGACGCGGCGAGCGACAGCTACGACGTCTTCGCGAGCTCCCAGGGGCTCTCGATGATGATGCCCAACTTCGTCGCCATTACCGGCGTGCCGGCCGATCGGATCCGGCTCCACGCGCGCGACGTCGGCGGCGGCTTCGGCATCCGGTCGCAGGCCTATCCGGAATACATCGCGCTGATGCACGCGGCGAAGGCGCTCGGCAGGCCGGTCAAGTGGGTCGGGTCGCGCTTCGAGACCATCGTGAGCGACCACCACGGGCGCGCGATCGACCTTTCGGGCGAGCTCGGACTGGACCGCGACGGCCGCTTCGTCGCGCTGCGCGTGCACTGGATCTGCAACATGGGGGCGTACCTCTCGCAGGCGGGCCCGATCATCAACGCGGTCAACCCCTCGACGCACGCGATCAACGCCTACCGCATTCCCGCGCTCTTCGGCCGCCACCGGCTCGTGCTCACCAACACCACCTCGGTCACCGCGTACCGCGGCGCCGGCCGGCCGGGCGTGTCGTACCTGGTCGAGCGCCTCGTCGACGAGGCTGCACGGGAGCTGGGCGTCGACCCGGTCGAGCTGCGCAGGCGCAACCTGATCCCGAGGGAGGCGTTCCCCTACCGCACGCCGGTGGGGTCGACCTACGACAGCGGCGACCCGCCAGGCCAGCTCGCGCTCGCAATCGAGCATTCGAATTACAAAGGATTCAAAGAACGTCGCGAAGCTTCACGGAGGAAAGGCCTGCTGCGAGGGATCGGCTGCGCGATGTTCATCGAGCCGAGCGGCGGCGGCGCGGCGCCGCAGGAGCAGGCGGCGATCAAGTTCGGCGAATCGGGCAACGCCACGCTCTATGTGCTGTCGGGTCCTTCGGGTCAGGCGCACGAGACGGTATTCCCGCTCATCGTCTCGCAGGTGCTCGGCCTGCCTCCTGAAAACGTCGAACTGCGGGCAAGCGATCCGGCCGGACCACCCTTGATCGGCGGCGGCACCGTGGGCTCGCGCTCGCTGATGTCGCACGGCGCCGCCCTCTACGCGACGGCGCAGGACGTGGTTAGGAAAGGGCTCGACTTTGCCGCGAAGGAGCTCGAGGTGGCGAAGGCGGACCTGGAGTTTTCAGCCGGCAAATACCGCGTCAAAGGGACCGATGTCTCGATTCCCTTCGTTGAAATCGCAAGGCGTTACGGCGCTGCGTTGGACACGCAAGGCGGCATCCCGACGCCGATCGCGTTTCCCGGCGGGGCGCACGTGTGCGAAGTGGAGATCGATCCGGACACCGGCGTAGTGGACATCGCGAGCTACACCGCGGTCGACGATTGCGGCCGCGTGATGAACCACACCCTCGTCGAGGGCCAGCTCCATGGCGGCATCGTGCAAGGCATCGGCCAGGCGCTCGCCGAGCACGTCGTCTACGATGCCGGCGGGCAGCTACTCACCGGCTCGTTCATGGATTACGCCATGCCTCGCGCGGACATCCTGGGCGAAGTGAAGCTCTGCGACCATTCGGTCGCGTCGCCCACCAATCCGCTCGGCGTCAAAGGCACGGGCGAAGCGGGCACCACCGGCGCCATCCCCGCCGTAGCGAACGCGGTTATGAATGCGCTTCGCCCGCTCGGTATCCGGCATCTGGATTTTCCGTTCTCTCCGAGTCGCGTTTGGCAAGCGATCGCCGCAGCGAGGAATCAAGGATGATGAAGGAAGCATCGATCACGGTGCGGGACGGGACCCAGATCGGCGTCGCGATCTACGCGCCCGATTCTCAGTCCACGGGGAGCGGACGTTTTCCGGCGCTCCTCGCCGCCTCGCCCTACCGCTACGACAACAACGCGCTGCCCGCGGGACCGCAGTTTCTCTGGCGCGAGACCGGGCCGATCGAGTTCTACGTCAAGCACGGCTATGCGTACGTCCACATGGACATTCGCGGCTCCGGCAAGTCGGGCGGCCAGTTCGAGTTTCTCGGCCCCAACGAGCAGCGCGACCTTTACGACGTGATCGAGTGGATCGCAAAGCAGCCGTGGTCGAACGGCAAGGTCGGCGGGATCGGCCAGTCGTATTTCTGCATGTTGCAATGGTGGATGGGCATCATGAAGCCGCCGGCGCTCGCGTGTCTCGGCGCGTACGACGGGTTCAACGATCCTTACCGCGCCACCTGCTACACCGGCGGCATTCCCGGCCAGTTCATTCCGGGCTACTGGTGGAACCAGAACCGGATCATTAACCGCTTTCCGGCGAACGGCGCCGCGCCGCGCGTGCAGGAAACCGACTTGGACGCGATGATCACCGCGCATCCGACCTACGACGAGTTCTGGCGCGCGCGCTGCGCCTGGGAGCGCCTGCACGAGATCAGCGTGCCGCTCTACTCGGTGGGGATCTGGGGCAAGGTCGATCTGCATACGCGCGGCAACATCGAAGGCTTCCGCCGCGCGAGCGGTCCGCGAAAGCTGCAGATGCGCGGGCCGATCAACGCCTGGGCGGCGAACGCCGAGTTCAACGGCGTCGAGCTGCACGAGAAGGTGCTGCTGCCGTTCTATGAGCGCTTTCTGAAAGGGAAGGACACCGAGTGGGAGAAGCGTCCGCCGGTCGAGTACTTCGTCCGCGGCGCCAACGTGTTCAGGACCGCCGATACCTGGCCGCCTGCCGGTGTGAAATACAAGGCCTTCCACCTGAATGCAAACGGGACGGGCAGCGTCACTTCCTTGAACGATGGAATGCTCGCCCCTGAAGGGGCGCAGGGGCAGGGGGAAACGAGCTATTCCTATCCCAATCCCGGCTGGGCGAGCGGCGTGGTCGGCTTCGGCCCGGGTGGTCCGGCGAGCGGTTTCGATCTCGTTCGGCGCGTGCTGACGTTCACCACCGCGCCCCTCGAAAAGGACCTCGAGATCGCAGGGCCGATCAAGCTCGTGCTCTACGCTTCGTCGACGGCGAAGGACACGGACTTCGTGATCAAGCTCGCCGAGCAGTACCCTCAGCCGGCGGAAGACCGTGCGAAGGGGCTCAATCCCTCCTCGCAACTCGTCACCAAGGGCTGGCTGCGCGCGTCGCATCGCGCGCTCGACCCGGCGCGCAGCACCGAGATGGAGCCTTATCACACGCACACCAGCCCGGAGCCGCTCAAGCCCGGCGAGGTCTACAAGTTCGATATAAGCATCGAACCCAACGCCTACCGCTTCAGCCAGGGCAGCCGCATCCGCCTCGAGATCGTGAACGGCGATTCGCCGATCACCGACGTCCTGTGGACGCACTACTACCAGCCGAACAAGATCGGCCAGGACACCCTTCACCACAGCGCTCGCTATCCCTCCCAGCTCATCCTGCCGGTCGTGGAATGAGCGCAAAATAGGGGCATGGAGTTGCCGGCGCCATGAAGTTCACTCCCTGGGAAAACCCCATGGGCACGGAGGGCTTCGAGTTCATCGAGTACGCCGCGCCCGATCCGGCGGCGATGGCCGGGGTGTTCGAGCGCATGGGCTTCAGGGCGATCGCGCGGCACCGCCACAAGGAAGTCACCCTCTACCGGCAGGGCGAGATCAACTTCATCCTCAACGCCGACCCCGAGTCCTTCGCGCAGCGCTTCGCTCGCCTGCACGGCCCGAGCGTCTGCGCCATCGCGTTCCGCGTGCAGGACGCGGCGAGCGCGTACCGGCGGGCGACGAGCCTGGGCGCATGGGGCTTCGCCAACCACGCGGGGCCGGGTGAGCTCAACATCCCGGCGATCAAGGGCGTGGGCGACTCGCTCATCTACTTCGTCGACCGCTGGCGTGGCAAGAATGGCGCGCGGCCGGGCGACATCGGGAACATCGGCTTCTACGACGTCGATTTCGAGCCGCTCGAGGGCGCCACGCTCGATCCGGTCGGCCACGGCCTGCGCTACATCGACCACCTCACGCACAACGTGCACCGAGGGCGCATGAAGGAGTGGGTCGAGTTCTACCAGCGCATCTTCAACTTCCGCGAGATCCGCTACTTCGACATCGAGGGACAGATGACCGGCGTCAAGAGCCGGGCGCTCACCAGTCCTTGCGGCCGGCTGCGCATCCCGATCAACGAGGAAGGCAACGAGAAGCCCGGCCAGATCAGCGAGTATCTCGACACCTACCATGGCGAGGGCATCCAGCACATCGCCATGGGCGCGCGCGACCTCGTCGCGACGGTCGACGCGCTGCGCGCGAGCGGGGTGAAGCTCCTCGACACGCCGGACACCTACTACGAGCTCATCGAGAAGCGCATTCCGGGCCACGGCGAGAACGTCGCGGCGCTCCGGGAGCGCCGCATCCTGATCGACGGCAGGCCCGGAGAGCTCCTGCTGCAGATCTTCAGCGAGAACCAGCTCGGGCCGATCTTCTTCGAGTTCATCCAGCGCAAGGGCGACGAAGGCTTCGGCGAGGGCAACTTCAAGGCGCTGTTCGAGTCCATAGAGCTGGATCAAATGCGCAGAGGAGTCCTCAAGACGCCATGACGACGAAACTTCCTGCTCCGGCAAATTGGTCGAGGGATCCGGGCCGCGACGCCATCCAGCGCGAATTCGTGTTCAAGGACTTCAACGGCGCCTTTGCCTTCATGACCCAGGTGGCGCTCGCCGCCGAGAAGGCCGATCACCATCCCGAGTGGAGCAACGTCTACAACAAGGTGCGCGTCACGCTCAGCACGCACGACGCCGGCGGCGTGACGCAGAAGGACCTTGACCTCGCGCGCTTCATCGACGCCGCCTACGCGAGGTTCAAGGGGTGAAGCATGGCGCGGCCGCGGGCGTTCGCCCGGAGCGCCCGGACTGGACGATCGACCAGGCATGGCAGAAGTACACCGGCGCCGAGCACGCGGTCTGGCGCGCGCTGTTCGAGCGCCAGACGAAGCTCCTGCCCGGGCGCGCGTGCGACGAGTTCGTCGACGGCATGAAGCGGCTGCCGATCGGCCCCGATGCGATTCCCGATTTCAGGCGGCTCTCCGACGTGCTCGGCAAGCGCACCGGCTGGCAGGTCGTCGCGGTGCCGGGCCTCGTTCCCGACGAAGTGTTCTTCGAGCATCTCGCCAACCGCCGCTTCCCCGCCGGCCAGTTCATCCGCAAGAGCGACCAGCTCGACTACATCGAGGAGCCCGACGTGTTCCACGATGTCTTCGGGCACGTGCCGATGCTGATGCATCCGGTGATGGCGGACTACATCCAGGCCTACGGCAAGGGCGGCCTGCGCGCGCAGAAGCTCGGCGTGCTACCCAACCTCGCGCGCGTCTATTGGTACACGGTCGAGTTCGGGCTGGTCGAGAGCCGCGAGGGCGTGCGCATCTACGGCTCGGGCATCGCATCGTCGTACACCGAGAGCGTGTTCGCGCTCGAGGATGGCTCGCCTAACCGCGTCGGCTTCGAGCTCGCCCGGGTGATGCGCACGCGCTACCGCATCGACGACTTCCAGGAGACCTATTTCGTGATCCGCGGCGTCGACGAGCTGCTCGAGCTCGCGCGCATCGATTTCGCGCCGATCTACGCCGCAATTCGCGGCCAGCCGGAGCTCGGGCCCGGCCAGATCCTGCCGCAGGACCGCGTGCTCCAGCGCGGCAGCGGCGCCTACCATGCGAGGAGGCGCAATGCCGTTCACTGACCGCACCGTAGTCATTACCGGCGCGTCCGGGAATCTCGGCCGGGCCGTAGCCAAGGCGTTTGCCGAACTCGGTGCAAGCCTTGTACTCATGGATGTAAGGCGCGCCGACCTGCAGGACGGCCCCCGTCAGGTATTTCTGGAAGTGGACCTCATGAAAGCCAACAGCGTCGATGCCGCCGTCGGACAGGCGCTGGAGCGCTTCGGCCGCATCGACGTCCTGTGCAACATCGCCGGCGGCTTCCGCATGGGCTCGCCGGTGCACGAGACGAAGGACGCGGACTGGGATTTCCTGTTCGGCTTGAACGCGCGCAGCGTCGTCAATACCTCCCGCGCCGCGGTGCCGGCCATGCTGAAGGGCGGCGGCGGCAAGATCGTCAACATCGGCGCCTTTGCCGCGCAGCGCGGGGCCGCGAACATGGGTCCCTACATCGCCTCGAAAAGCGCGGTGATCCGGCTGACGGAGACCATGGCAGCCGAGCTGCGCGAGAAGAACGTCAACGTGAACTGCGTGCTGCCGACGATCATCGACACGCCCGAGAACCGGGCGGCGATGCCCAACGCCGACCCGCGCAAGTGGGTCGCGCCGCAGGACCTCGCCGCGGTGATCGTGTTCCTGGCCTCGGACGCCGCCCGCGCCATCCACGGCGCCGCCATCCCGGTCAGCGGCCTGAGCTGATCCATCCGGCACATGCCTTGCTGTCGCAAGGCGTGCGCTCGCCCTTCATCGTCGGGCTGATCATCGGCGCGGTGCTCGCCGCGCTCGTGGCCTATTTCTTGCCCGCGCGCGAAACGACAATCACGCGGGACGTCAGGACCGAAGAGATCCGGGAGGATGTGA
This sequence comes from Burkholderiales bacterium, assembly GCA_035577785.1. Taxonomy (GTDB): domain Bacteria; phylum Pseudomonadota; class Gammaproteobacteria; order Burkholderiales; family SG8-39; genus SCGC-AG-212-J23. Next base: position 41,811 of record DATLUZ010000222.1, on the reverse strand, counting down.
GCATCGTACGACCCTGGGTGAACGAGCTCAAGGACCTCAAGGAGCTCAAAGACCTCAGGAAATAAAGGCGGGCGGCGGCCGAAACGGTCCGGTGACGAGCGAGAGCTGCTTCGCCATCGCAAGCAGCGCAGGCTCGCTCCAGCGCTTCCCGAGCACCTGAACGCCGATCGGCAGCGCTTCCTTCGTGATCGCGAGCGGGAGCACCACCGCCGGGTGCCCGGTCAGGTTGAACGGGCAGGTGAACGCGGTCGTAGCGAGGAAGTAGGGCACCTTGCGCTCGTCGACTTCGATGGGCGCGCCAAACGGAACGTGGCCGATCGCCGGTCCGTACGCGACCGGGCAAAGCCAAGCGTCGCAATCGGCAAAGAACGCCTCCAGCGCAGTGATCAGCCTGTCGCGCCGGGTGAGCGCGGCCATGTAGTCGGCGACGCTCGCACGCGCACCTCTCGCCGCGCCGCGCGCCACCGGCAGGTCGCCGAGCGACGCATGCAGCTTCTCGACCCGCTCGCGCGCCGCGTCGCCTTGGGTCACCACACGCTCGGCGATCACGACCTCGCCCCAGGTTTCCCAAGCGTCTTCGAAGCTGAACCCGACCGGGGTTCGCTCTTTCATCCCTGCCCCGAGGCTGGCCAGCTTGGCGGTCATTCCAGTTATTGCTTGCGCGGTTTCGCGCGAAGGTGTTTCGCTGCCGAACCGGGTCGTCCAGCAGAATCGATAGGAAGAGAGAGGCCGCTCGGGCACATCCTCCAGCGGCGCCGGCGCAGTTTCCCAGTCGCGGTCGTCGGGGCCGGCGATGACCTTCAGGATCGCGGCGAGGTCTTCGACCGAGCGCGCGAGCGGCCCCAGCGTGTTCATGTGACGCAGGGCGTGCGGCGTTCCCGGCACCTCGGGAATGTGGCCGGTGTTCGGCACGCGCCCTTCGCTCGGCTTGAGCCCGAAGAGCCCGCACCAGTGCGCGGGCACGCGCACCGACGCGGCGAGGTCGCTGCCGACGTCGAACGCCGAGAGGCCCGCCGCGACCGCGGCGGCGCCGCCGCCGGTGGAGCCGCCTGGCGTGCACTCGAGGTTCCACGGGTTGTTGGTGCGGCCGAAGATCGGGTTGTCCGCGCGCCCATCGGCCGAGAGCGGCGGGACGTTGGTCTTGCCGATCAGCACCGCGCCCGCGGCCTTCAATCGCGCGACCGCGGTCGCGTCCTTCCTCGGCACATGGTTCGAGAGCGGCGGATAGCCGCCGGTGGTGCGCACGCCCGCCGTCTCGAGCGCGTCCTTGATCGTCATCGGCACGCCGTGCAGCGGCCCCCACAGCTCGCCGCGCGCGAGTGCGGCGTCCGCCTGCCGCGCGCGAGCCCGCGCGCCGGCCTCGTCGAGCGTGCAGACCGCGTTGAGCATGGGGTTGTATTTCCGGATCCGGTCGAGAACCATCTCGACGAGTTCGAGCGCCGACACGCGGCGCAGCCGGATTGCCGCGGCGATCTCCGTGGCGGTGGAGAACGGATCGATCATTCCATGCGCAGGAGCTTCATCGCATTGCCGAAGTAAATCTTGCGTTTATCCCCTTCGGAAAGCTTGAGGTCCTCCACCGAACGGATGCCTTCCCGTATGAACATTGGCCCGCCCTCGGGATCGAACGGGCAGTCGCTCGCGAACACGACGTGGTCGGGGCCGAAGAACGCGATGCCGCACGCGAGCGGCGCGGCTGCACCGCCGAGCACCGTGTCGCCGTAGAACATCTTGAAGTATTCGATGGGGGGTTTCCCAAGCTGCTTTAATACGTCCGCTTCGTCAGTGTCCGAAGAGCGAGAACCAAGCTGCGCCCAGAGCGTTTCGGCGCGGCCGGCGAAGTACGGGATCATGCCGCCGCAGTGGTGCGTGATGATGCGAAGCTTCGGCAGCTTCTGCAGCAGCCCCGAGAAGACCATCCGCGCCATGGCGACGCTGGTCTCGAAGGGCCAGCCGAGCACCTGCCAGATCTCGTACTTGGACTTCGGCTCCCCTGGATAGTCGGGGCGGTTCGCCGGCCGCGCCGGGTGCATCCAGATCGGCCGGTCGTGGTGGTTCGCCATGCGCTGGAACACCGGGAAGAACTCCGGGTCGTCGAGCGGCCGCCCGGCGACGCTGGTGACGATCTGCACGCCCTTCGCGCCGAGCCGGTCGATGGCGCGGTCCATCTCCTTCAGCGCCTCGGGGATGTTGTTCATCGGCAGCGAGGCGACGAAGGCGGGGAACTGGCGCGGCCACTTGAGGCACATCTGCGCCATGCCGTCGTTCGCGACGCGGGCGAACTCGGGCGACTTGTCCGGTCCGCCGAGGAGCTCAGGCGAGGGCAGCCCGAGCGTCAGCACCTGCCGCACGTCGGGGAACTTGGTGCGCAGCATCTCCACCCGGTGCTCGATGTCCCAGAGCATGCGCAGGTTCGACATGCGCTTCACCATCCCGAGCTCCTTCGAGTGCTGCTTCACCAGCTCGAGATACGCCTGCGGCATCACATGGTTGAAAATGTCGATCTTCATGCAATCCTCGGATTCGGTTCATCTCGCCATCGAGGCGGCGAAGCTCCTAGGCCGCTGGACGCTCATCGCGGAACGTCACGCCACCGGCTGTTCCTGCTGTCCCGGGCTCGGCGACGTCACCATGCAGGAGGTCGAGGGCAAGGTGGTCGCGTGGCTGCGGCTGAAGCACCCGCTCCTCGAGACCCGCGACAGCGTGACGAGCCTGCTCCGGGATTGTATTGCGCGCTCGCAGCCGGCCGGGGCGGAAGTTTTGCAGCCGCTCTTCAGGGATCTCGACGAGGCCTTGGGTCACCTCGAAGAGGTCCAGCACGGATTCTGAAATCGGGGTCAGACCCCAAAAAAGAAGAATCGGGGTCTGACCCCGATTTCTAGGCCCACGGCACGCTGCGTTCGGCCGCGTGCATGCGCGCGTTGTCGCGCGTGGAGATGCCCCAGTGGTCGCTGCGCCCCGGAGGCCACTTCCAGTCTTCCGGGCCGCCCACTTGGTAGTCGTCGCCGACCTCTTCCACTTCGGCGGTGTACTCGACCACCGGACCGAACGGCGCGACGAAGTAGCCGAATACGTTGTGGCCGGGGCCGTGCCGTCCCGGGCCCCAGGTGCACGCGTAGCCCGCCTCGCGCAGCCGGCCGATGCCGTTCATGACAGCGTCGAGATCGCGCATCTCGAAGGCGATGTGGTTGAGCGAGGAAATGTCCGAATTTACGTAGGCGACGGAATGGTGCGTGCGGTTGCAGCGCAGGAACCGCATCATGCGCGTGCGGTCGGACACGCGGAAGCCGAGCTTCTCGACCGCGAAGCGCTCGCAGGCCTCCCAGCCGCGCGTGTTCAGCACCACGTGCGAAAGCTGGATCGGCCGGTTGCCTTCGACTTGCTTCGTGTCCGCCTTCGAATCGGTGACGAAGCGGTAGCGCTGGCCTTCGGGACCATCGACGATCACGCCCGACCCGCCGCCCGGAGAGTCGAACTCCTGGATCTTTTCCCCACCAATTTTTGAGATTTCAGAAGCGTTTCCGCCGAACGTGATCGCTTCGACCGAGGGCGCCTGCGCCTCGGTGAGAGAAAGCACGTAGGGGTGATCCGCGGTAGCGCGAAAATAGCGCGTCCTGCCGCGGCTGCCGGCGTCGAAGAGTCCCCACACCCGTTCGAGAAACTCCGCTCCTTTGGAGAGGTCGGTGACGTTGAGCTCGACCGCCCGAAGTCTCATGTCAGCTCGCCCTCCAGGAGGCGAAGCCGCAGCCGACGATGACGGTCGGCACGGGAAGGTAGTCCACCAGCTCGAAGCCGCGGCCGCCCGCGGCGCCGTGCGCGACGAGCCAGTTGCGCACCTCCTCCGAGCCGTTGCCGCGGCGCGGCAGCTCGTCTTCGAGGTAAGAGAGCAGCGAATCTTCGGAGGACGAGAACCGGCGAATGGTCTCGTGATCGAAGTCTTCGTAGATGGCGCCCATCGTCGGCTCGCCGATCGAGTGCGACAGGCCGCCGGTGCCGAGAATCGCTACACGAATCGGCTCGGGGTAACTCTCTATTGATTGACGAAGCAGCCGACCCCAGTCGAAGCAACGCCGCAGAGACGGCATCGGCGGCTCGATGCTGTTCAGGAGCATCGGAACGATTTTCGGCAGGGTGTCGAGGCCCATGCGCCACAGCGGGATGCAGGCGCCGTGGTCGAGCTTCAGGCGGTGCGACACCGAGGGCTCGAAGCCGCCGCGCATCGCCTGCCCGGCGATGTGCAGCGCGAGCTCCGGATGGCCGGCGATCTCGCGGTGCGCGAATCCCTTCATCCACGGCTCCGGCGGCCCCTCGTTCACCGCGCCGACTCCAAGGCAGACCGCGGGGTAGTTGTCCAGGGAGAAGTTCGACCAGTGGTCGGGCGAGACGACGATCAGCGCGTCGGGGTTCGCCGACTTGAGGCGCCGGCCGAGCTCCTCGAAAGCGTTCTTGAGCCGCGACTGCTCGCCGCGCGGCACCGCTTCCCACTCGCGGATGAGCAGCGGGCCGTGGCTCGCGGCAAAAGCGCCGGCGAAGCTAGCCATGGCGCAGGCGCCGCTTGAACTCTTCGTCCTTCATGCCGGTGGCGAAGAAGTAGTAGCGCAGCAGGTAGGCGTTGGTGCGCTGCGCGAGGAACGGCACGTCGTTCTCGGCCAGCGCCTTGCGCACCTCGGCGCCGATGCGGTAGCGGTCCAGGACCTTGTCGCGCTCGGCGCGGTATTCCGCCACCGCGGCCGGCGACTGCAGGTCGTAGAACAGCTTGCACAGCCAGTAATCGCGCATCGGCCCAATCATAAATCCAATATCGGCATTAACATACCGCGCCACTTTCCGAGACCGGGATTGCCATGTTCACCCGCCGCTGGGCGACCTCGCCGCGCGTCCATGAGGTGCTCGTCGAGCGAGACGTCAAGGTCCGCATGCCGGACGGGACGCTCCTCGACGGCAACGTCTATCGCCCCGCGACCCCCGGGCGCTACCCGGTCCTGCTCGGTGCGCATCCCTACAACAAGGACCTGCAGTCGCCGCCGCTGCGCCCGATCGGGTTCACGCCGATGCGCGGCTACATGGAAAGCGGCGACTCGAGCTTCTTTGCCCGGCGCGGATACGTGCACGCGGTATTCAATGTGCGCGGCTCCGGGAAGTCCGAGGGCTTTTACCAGCTCGGCGGACCGCTCGAGGTAGAGGACGTCGGCCATCTCGTCGGCTGGCTTGGCGAGCAGAGCTGGTCGAGCGGCCGCGTCGGCATGTTCGGCGTGTCGTACTTCGCGCGCATCGCGAAGCTCGTCGCGGCGGCGTCGCCGCCGGCGCTCAAGGCGGTGTTCGCGCCGTTCTCCGGCTCTGACGACTACCGCCACCGCTGGTACCACGGCGGCATCCTCGCCGCCGGGTTTCTCGCCCATTGGCGCAACAGCGCGCACAACCCGAGGTACCGCAGCTTCTACAAGCAGGCGCACGGCGAGGAGAAGTACCGCCAGGCGATCGCTCAGGCGATGCGCGACGAGGAGATCATGGCGCAGCCGCCGCTGCGCGAAGCGCTGCAGAACCCGGAGGCCGGGACCAACGCCGTCATCGTCGACGTGCTGCTGCATCCGTTCGACGGGCCGTTCTGGCGCGAACGCAGCGCGCGCGACGATCGCGCCACGATTCCGGCCTATCTCGGCGGCTGCTGGGGCATCTACGGGCTGCACCTGCCAGGCGCGTTCAGCGCCTGGGAACAATGGAAGGGCCCGAAGAAGATGGTGATCGGCCCGCCCGTCTACCTCGACCGCCCGGTGTACCAGTACCACGAGGAGGCGCTGCGCTGGTTCGACCACTGGCTCAAGGACAACGACACCGGCGTGATGGACGAGCCCCCGGTGCGCTGCTTCATCCCCGCCACCGGCGAGTGGAAGGCGCTCGACGACTGGCCGCCGCGCGAGGCGCGCTGGACGAGCTTCTACCTGCACGCCGACGGCATGCTTTCCGAGCACGAGCCCTGGCCCGGCGCCGGCACGGTGTCGTTCAACGAGTCGCCTTTCGAGCACGGCGAGGCGCGCTTCCAGACGCCGCCGCTCGTGGAGAACACCGAGATTCTCGGCCCGGCGGTCTTGACGCTGCATTTTTCGACGACTGATACCGAGACGCTTTTTTTTGCCACGGTTCTCGCGGTCGATGCGGACGGCAAGGAGCGGAAGCTGACGCGCGGCTGGCTGCGCGCTTCGCAGCGCCGCCTGCGCGAAGGATCGCCCGCCTGGGATCCGGTGCTCGCCCACGAGGCGCGCGAGCCTATCGAACCGGGGAAAGTCTACGAGGTCTCGATCCCGATCGTGCCGACGGCGCGGCTTTTCCGCGGCGGCGAGCGCATCGCGCTGCGCATCAAGGGCGCCGACGACGAGCCGGCGCAGACCTCGCTCGAAGCCATCGCGCGCAACCACCTGCGTCGGCCGCGCCCGGCGCGGATCACCCTCCACTGCGATGAATCGCACCCGTCGCGCATCGATCTCCCTGTGACGCGCGGCAACGTCATCGGCACCTTCTTTTCCGGCGGCGACGTCAGTTCGTTCGGCTTGTCACGCTGAGACGAAAATAGGGACTGTCCGGGACTGTCCCTATTTTCCGTTTTCTTATCCGTTAGCGTCGGCGAAAAGCCCGGCCTGCTGGATGCCGTGGGCGCACGCCGTCTCGTCCTCCTCGCCCGTGCCGCCGCTCGCGCCCGCGGCGCCGAGAATCTGTCCCGAGCCGTCCTTGATCAGCACGCCGCCGGTCTGCGGCAGGAATTTACCCTGGGCGGTGGCGGCGAGCGTGATGAAGAAATTCGGATTGTCCTTGGCCCGCTTGGCGAGCGCGCGGCTCGAGGCGCCCATGGCGACCGCGGCCCAGGCTTTGCCCTGCGCGACGTCGAAGCGGAACATGCTCGCGCCGTCCTCGCGCTGCGCGGCCTTCACGTTGCCGCTGTCGTCGAGCACCACCACGGCGATCGGCTTGATCTGCATCGCGCGGGCCTTGGCGAGCGCCGCTTCGATGATCTGGTTCGCTTGTCTCAGGGTCAGGCCATCCACTTGGGTTCCTCCTTCAGAGTCCGAGGACGCGCTCGGCGTTCTTGTGGAAAATTTTTTCCATGACTTCGTCGGAGTAGCCGAGCTCCTGCCACTCCTTGAGGATGCGCGAGTAGGGCATGCTCGGGTAGTCGCTGCCGAACATGACCTTGTCCTGCAGGCGCCCGCGCATGTCGATCTTGAGGTTGCCGGGGAAATATTTCGGCGCCCAGCCCGACATCTCCCAGTAGACATTGCCCTTGTGCAGCGCCACGGCGGTGGTTTCTTCGACCCACGGCCACCCCGGATGCGCCATGAGGATCTTCATCTGCGGGAAGTCGGCGGCGAGCTGGTCGATGTGGCTCGGATGGGCGTGGTTGATCAGCGCGCCGTGCCCGCCCGGCATGCCGGCGCCCATCCCGGTGGTGCCGACGTCGATCATCACGGCTGCCTTGAGCTCGTTGATCAGCTCGAACAGAGGGTAGTAGCGCCGGTCGCTCACCGCGAAGTGCTGCATGATCGGGTGGAAGTGGAATCCGATCATGCCGAGCTCGGTCGCGGCCCGCTTCGCCTGCGCCAGCGCGACCTCGCCCTTCGCCGGCTCGACCGCGCCCCAAGCCTGGACGATGCGGCGAGGATGGCGCTTCCACATGGCATGGACGTACTCGTTGGTCACCGGCGGGGTCTCGATCGTGGTCTCGAGGTCGAGCGCGACCAGCACCGCCTCGATGCCGTAGTCGGTGAAGTCCTTGATGACCTCTTCCTCGGTGCGCGCCACCCACTCGCGCTTCCAGTACTTCGCGAGCGCCTCGACGTACGGGCCCTGGCAGCGGATCCATTCCGCCGTGCCGGGATAGCAGTGCAAGTCAATGATGCGCATTTCTCTCAGCCAGCTCGGACAGCGTTTTCTTCGACACCTTGCCGAACGTGGACACCGGGAAGTCGTCGCAGACGTAAAGCCGCTCGGGCAGCTTGAATTTCGCGATCTCCTTGTCCTTGAGGAATTCCACCAGCTCCGCGAGCGTGAGGCGCTTCCCGGCTTTCAGGATCAGGCAGGCGCACATGCGCTCGCCCAGGTCCGGATCGCTGACCGGGACGCAGGCCACATTCTGCACGCACGGATGCATCAGGATCAGATTTTCGATCTCCTCGGCGCTGATCTTCTCGCCGCCGCGATTGATCAGGTCCTTTTTTCTGCCCTCGACTACGTAGTTGCCCGACGGATGCCGGCGCATCAGGTCGCCCGAGCGGTAGAAGCCGTCCGGGGTGAACTGGCGCGCGTTGTAGTCGGGCACGCCGAAGTAACCGCGCAGGGTGTAGGGACCGCGGCAGGTGAGCTCGCCCACCTCGCCGCCGGCCACCTCGCGGCCGTCGTCGTCGACGAGCTTCACCTCGTCGTCCGGCGAGACCGGCCGGCCGCAGGTCTCGAGCTTGACCGACTGCGGATCGTCGAGCCGGACGAAGAAGAGCATTCCTTCCGACATGCCGAAATTTTCCTGCACGAACGCGCTCGGGATCAGCTCCTGGGTCCGCAGACGCACCTCGGGCTGCATGCGCTGGCCGCCGCTCTGGATGAGCCTCAGCGAAGAAAGGTCGAAACGCGGCAGAGAAGGATCGTTGATCATTCGCACGAGCAGCGCGGGCACGACCTTGATATGCGTCACCTTATGTTTCTGGATGAGCTCGAACATCGCCTCCGGGCGCGTCGTTGGTGAGAGCACAACCTTGCCGCCCTGGAAGAAATAGCCCTGCACGCCGGGACAGGCGAGCGGCAGGTTGTGCGCGATGGGCAGCGCGAGCAGCAGGACCGAATCCCCAGTGACCGCGCACACCGGCGCAGCGGTCCTGGAGTTGTAGGCATAGTCGTTATGCGTGCGCGGGATGAGCTTGGGGATGCCGGTGGTCCCGCCCGAAAGCTGGAAGATGCACGGATCGGCCGGGTCGATGCGGATTGCTTTTAGCTCGTCTGGCGCCGCGCGCGCCTTGCGGTGGATGAGATCCTCCAGACGCGGGAGCGAAACGCAGTGCCTGAGGTGCGGGTTCCCGGCCTGCACCCGCCGGATCATCGGTTCGAAGGCGAAGTCGCCCTGGCGCTCCGGATAGAAGCACGCCGTCGCCTCGGAGAGCTGCACGAACTGGTTGATCTCGGCGAAACGGTGCGTCACGAGTGCCGCGATCGGAATGGCGCCGATCTTCTGCAGCGCAAAGTAGAGCAGCACGAATTCGGCGATGTTGGGAAGCGTCGGCACCACGCGATCGAGCGGCTTCAGGCCGAGCTCGAGCAGGTTGAGCGCCAGGTTATCGGTGAGCTCGTCGATCTGCTGGTAGGTGTAGCGGCGCTCGCCGTCCACCAGCGCCGTCCGATCTTTGAATTGGTCAAAGACGAAGGAGAATTCTTCGGCAAGCGACTTGTCCTGCCAGTAGCCCCTTGCGCGGTAGCGCTGCGCGAACTCCGGCGGAAACGGCACTACGCCCGGCAGCATGTCAGGTCGAGGCCGTGAAGCCGCCGTCGATCACCACGACCTCGCCGGTGACGAAGCGGTTCGACTGGATCAGGCTCATCATGGTCTCGGCCACGTCGTCGGCGGTGACGACGCGGCTGAGCGGAGTCGCCTTTGCCCGCTTCTCCATGAGGTCGGCGTACTTGTCCTTCATCATGCGCTTCATCCAGTCGCCTTCCATCCAGCCCGGCGCGACCGCATTGACCCGGATCTCGGGACCGAGGTTCCAGGCGAGCGTCTTCGTGAGGTTGACGACCGCCGCCTTGCTCGCGGCATACGGCAGGGGCTGAGGACCGGGCCTCAAGCCGACGATGCTTGCCGTGTTCACGACGCAGCCCCGGCTTTTTTTCAGGAGCGGTACGGCGGCGCGCGTGACCTGGAAGAGCCCCCGGACGTTGACCGCGAACACACGGTCCCATTCCTCGAGCGACAGCGTCTCGAGGTCACGCGGCTTCCACGCCGCGGTCGTGCCGGCGTTGTTCACCAGCACGTCCAGCCTCTGAAACTTCTCCTCCACCGCGCGCAGCATCGCCCTGACGCCTTTCTCGTCGCTGACGTCGCAGCGCACAAGAAGCGTGCCCGCGCCGAGCTTCTCCGCTTCGGCGGCCGTTTCGCGCGCCGCGGTTTCGCTCGAGCTGTAATTGACGGCCACATCGAACCCCGCGCGCGCCAGCGCGAGCACGGCGCTGCGGCCGATGCCGGTGGCGCCGCCCGTGACGAGCGCAGCTTTTCTGGACGGCAAGGTAAAGCCTGCTTAAGATCGGACGGACATAAGGTTGCTTAAGATCGGACGAACATGTTCACCTTGAAATCGTAGCAGATGGAATCCACCTCGATGAACCGTTATGGAATTGGCCAGCCCGTGCGCCGCGTCGAGGACCAGCGCTTCCTCACCGGCCGCTCGCGCTACGTCGACGACCTGCAGCTGCCGCACATGCTGCACGGCGCGGTCGTCATGTCGCCGCACGCGCACGCGCGCATCCGCGCCATCGACACACGCGCCGCGCTCGAGTCGCCCGGCGTGGCGCTCGTCGTGACCGGGCAGGATCTCAAGGCGGAAGGCCTGGGCGGCATCCCGCCTCTCTTCATGCCCGAGGACATGGGCGGCCCGAAAGGCTATCGGACTTTCAGGCCGCTGCTCGAGCCGGCGAAGGTGCGCTACGTCGGCGATCGCGTGGCGTTCGTGGTCGCGCGCACGCCGGAAGAGGCGCGCATCGCCGCCGAGCGCGTAGAGGTCGACTACGAGCCCTTGCCCGCGGCGGTGAGCGTCGAGGACGCCGCACGCGAAGGCGCGCCCCAGGTCTGGGACGACAACGCGGCCGGGAACCTCGCGTTCCCGCTCATGATGGGGAACAAGGAGGCGACCGAAGCGGCCTTCGCCAAGGCGAAACACACGGCATCGGTGCGCCTATACAACAACCGCATCAGCGCGAATGCCATGGAGCCTCGCGCGGCAGTGGGTGATTTTTCAAACGAATCTTTTACCCTGTACACGAGCTCGCAAAACCCGCACGGCGCGCGCTCGATCCTTGCCGGTGCCGTATTCAAGATTCCCGAAACCCGGCTGCGGGTGATCTCGCCCGATGTCGGCGGCGGCTTCGGCATGAAGGGCGACACCTATCCGGAGGACGGCCTGGTGCTTTGCGCCTCGCGCAGGCTCGGCCGTCCGGTGAAATGGGTCGCCACGCGCACCGAATCGCTGCTCGGCGACAACCACGGCCGCGACCAGCTCATCACGGCGGAGATGGCGCTCGACGAGAATGGCAGGATTCTCGCGGTGCGGGCCCAGGCGCTGCACGCGGTGGGCGCGTACGTCACCAACGCGGGCGTGGTGCCGGTCCTCTGCTCCCTGCGCAACATCCCGAACGTCTATGTCGTGCCCGCCATGCTCGTCGCGAGCAAGGCGACCTTCACGCACACCACGCCGCTCGGTCCGTACCGCGGCGCCGGCCGGCCGGAAGCCTCCTACGTCATGGAGCGGCTGATGGACGAAGCCGCGCGCAAGCTCGACCTCGATCCGGTGGAGCTGCGCCGGCGCAACTTCATCGCGCCGAGCGCCATGCCGTACAACACCACCGCCGGCTGGACCGTCGGCGCGGCGGCCGGCTGGACCTACGACTCCGGCGATTTCGCCCGGCTCACCGACCGTTGCATCGAGATTTCGGACTGGAACGGCTATGCCGCTCGGAAGCGGCTTTCCGAATCGAAAGGCAAGTTGCGGGGCAGGGCGCTCATCTATTATCTCGAGGATTCCGGCGTCTTCAACGAGCGCATGGAGCTGCGCTTCGATCCGAGCGGCATGGTGACCATCGTCGCCGGCACCCATTCGCACGGCCAGGGCCATGCCACGACCTACGCGCAGCTCGTTTCGGACTGGCTGGGGGTGCCGTTCGAGAACATCCGCCTGGTCCAGGGCGATACCGACGCCGTATCGTTCGGCCGCGGCACCTACGCGTCGCGCAGCGCCATGCTCGGCAGCTCGGCGCTGAGAGGCGCCGCCGACGCGATCGTCGAGAAGGGCAAGCTGATGGCCGCGCATCTTCTCGAAGCGTCCTCGAAGGACATCGAGTTCCAGGCCGGCAAGTTCACGGTCGTGGGCACCGATCGCGCTCTGCCCATGAGCGATGTGGCGAAGGCGTTCTTCCGGCCGGCGGGCCCGACGACGAAATTCGGCACCGGGCTCGACGCGAGCGGCTCGTCGGCGGTGCCGCCGACCTTTCCGAACGGCTGCCATGCCTGCGAGCTCGAGATCGACCCCGAAACGGGCGAGATCTTAGTGGACCGTTATGCGGTGGTGGACGACGTCGGACGCGTCATCAACCCGATGATCTGCCACGGCCAGATCGAGGGCGCGCTCGCCCAGGGCATCGGCCAGGCGCTCATGGAGAATGTCGCCTTCGACCGCGAGTCGGGCCAGCTTCTCTCGGCAAGCTTCATGGACTACGCGATGCCGCGCGCCTCCGACCTGCCGCCGCACTACCAGCTCGATTTCATCGACGTGCCGGCGAAGACCAACCCGATCGGCGTGAAGGGCGTGGGCGAGGCGGGCTGCGTGGGCGCGCCGCCGGCGGTGATGAATGCGGTCCTCGACGCGCTGAGGCCGCTCGGAGTGCAGCACCTCGATATGCCGGCGACGCCGCATCGCGTGTGGCAGGCAATTCAAGCGGCGAAATGAGCCTGGAGCTCTACCACAGCGTGAACTCAGTCTGCGCGCAGAAGGTGCGCGTAGCGCTCGCGGAAAAGGGTCTCGAATATAAGAGCCGCCTGATGACGTTGCGCGGCGATCAGTTCGACCCCGCGTACATGAGGCTCAATCCAAACGGCGTGGTGCCGACGCTGGTCCATGACGGCCGCGTAGTGATCGAGTCCTCTGTGATCCTGTACTACCTGGACGAGGCGTTTCCGGATCCGGCGCTCATGCCGCGCGATCCGCTGGCGCGAGCGCAGGTGCGCATGGTGAACAAGCTGATCGACGAGTACGTGCATAACTCTTGCACCATCCTGACGTTTGCCACCGCCTTCAGGCCCTGGTTCGCTGGGCTGACCGGCGAGGAGATCGACCAGAGGCTCGCCAAGTCGCCGCTCAAGAAGCGCACCGAATACAAGCGCGACGTGGTCCTGCACGGCCTGGAATCGAAGTTCGCGCGCGAAGCGCTCGAGCACCACGAGAAGCTCCTCAAGCTGATCGACTCGAGCGGCGGCGGCTGGCTCGCGGGACCGGACTTCTCGCTGGCCGACATCGCGGCCCTACCGTACGTATTGCGCCTCGAGCTCCTGCGCCTCGCGCCGCTCTGGAACGCCCATCCCGGCGTCGCGGCATGGTACAAACGTGTCCTGGCCCGGCCTTCGGTGAAGAAGGAGGTCCTCGACCGGATGACGCCCGAGGACCATGCGCCGTTCAAGAAGCTGCACGAGCAGCCCGATCCCTGGCCTACGATCTCTGCGATGATTTCCTGAGGAGGAAAGCAGCATGGTGAGAAAGCTCCTGGCCGCCACGTTCGTGTCCGCGCTTCTGTCCATTCAGAGCTTCGCATGGGCGCAGAACTATCCGACCCGTCCGGTGCGGGTGGTGGTGCCGGCGGCGACCGGCGGACCCGACATCGTCGCGCGCGTGGTGGCCGCGCAGCTCCAGGCGCAGCTCGGGCAGCCCTTCGTGATCGAGAACCGCCCGGGGGCGAACGGCATTGTCGGCGCCGACATCGTCGCCAAGGCTCCGCCCGACGGCTACACGCTCATGGTGTATTCCTCGGGGTTCGTGATCAACCCGTTCGTGCACAAGAGCCTGCCCTACGACACGGAAAAGGACTTCACTCCCGTTACGAATCTCGTGAGCAACGGTGGGCTCTTCCTCGCGGTGCATCCTTCGGTGCCCGCGAAGACGTTGCAGGAATTCATCGCGTACGCGCGCAAGCCCGATGCCAAGCTCGCCTACAGCACGCCCGGCGTGGGCAACACCTGGCACCTCGCGATGGAAGTGTTCAAGAGCCAGACCGGCACGCACCTCACGCATATCCCGTACAAGGGCGGCGGCCCCGCAACCGCGGCGCTCGCGGCCGGCGAAGTGCAGGCGATGCTCTCTTCGCCTGCGCCGATCATCCCGCACTACAAGAGCGGCCGCGTGCGCGTGCTCGCCTACACCGGCGCTCACCGGCACCCGTCGGCGCCCGAGGTGCCCACCACCGCCGAGGCCGGGCTGCCGCAGTACCGGCACGACGGCGGCTGGTTCGCGATGTTCGCGCCCGCCAATACGCCCATGGACATCGTCGACAAGCTGTACCGGGAAGTGCGCACCGCGATGCAGAACCCGGGCGTGCGCGAGAAGCTCGCCAGCCTCGGGGTGGAGCCGGTGGCCGATACGCCCGCCGAGTTCAAGAAATTCGTCAGCGCCGAGCTGCGCGCCTACGCCGAGCAGGTGCGCCTCGCTGGAGTCACGCCGGAATAGCGCGAAAGAGAGGCCCGCATGCCGCAGGTCGACACCAACGGCATCAAGATCGAATACCGCTTCGACGGGAAAGAGGGCGCACCTTACATCACCTTCGTCACCGGCATCGCCAACGACCTCACGATGTGGGACGCCCAGGTCGAGGCGCTGGGCAAGGACTACCGCACGCTGCGCTACGACCTGCGCGGCCATGGCGACTCCCTCGCCACCGAGGGCGACTACAGCATGGAACTGCTGGTCCGCGATCTCGCCGGGCTGCTGAACGAGCTCAATATCCAGAAGACCCATCTCGTCGGCCTGGGGCTGGGCGGCGCCATCGTCCAGGCCTTTGCCATCGAGCAGCCGCAGCGGGTCCACGCGCTCCTGCCGTGCTGCTGCCGCGCGAAGATGGTGCCGGAGTTCGCCGAGATGTGGCAGAAGCTTCGCGAAGCAGTGGCGAACGAAGGCGTCGAAGTCATCGTCGAGCCGACCGTGCAGCGCTGGTTCTCCGACGAATTCAAGGCGGCGAACCCCAAGGTGCTGCAGGACGTGCGCAACATGATCCGCGCCACCACCACGCTCGGCTACCTCGGCGTCACCGCGGCTTTCCTCGGCCTGAACCTCGAGGACAAGCTCGCGCAGATCAAGGCGCCGACCCTCTACCTCTCCGGCGCGGAAGACAAGATGGGCGGCCCGCCAGCGCTCATGGCGGAGCTCGCGAAGAAAGTGCCGCGCGCGCAGCACCACTCGGTGCCAAAGGCCGCGCATATCGCGAACATCCAGAATCCCGCGGGCTTCAACAAGGAAGTCGGCGACTTCCTCAAGCGGCTGATCTAGCAAGCAAGATGCGACTTTCCTTCGTACTGGCGGGACTGCTGCTCGCTGGCTCCGTGATGGCGCAACCTTATCCCGTGAAGCCGGTCCGCTGGATCGTGCCGACGGGTGCCGGCAGCGCGGTCGACGTCTTCGCCCGGCGCATCGCGCCCAAGCTCTCCGAGGCGCTCAGCCAGCCAGTGATCGTCGAGAACCGTCCGGGTGCGAACAGCATGATCGGCGCGCGCGAGGCCGCACGCTCGGCACCCGACGGCTACACCCTGTTCCAGGGCGTGATCAACAACGCCCTCAACGATCTCGTCACGCCCGATCCGTGCTGCACCCTCAACGAGAAGCTGGTCCCCGTGACGCGGCTCATCTCCACGCCGCTCGTGATGGTGGTGCATCCCTCGGTGCCGGCGAATTCGGTCAAGGAATACGTGGCGCTCGCGAGGTCCCGGCCAAACCAGCTCACCTACGCGTCCGGCGGGACCGGCGCCATCACGCAGATGGTCGGCGAGCTTCTGAAGTCGACCACCGCCATCCAGGTCCGCGAGGTGCCGTACAAGGCGATCGGCGCGGAGCTGCCCGACCTTACCGGCGGCCACGTCGCGACCGCGTTCCTCGCCTCGGTGGTGATCCGCGACCACATCCGCTCGGGCAAGCTGCGCGGCCTCGCCGTGGCCGGACCCGAGCGCGTGAGCATCATCCCCGAGATCCCGACCATGGCCGAGGCCGGCTTCCCGGCGATCGAGGGCATCGGCTGGAATGGCATCTTCGTGCCGGCCGGCACGCCGCGCCCGATCGTCGAGCGTCTGCAGCAGGACATCGCGCGCGTGCTGCGCACGAAGGCGATGCAGGACGACGCCGTGACGATGGGCTCGCAGACCGGCGGCGAGCGGCCGGAGGAGTTCGCCGCCTACGTACGCTCCGAGATCCAGAAGTGGGGCAAGGTCATCAAGGACGCGAACATCAAGGTGGAGTAGGGATTTCCATGAACAGCTTTTTCGCCCTCCTGGGGCTGATCTTTGCCACTTCTGTATGGGGTCAATCGTGGCCGACCAGGCCGGTGCGGGTGATCGTCAACGTCGCGCCGGGCGGCGTCGCCGACGTGACGGCACGCGTGCTTGGCGCGCGCCTGACGGAAAGCCTCGGGCAGCCATTCGTGGTCGAGAACCGCGCCGGCGGCGACGGCTACATCGGCTTCGAAGCGGTGGGTCGTGCCGACCCCGACGGCTACACCATGCTCTATTCGCCGGGCTCGGCGATGATGATCGCGCCTCACATCGTGAACCGGGCGG
Organism: Burkholderiales bacterium; assembly: GCA_035577785.1. Classification (GTDB taxonomy): domain Bacteria; phylum Pseudomonadota; class Gammaproteobacteria; order Burkholderiales; family SG8-39; genus SCGC-AG-212-J23. The sequence continues at coordinate 25,262 of DATLUZ010000222.1, read as the reverse complement.
ATCTCGACCCGACGAAGATTCTCACGCCCGTCGTCCCCACGGGACGGGTGTCGCTGTACGTGCTCACGCATCCGAAGGTGCCAGTCTCGAACTTCAAGGAATTCCTCGCGTACGCACGCGCGAATCCAGGCAAGCTCAACTACGGGTCGCCCGGCAACGGCACCTCGCCGCACATCGCGACCGAAGTGTTCGACCGCGAGGCAAAGGTGAAGATGAACCACATTCCCTACAAAGGCGCGGGGCCCGCGCTGAAAGACCTGCTGGGCGGGGTCATCGACCTGACCTTCGACCCGGGCGTGGGCCTCGCCCAGGCGAAGGCCGGGAAGCTGCGCATGATCGTGGTCGCCGGCCCGACGCGCCATCCCGATTTCCCGGATGTGCCGACTCTCGAGGAGAACGGCATCCACGGCGTCGACGGCGGCCCGCACTTCGCCTTCTACGCGACCTCCGGCGCGCCGCGCGAGGCGATCGAGCGGCTGAACCGCGAGGTGATCCGCCTGATGCAGGAGCCGCAGGTGCGCGAGCGCTTCACTGCGCTGGCGGTGGAGCTCGCCGATCCGATGACGCCCGCCCAGTTCGCCGCCTACGTGAAGAGCGAGTACGACCGCTACGCCAAGCTCATCCCCGAGCTCGGCATCAAATGACCGCGCCATGATCGGCGCCGAGGCGATCCTCAGGGCGCTCGGCGCCATGGGCGTGGAGCGCATCTTTGCCTCGCCCGGCTCGGACTGGGCGGCGCTGTGGGAGGCGCTCGCGCGGCCGCACGCCCCCGGGGAGTTCCCCCAGTACGTCTCGGTGCGCCACGAGGAGACCGCGGTGGCGATGGCGAGCGGCTATTCGAAGGCCACCGGGAAGCTGCCCGCGGTAGTGCTGCACACCACGGTCGGCACGCTGCACGCCACGATGGCGCTGCGCATCGCGAAACACGAGCGCGTGCCGATGGTCGTGATGGCGGGCGAATCCGCGACCTTCTCCGAATCGCCTTCCTTCAAGGCCGGAAGGCAATGGCTGCGCCTCCTCACCGACGTCGGCGGGCCGGCGCGCCTCGCCGAGCCGAGCGTCAAGTGGAGCCTCGGCCTCAATTCCAGCCTGCTGCTCGCGCAGACGGTGCAGCGCGCCTGCCAGCTCGCGATGAGCTCGCCGCGCGGCCCGGCGTTCCTCTCCGTGCCGATCGAATGCCTGGTGGAAACGCAGGCGCATGGACTGCCGCCGGCGGCGGCGCTGCCCGCGCTGGCCGCTGCCGATCCCTCGGCGCTCGACACGCTCGCCAGGCAGTTGTCCGAGGCGAAGCGTCCGCTGATCGTCACCGAGGAAGCGGGACGCGATCCGGCGACGGTCGGCGCGCTGGTCGCGCTCGCCGAAAGGCTCGGGGCGCCGGTGGCCGAAGCCTGGCAGCCGTATTACGTCAACTTTCCGCGCGACCACCCGCTTTACGCCGGCATCGCCGTGGACAACATGAAGTCCCTCGTCGACGAGGCCGATGCGGTGCTGCTCGCCGAATGCGTCATGCCTTGGCACCCGCCTTCGGCGCTGCCCAAGCCGGGCACGAAGGTTTTCGCGCTCGGCGAGGATCCGCTTCGCTCGAACCTGCCGTACTGGGGCGTGCGCGCCGACATGGTGGTCCCAGGCGAGCTGCGCACCACGCTCGAGGGACTGGTCGCACGTATTCCGGACCGCAGAAATCGGGGTCAGAGCCCGATTTCCCATCGCCCAAGCCTGCCGCAGGCAACGGAGGGTATGAACAATGCCTGGATCGCCGAGCAGCTCAATGCAGTCATCTCGAGCGATGCGGTCGTGGTGGACGAGACGATTACCCACCGCTTGGAGTTAGTGCAGCGGCTCACCAAGCTCGCGCCCGGCGGGTTCTACGAGGCGAGCTTCGGCGGCCTCGGGATGGGGCTGTCGGTCGCGCTCGGCGTGAAGCACGCGCAGCCGCGCCGGCCGGTGATCGTCACCATCGGCGACGGCGCCTTCCACTACAACCCCGTCCCCGCCTGCTTCGGCGCGAGCCAGGAGCTGGAACTGCCGATCGCGGTGGTGCTGTTCGACAACGCGGGCTATCTCTCGCAGAAGACCGACGTCGCGAGCTACTTCCCGCAGGGCTCGGCGATCCAGACCGGCAGGTTCGCAGGCACCGCCATCACGCCGCGGCCGGAATATGCGAAGCTCGCCGAAGCTTACGGCGGCTACGGGGAGGAGGTGACCTCGCCTGGCGAGGTGGCCGCGGCCCTCGAGCGCGGGCTGGAGCAGGCACAAAAGCGGCTCGCGCTGGTCCACATGGTGCTGGGATGACGGAACTGGAAGTCAACGGGCAGCGGCGCAGCGTGTCGGCAGGGCCGGATACGCCGCTCCTTTACGTGTTGCGCAACGACCTTGGCCTCGTCGGCAGCCGCTTCGGCTGCGGCACCGGGCAGTGCGGCGCGTGCTTCGTGATCGTGGAAGGCAAGGCGCTGCCCTCGTGCGATACCCCGCTTTGGTCGGTAGCCGGCAAGAAGGTCACCACCGTCGAGGGGCTCGCGAAGGGCGGCGAGCTTCATCCGGTGCAGAAGGCGTTGCTCGCCGAGCAGGCCGCACAGTGCGGCTACTGCATCAGCGGAATTGCCGTCGCCGCCGCTGCGCTTCTTTCCAACAATCAAAATCCCTCGGAAAAAGAGGTGCGCGAAGCGCTGGATCGAAACCTGTGCCGCTGCGGCGCGCACAACCGCGTGGTCCGCGCGGTGCTTCGGGCAGCGAAGGAAATGCAGGCGTGAAGAATCCGCGGATCCGGTTCGAGCGCGACCGCACCGTGTGGATCGCGAGCGGCAAGGTCGAGCTCGGGCAGGGCATCAACACCGCGCTTGCGCAGATCGCCGCGGAAGAGCTCGACGTCGCTTTCGAGCGCGTGCGCATCGTGCCGCCGAGCACCGCGCACAGCCCCGACGAGGGCTATACCTCGGGCAGCATGTCGGTCCAGGAGGGCGGCAAGGGAATCCGCGAGGCGTGCGTACAGGCGCGCGCCGCGCTCCTCGCGCATGCCGCGGAGCTCCTCGGCGCGCCAGTCGGCGAGCTCGCCGTCGACGACGGCACCATCAAGGCGAAGAACGGCAACAGCGTCACTTACTGGGAGTGCGCCGCGGAGGCGAGCGAAGTTCCGCCCGCCGGCGCGGGCGTGAAGCCGTCGGGGCCGGCGAAGATCGTCGGCAAGAGCGCGCTGCGCATCGACCTTCCGGCCAAGGTGGCGGGGAAGCCCGCGTACGTGCAGGACATGGCGCTGCCGGGGATGCTCTTCGCCAGGATCGTGCGGCCTTCTCGTCCGTTTTCAAGGCTTGAAGCTTTGCCCCCTTCGGGGGACGTCGATGGGGTTACGGTAGTTCGCGACGGAAGCTTCGTGGGGGTGCTGGCCGAGCGCGAAGAGCTCGCCATCGCCGCCGCGGCGAAGCTTCGCGCGAAGGCGCTGTGGAAGGAATCGCCGGTGCCCGAGGATTTCCACGGCTGGCTGCGCGACAACGTCACGCAGCGCTCGGTTCTAAAGGAAGTCAAAGGCTCTCCGCCTTCCGGGGAAAGGATCAAGGCGTCCTATACGAAGCCGTTCATCGCGCACGCCTCGATCGGGCCGTCGTGCGCGATCGCGCGGCTGAAGGACGGCAAGCTCGAGGTCTGGACCCACAGCCAGGGCATCTTCGGCCTGCGGCATGAGCTTTCGGTTGTCCTCCAAATGAAACTGGAGGACATCGTGGTGAGCCATGCCGAAGGCGCCGGCTGCTATGGGCACAACGGCGCCGACGATGTCGCGCTCGACGCGGCGCTGCTCGCACGCGCGGCGAGCGGCCGCCCGGTCAAGCTGCAATGGATGCGCGAGGACGAATTCGCCTGGGAGCCCTACGGGCCGGCGATGGCGCTCGAGCTCGAGGCGCAGCTCGACCCCTCCGGCGGCATCGTGTCCTGGAAGCACGAGCTCTGGAGCAACGGCCACACCAACCGGCCTGGCCGCTCGCCCAAGCCGGCGCTGATCGCGGCGCGCCACCTGGAGAAGCCGTTCGAATTCTCCCCCGCGATCGATCCGGCGCTTCCGCCCGAAGGCGCCGGGCGCAACGCCATTCCCCTCTACGACTTCCCGGACCTCCAGGTCGTGAAGCACTACGTGCGCGAGACGCCCCGGCGCGCGTCTTCGCTGCGCGCGCTCGGCGCCTATGGCAACGTCTTCGCCATCGAGTCGTTCATGGACGAGCTCGCCGAGGCGGCCGGCGCCGATCCGATCGATTTCAGGTTGAGGCACCTGAAGGACCCACGCGGCCGCGCAGTCCTCGAAGCCTTAAGGGAATCCTGGCGCTCTCAGGTGAAAAAGGAGAACTGCGGCCATGGCGTCGGTTTCGCCCGCTACAAGAACATCGGCGCGTACTGCGCGGTGCTTGCGGAGGTCGAGGCGGGCGAAGTGCTGCGCGTGAAGCGGCTCGTCGTTGCCGCCGACGTCGGGCTCGCGATCAATCCGGACGGCGTGGCGAACCAGCTCGAGGGGGGCGCGATCCAGGCGACGAGCTGGACGCTGAAGGAGGAGGGACGCGTCGGCGCGGTGTCCTGGGAAGACTATCCGATCCTGCGCTTTTCCGAAGTTCCCGCCGTCGAAGTGCGCCTGGTGAAAAGCGATTCGCCTTCGCTCGGCGCCGGCGAGGCGGCGCAGGGACCCACCGCCGCGGCGATCGCCAACGCGTTGCACGACGCGCTCGGCGTGCGCGTGCGCGACCTTCCGCTTACGCCCGAGCGGATCGTGCAGGCGATGGGTTAAGGAGGAACGATGAAGCTGGGAATGTTCATGATGCCGGTCCATCCGCTGAACCGGAACCCCACCGAGACGCTGAAGGAAGACCGCGAGGCGGTGATCCTCGCCGACCAGCTCGGCTACCACGACGTGTTCATCGGCGAGCACCTCACCGACCAGGCCGAGAACATCACCAACTCGCTGCTCTTCCTCGCCACTCTCATCCACTCGACGAAGAGCATCAAGCTCGCGAGCGGCACCTGCAACCTGTCGCAGATCCACCCGGTGATCGTGGCCGCCAACGCCGCGATGTTCGATCACCTCTGCGAGGGGCGCTTCATCCTCGGCGTGAGCCCGGGCGCGCTCGTGTCCGACGCCGAGGCGATCGGCATCCTCGAGGAAGACCGCAACAGGATGTTCGCCGAGGCGATCGACGTGATCCTCGCCGTCTGGGAGCGCAACGCCCCCTACGACATCGAGTTCCCGGGCAACCGCTTCAAGGTCACCACGCGCAAGACCATGGACCTCGACTTCGGCGTGGGCGTGATGCCCAAGCCCTACCAGAAGCCGCGGCCGGAGATCGTCGGCACCGTGGTGGCGCCGTTCTCGAAGGGCGTGGTGGCGATGGGGGAGCGGGATTTCCATCCGCTCTCGGCCAACTTCCTGCTGCCGCATTGGTTGAAGACCCACTGGGCCAACTACGCCGAAGGAAAGAAGAAGGTTGGAATAACGCCCAACCCATCGGAATGGCGGGTCGCGCGCACCGTCTTCGTCGCCGACGACGACAAGGTCGCCGCGGCCTATGGCCGTCACGACGCCAACAGTCCTTACCGCTTCTACTACAAGCAGCTCCAGACCAAGCTCACGAAAGCGGGCCGTCACGCGGTGTTCAAGGAGCGCCTCGACCAGCCCGACCACGAGGTGACCTACGAATTCGTGCTCGAGCGCCTCTGCATCTATGGCACCGTGAACAAGGTGGTCGACCAGCTTCTCGCGCTGCGCGAGCAGGTGGGCGATTTCGGCGAGCTGGTCTACGCCGGCATGGACTGGGTGGACAAGAAGCTCGGCCAGCGCTCGATGGAGCTGATGGCGACCGAGGTGATGCCGCGCGTCAACCGCGCGATCACCTCACGACATGAACCGCGCTCTTGATCATTGACAGCGCCTGGTGCGCGATCGGCTCCTGTCCGGCGTTCGTGAGGATCGTGAAGGTCACGACGAGCTCGCTCACTTTCACCATGCCTTGCAGCAGGTATTTGTACTCGCCCGCCTTCGGCGCCCGGTCCGTGGCGGTGAAGTAGTAGCCCGGGCCGCTCGCGCCCGCGAACTCGACGATCGAGATGTTCTGCTCGAGGGATTGGCCCTTCACCTGGTCGACGGCGCCCCATACCTGATTGCGGATCCAGTCCTTGGTGAACGCGGGAGCGTCCGGTCCCTCCCGCCAAAGCGGCGTGACCAGCACCTCGAACGGCTGTCCGCGGCTGGGTCGGAAGGCGAGTGTGGGCGGCAGCGACGAGCCGGCCTCGCGTAGCTGGTCGCTCCAGCCCGCGGGAACGTCCATCTGGAAGTAGCCGTGCTCTGGAAGCGCGTATTTCTTCTCGGCCGCGAACGACGAATGAGCGAAGCCCAGCAGGAGTGCGCTGAGGAAGGCGAGCCGGAAGGCAGGGATCATGGGTCCTCTTCTTGTTATCGAACGGCCGCGCACATCCTAGGCCAGTTCCGCCGCAGGGCGAAGGGTATGCTTCACGCCCGCCGGCTAGTTCCGGCTGAGCGCCAGCCGCAGCCCCAGCGCGACGAAGAGCCCGCCGACGCAGCGATTGAACCACCGCGCAAAGCGCGCGTTTCGCATGAGGCCGCCGGAGATCCGCGCCGAGGACGACGCGACGAAAAGGTTCCAGAGCGTGCCGTTGAAGTTGAAGATCGCCCCGAGAAAGAGGAACGCCACCGCCTTGCTCGGCGCCTCGGGCTCGACGAACTGCGGCAGGAAGGCGATGAAGAAGAGGGCGACCTTCGGGTTGAGCACGTTGGTGAAGAATCCCTGGACGAACACGCTCCGCAGCGAGTCCCTTGAGGGCACCTGCTGCGCTTGCGGTGGGGGTGAACGAAGGAGCGAGATGCCGACGTAGACGAGATACGCCGCGCCGGCGGTCTTGACGAGCGTGTAGGCACCTGACGACGCCGCCAGGGCGGAGAGGCCGGCTGCCGCCGCGCCGATGTGCACGAAGATGCCGGCACCGATACCGAGGGCCGCAACCGTACCGGCACGCCATCCCTGTGTCGTGCTCCGGCCGACTATGTAGAGCGTATCGGGGCCCGGGGTCAGGTTGAGAAGCAGCCCGGACCCGATGAAGAGGGGCAGGTCGTGCGTGCCGAGCATGCGGTGAGTGTACGCACATTAGAATTCGGGCATGAAGACGACCGCGCCGCCCGATCCGAATACCCGCAAGCCAGGCTTCAAGCCGCCGCCGCTCGCCTGCGACGCGCACTGCCACATTTTCGGCCCCGCCTCGAGGTTCCCTTACGCGCCCGACGCGCCCTACTGGCCGCCGGACTCGCCCTTCGAGTCTTTACAGAAGTTGCATTCGATCCTCGGGATAGAGCGTGCCGTGATCGTGCACGCGAGCTGCCACGGCGCCGACATGCGCGTCACGCTCGACGCGATCGCGCGCTCCAGCGGAAAGTACCGGGGCACCGCCATCATCGATGCTTCCTATACTGAGAAACATTTCCAGAAAATGCATGAGGGAGGCATCCGCGGGGTGCGCTTCAATTTCGTGAAGCACCTCGGCGGGCGGCCGGACATGGCGTTCTTCGACCGCACGGTGGCGCGGCTGAAGGAGATGGGCTGGCACCTCATCCTGCACCTCGATGCGACCGACCTCGTCGAGTTCAGGAAGAAGTTCGAGGCGATCCCGGTGCCGATGGTGATCGATCACATGGGCCGGGTGAAGGCTGCCGACGGCATGGAACAAGAACCATTCAAGGTTCTTTTGAATTTTATGAAACTTGAAACGTTCTGGGTGAAGGTCTGCGGCGCGGAGCGTGTGTCGTCGAATGGGCCGCCGTTCGACGACGCGCTGCCCTTTGCGCGCGCGCTGATCGAGGCGGCGCCGGACCGGATCCTCTGGGGCACCGACTGGCCGCATCCCAACGTGGGCAAGCACATGCCGAACGACGGCGACCTCGTGGAGCTCTTCGCGCGCATGGCGCCGGAGCCGGAGCTCCAGCGCAAGATCCTGGTGGACAATCCCGCCAGGCTGTACGGCTTCTAGGAGATCGTCATGTCGTATCCAGCGCTGGCATTCATCGGCTTCGGCGAGGCGGGCCAGGCGCTCGCCGCCGGCTTCCGCGCCGAGGGCGTCACCGCCGTCGCCGCGTGGGACATCCTTTTCCCGGATGGGCAGGGCGGCGCGCGCCTGCGCGCGGCCGCCGAGCGCATCGGCGTGCGGGTGGGGCGCGACAGCGCCGACGCGGTGCGCGGCGCCGACATCGTGTTTTCCGCGGTGACCGCCGCTTCCAACCTCGAGGCGGCGAGCGAGGCCGCGCCGGGGCTCTCGGCAGGGCAGTTCTACGTCGAGCTCAACTCCGTGTCGCCGAACCGCAAGCGCGAGGCCGGCGCGATCGTTGGCGACCGCGCGCGGTTCATCGGCATGGCGGTGATGGCGCCCGTGCTCCCGCTGCGGCAAAAGACGCCGGTTCTGATCTCGGGCCCGGCGGCGAAGGACCTGCTGCCGTTGCTCAAGCGCTGCGGCATGGAGGTCGAGGAGGTGGGCACGGACGTCGGCGCGGCGGCCGCGATCAAGATGGTGCGCAGCGTCATGGTGAAGGGGCTCGGCGCGCTGACGCAGGAATGCTTCCTCGCCGCGCGGCGCGCCGGCGTCGAGGACCGCATCATCGCTTCGCTCACGCAGAGCTACCCGATGATCGATTGGGCGAAGTTCGCCGACTACAACCTCGAGCGCATGGCGACCCATGGGCTGCGGCGCGCGGCCGAGATGCGCGACGTGTGCGAAACGCTCGAAAGCCTCGGCGTCGAGCCGGCGCTCACGCGCGGCACCGTCATCCGCGAGCAGCGCACCGGCGAGGCGCAGCTGAAGCAGAAGTTCGGCGGAACGGTGCCGCAGGACCGCGCAGCGATCCTCGACGCGCTGACTGCGCAGGACCGCGAACCCCTGGTTTAAACTCGCCGCATGGCAAGGATCATCGGCGGCATCGGCACCTCGCACGTGCCGACGATCGCCATGGCATTCGACAAGGGAAAGCGCGACGACCCGGACTGGAAGCCGCTGTTCCAGGGCTACGAGCGCGTGGCGCGCTGGCTCGAGGAAAAGCGCCCAGACGTGCTCTTCTTCTGCTTCAACGACCACGCCACGAGCTTCTTCTTCGACCACTACCCGACCTTCGCGCTTGGCGTGAGCGACCAGTACGAGATCGCCGACGAAGGCCTGGGCCGGCGCCGGATCCCTCCGCTCAAGGGCCATGCGGCGCTCTCCCGCCACATTGCGCGTTCGCTGGTCGACGCGGAGTTCGACATTTCGGTCTTTCAGGACACCGCGATCGACCACGGGCTGCACTCGCCGCTCACCATGATGTGGCCGTCGCAACCGGAGTGGCCGGGCCGCGTGGTGCCGCTCGTCGTGAACGTGATCCAGCAGCCGCTCCCCAGGCCGAGCCGCTGCTTCGCGCTGGGCAAGGCGCTGCGCAAGGCGATCGAGTCCTATCCCGAAGATCTCAAGGTCGCGATGGTCGGCACCGGCGGGCTGTCGCATCAGATGATCGGCGATCGCGCGGGATTCAACGACGAGCGCTGGGACCGCGAGTTCCTCGAGCTGATCGAGCGCGATCCCGAGCGCCTCGCGCGCATGTCGATCGAGGACTTCATGCGCCTGGGCGGCAACGAGGGGGCGGAGATCATCATGTGGCTGATCATGCGCGGCGCGCTGGCACCCAACGCCCGCAAGATCCACCAGAACTACTACCTGCCGATGACCACGGCCATGGCCGTCGCGCTCTTTGAATGATCCGGTGACGCGTTACGTTTTCGATCTCGAACGAAGCGCGCGCGGATTGCGGCTGAACCGTTTTCTGCATGGTCTGGCGAAGGCGGACGCGCGCAAGCTGTTGCTCGAGAATCCCGAGCAGGCGATGAATACTCTGTCCGAGGAAGAAAGGGGCATGGTGCGGCGCCTGGACTGGAAGGCGATGCAGGACTACGGCGCGAGCTTCTTCTGCCTGGAAAAGCTCGCCCGCACCAAAGGCGTGTCGAACCCCGAGATGGTGGCGGCCTTCCGCGGCGAGACGCTGGACGAGTTCCTCAAGACCCGGCGGGTACCGGGAGCCCGCTGATGGATCGACTGGCAAGAAACAAGGAGAACGCGATGGCGTTCTACGACCTGATGTTCAACCAGTCGAAGCCGCGCGAGGCGCTGGAGCGCTACGCGGGCGCGCACTACACCCAGCACAACCCGCACGTCGGCGACGGCAAGGAGCCCTTCATCGCCTATTTCGAGCGCATGGCGCGCGCGTACCCCGGGAAGAAAGTCGAGTTCAAGCGCGCCATCGCCGAAGGCGACTACGTGGTGCTGCACTGCCGGCAGCTCTGGCCGGGCGACGTCAACCCCGAATGGGCGGGAATCGACATCTTCCGCCTCGACGACAACGGCAAGGTGGTGGAGCACTGGGACGTGCTGCAGGTGGTGCCCAAGACCTCGTCCCACTCGAACGGAATGTTCTAGCCCATGCTCAAGACGCTGATGGGGGAGTACCCCGTTACGAAGCAATTCCACACCCACACCGACAAGTTCGCCTTCGCCGACGCGAAGAAGAACCCCGCCAGCGCGTTCAAGCGGACGGTGCGCGAGCTCGAGTTCGACGTTTCCGAGATGGCGATCATGACGCACCTGATCGCGAGGGCGCACGGCAAGCCGTACCGTCTGCTGCCCTTCGTGGTACTGGCTCGCTTTCAGCATCCGTTTTTGGTTTTCAATTCGAACAAGAATCCCTCCCTCGCTCCGGAGGACCTGCACGGAAAGCGCGTCGGCGTGCGCTCGTACTCGGTGACCACCGGCGCGTGGATCCGGCACATCCTCGCCGAGGAGCACGGCATCGACATCGCGCGGATTCGATGGATCACCTTCGAGGAGCCGCACGTCGCGGAGTTTCGCGACCCGCCCAACGTGCAGCGAGCGCCGGCCGGCAAGGAAATCAAGGCCATGCTGCAGGCGGGTGAGCTCGACGCGGCGATCATGGGCGCCATTCCGCAGGAAGAAAACATCCGGCCGCTGATCCGCGATCCCGAAGCCGCCGGCATGCGCTGGACCGAGAAGCACGGCGCAATCCAGCTCAACCACCTGGTGGTGGTGAAGTCGAGCGTCTCGCGCGACATGGCCGACGAGGTGTACCGCCTGCTCGTCGAGAGCAAGAAGGCGGCCGGCGACCCGCCGATGCTGCCGCACGGCCTGGAGACGAATCGCCGCAACCTCGAGGTCGCCATCGACTGCGCCTACAAGCAGGCGCTGATTCCGCGGCGCTTCAGCGTGGACGAGCTTTTCGAATCAACGGAGAAGGAATGAAGCGTGTTTCGATTTTCCTGATTGGAGCAGCGCTCGCCGCCTCCGCCGGGGCTCAATCATTCCCAACAAAGCCCATCCGCCTGGTCGTGCCCTTCGGGCCCGGCGGCGTCGCCGACATCACCGCGCGCACGGTGGCGCCGGAGGTGAGCAAGGGCCTCGGCCAGCAGTTCGTGATCGAGAACAAGCCGAGCGCCGGCGGCGTGGTGGCGGGGCAGGATGTGGCGCACTCGGCGCCCGACGGCTACACGCTGCTCCTCATCAACAACGGCACGGCGGTGAGCAAGGCGCTGTTCAAGTCGCTGCCGTACGATCCCGAGCGCGACTTCGAGATGATCAGCACCGTCGGCTTCTTTCCGCTGGTCATCATGACGGACTCGAAAGCGCCCTTTAAGAGCGTGAAGGATCTGGTTGCGGAAGCGAAGAAGAATCCAGGCAAGCTGAACGTCGGCACCATCGGCATCGGCAGCACGCAGCACCTCGCGGCCGAGCTCTTCAAGTCGGTCACCGGAACCAACTTCCAGATCGTCCCGTACAAGGCGACCGGCGAGGTGGTGACCGCGGCGTCGCCGCTCTTCGCCGCGGCGATCTTCGAGTTCCTCGCGCCCATGACCTCGCACATCAAGTCGGGCAACCTCCGTCCGCTCGCCATCAGCGTCGCCAAGCGCTTTCCTACGCTGCCCGACGTGCCTACCGCGATCGAGAGCGGCGTCGCCGGCTACGACGTCGCTTCGTGGAACGCGCTGGCGGCGCCGGCCAAGACCCCGCGCGCGGTGATCGACCGGCTCCACCAGGAGGTGGCGAAGGTGCTTGCTTCGCCCGAGCTCCAGAAGCGCCTTGCCGACCTCGGAGTCGACGCGCGCGCCAGCACGCCGGAAGAGCTGCGGAAGTTCTTCGCCGCCGAGACGCAGCGCTGGAGCAAGGTAGTCGAAACCGCGAAGATCCCCAAGCAATAGTCGGCGTAACAAAAGTCCGGGTAGACTGGTGCGGTAACTCCGCGTCAACGTAGGGTTTTTCCCGACTTTGCGGCTATCGATGAATCCCATCTCGAGCAAGCTCAGCATCGGCGTTCCCGGCCTGGACGACGTCCTGGGCGGCGGCCTGCCGCGCAACTGCCTCTATCTCGTCGAAGGAAATCCTGGCGTGGGCAAGACCACGCTGGCGATGCAGTTCCTCCTCGAGGGAAAGCGGCTCGACGAGAAGTGCCTCTATGTGACGCTGTCCGAGACCAAGCTCGAGCTCGAGGCAGTGGCGTCTTCGCACGGCTGGAACCTCGAGGGTATCTCGATCATCGAGCTTTCCGCGATCGAGCGCGCGTACGGCGGCAAGGGTCCCACGACGCTGTTCCAGTCCGCGGAGGTGGAGCTGACCCAGCTCACCAAGCTGCTGATGGACGAGATCGAGCGCGGCAAGCCGGCGCGCCTAGTGCTCGATTCGCTCTCCGAGATGCGGATGCTCGCGCAGACGCCTTTGCGCTACCGGCGCGAGGTCCTCAGGCTCAAGCAGCGGCTGAGCGAGCTCGGCTGCACCGTGCTGCTGCTCGACGACCGGGCCTCGCAAGCGAGCGACGTGCAGGTGCACAGCATCGTGCATGGGGCGCTGTCGCTCAACGCGGCACCGCTGAACTACGGCATCTTCCGCCGCAGCCTCGCCGTGACCAAGCTGCGCGGGGTGCACTACCGGGAAGGAAACCACGACTACGCGATCGCGAAAGGCGGCGTGCAGGTTTTCGCGCGGCTCGTCGCTGCGGACTACCACACCCCCTTCAGGAAGGCGCTGGCCGCGAGCGGCAATGCCCAGCTCGACGCGCTGCTCGGCCAGGGGCTGCACTACGGCACGAGCAACCTGATCATCGGCCCGGCCGGCAGCGGGAAGTCGACCATCGCGACGATGTATGCGCATGCCGCGGCCGGGCGCGGCGAGCGCGTGAACTACTACATCTTCGACGAGACCAAGGCGACCCTCTGCGAGCGCGCCGACGCCATGAATATCGGTCTCGCGCCGCATCTCCAGTCGGGCGTGCTGAAGATCGAGCAGGTCGATCCGGCGATGATCTCGCCGGGCGAGCTGGCGTTCCGCATCCGCTCCGCGGTAGAGCACGAAAAGGTGCGCGTCGTGGTCCTCGACAGCCTGAACGGCTACATCACGGCCATGCCGCACGAGGAGTTCCTGCACCTGCACCTTCACGAGCTGCTGACCTACCTGAATCAGCAGGGCGTCATGACGATGATGATCCTCGCGCAGCACGGCTTGATCGGGCCCATGGGCACGCCGATCGACGTCAGCTACCTCGCCGACAGCGTCATCATCACGCGCTTCTTCGAGGCGCTTGGCAACATCCGCAAGGCCATCTCGATCATCAAGAAGCGCAGCGGCCCGCACGAGGCCGCGGTGCGCGAGCTCACCCTGAGCTCCGGCGGGGTCGCGGTCGGACCGCCGCTCGCCGACTTCCAGGGGGTGCTGACCGGCGTGCCCTCGTACCTGGGCGGTGAGCGAGGCGGCAGCCGCGGCGGGTAGCGCCTGATCGAACCGTGAACGCGCCCAAGGAAGCCCTGGCGTGCGTCGTCTCGCCGAACGCCGCCGACGCCGAGCTCGCGGTCAGCCTGCTCGAGCAGGCCGGCGTGCAGGCGCGGGCGTTCGCCAGCGCGCGTGAGGTGGCGTGGGCGCTGGACGCCGCTGTCGGCTGCCTGATCCTGGTGGAGGAGGCGCTCCTGGCGGAGGACATTCCCTCGTTGCGCGAGGCGCTCGGACGCCTGCCCGCGTGGTGCGACTTGCCGCTCATCCTCATTTCGCGCGACGTCGGCGCCCTAGGCGCCGTGAGCGCGGACGCTTTTCCGGAATCCGGGAACGTCACGCTGCTCGAGCGCCCGATCAACGCGCACACCCTCGTGTCGGCCGTGCAGGTGGGCCTGCGGGCGAGCGCCCGGCAGCGCGAAGTCGGCGAGCTCATCGCGCAACGCGAGCAGGCGGTCAAGCTGCGCGACGAGTTCCTCGCCATGCTCGCGCACGAGCTGCGCAATCCGCTGGCGCCGATGAGCAATGCGGTGCACATCCTGCGGATGCTGAAGACCGAGGACCCGACCACCCTGAAGAGCATCCAGATCCTGGAGCGCCAGGTCGGCCATGTCGTGCGCATGGTGGACGACCTCATGGACGTGGCGCGCCTGGAGCGCGGCAAGGTGGTCCTGAAGAAGGAGCGCCTCGACCTCAACCGCGTGGTGTCATCCGCCGTGGAGAGCTGCCTGCAGGCGGCGCAGGCGAGGGGCCATCACGTGAGCGTGCGTTTCGGCACCAACGCGCTGCCCGTGGACGGCGACGCGGTGCGGCTGGAGCAGATCGTATGCAACCTCGTGAACAATGCGGCCAAGTTCACCACCCGCCCCGACGAGATTCTGGTCACCACCTCCGTGGAAGCCGGGTTGGCGCTGGTCGCGGTGGAGGACAAGGGCGTCGGTTTCCCGCCCGAGGCGGCGGAGCACCTGTTCGATCCGTTCCTGCAGGTCAATCCGACGCTCGAGCGCAGCTCCGGCGGGCTCGGCATGGGCCTCACGATCGTGCGGCGTCTGGCCGCGCTGCACGGCGGGTCGGTTTACGCCGCGAGCGACGGACCCGACAAGGGGTCGCGCTTCACGGTGCGCATCCCGCTCGCTTCGGGAGCGGCGCGGGCGCACGCGGAGCCCGAGCGGCCGCCGGCCCAGGCACGCCGGCGGCGCGTGGTGGTCATCGAAGACAACCCCGACATCCGCGAAACGCTGCGCATGCTCCTCGATCTCTGGGGGCACGAGGTCGCGATGGCGAGCGACGGCCGCTCCGGCGTCGAGCGCGTCCTGCAGGTGCGTCCCGACGTGGCGCTGATCGACGTCGGGCTTCCGGGGATGAGCGGCTACGAGGTCGCGCGCGCGATCAGGAAAGGCATCCCGGACGGCGAGATCCGGCTGATTGCCGTCACCGGCTACGGCCAGCCCTCCGATCGCGAGGCCGCCATGCAGGCCGGCTTCGACACGCATCTGCTCAAGCCGATCTCACCGCCGCTTCTCCAGCGCATGCTGGCCGAGTAGCGGCCGCCCGGACCGGACAGAACGATCAAGAGCCCGCGGTGGTTTGCTGCTGCGGGTGACATTCGGGTGGCTATGCTGCGGCCTCGCCGTTGCCGATAGAATCACCGGGTCTATTCGGGGGAGGACGCCATGCGCCAGCTCGCATCGTGGTTGCTCAGCATAGCCGCCGTTGCGCTCTACGCCGCGCAGGCAAGCGCGGCCGATGGGCCGTACGAGTTCGGCGTGATGCCCCACCTGCCGCTCGCGAAGATCCAGGAATATTTCGAGCCGATCGAGGCCGATTTCGAGGCGAAGCTCGGCCGACCGGTGCGCCTGAGCTCGAAGCCGACCTACTCCAGCTTCAAGGAGGCGCTTCTCAAGGAGACCTACGACATCGCGTTCGTGCAGCCCTTCGATTACGTCGAGGCCCACGACAAGCACGGATATCTGCCGCTCGCGCGGAGAGCGGCCAGCCTGGCGGCGGTGATCCTGGTCCGGCCCGATAGCCCGTTGAAGAGCGTGCAGGAACTCAACGGAAAAACGATCGCCAATCCGCCGGTGGAGGCCGCCGTGTCCTACCTCACCAGCCTGGCGCTGCGGGATGCGGGCATCAATCCCGCGACCGGAGTCAAGCGCGAATACGGCAAGAGCCACTTCACCTGCATGCAAGCCGTGCTGATCGGGGACGCCGACGCCTGCGGCACCGCCGAGCAGGCGATGCTGCATTTCCAGAGGGACAAGCAGATGACGACGCGGTTCCGCGTGCTGCACACGTCGCCATCGATCGCCCACGCCTTGTTCGTCGTGCACAAGCGGGTCCCGAAGAGGGACCGCGACATCCTCCTCAGGACCATCGTCGCCTGGCCCAAGACCGAAGAGGGCCGAAGGATCGTCGTCGCTGGTCAGTTCTTCCCTTTCATCCAGGCGCTCGACGCCGAATACGACCCGGTGCGCCGCTACATCCGCGACGACGAGCTCGCCTCCCGCGGCCGGTAAAAGAGACCCGATGCGTTGGCATCCGCTGCTCTCGCTGAAGTACCGCATCGCCGCGTGCATCTTCGTGCTCGAGGCCGCGATGATGTTCCTGGTCCTGGGACAGACGCTGCGCTTCTCCGAGGAAAACACGCGCGCGCAGCTCGCCGACAACGAGACGGTCATCCTCGACATCTTCGCCCGCCTCAGCCAGGACGCGCTGTTGACCAAGGATCTCGGCGACCTCCAGGAATACGCGGAAAAGCTCGCCCGGAATGCGCACATCCTCAAGGTGCTGGTCGGGGACCGCGGCGGGCGAATCGTCGTCAGCACCGATTTCTCCGACCTCGGCAAGGCGCTCCCGGCGCGGTTCAGCGACACCTCCGGGCGCTTCTGGCGCACCAAGACCATGGGCAATCTCGGCATGATCGCCGTGGAGTTCTCCAACCGCGAGCTGATCGAGGCGACCCGGCAGGCCACCGCCCGCGGCATCGTGATCGCTCTGATCGGGATGGCGGTCATCGCCGTCGCCGGAGTCGGCTTCGGCTTCCTGCTGACCCGGCGGCTCAAGACCGTGACCGACGCTGCGGCGCGCCTGGCTTCGGGCGATCTGGACGTTCGCACGGGCTTCGCGGGCCGCGACGAGCTGTCGGTCGTCGGCCGGACGTTCGACCGCATGGCAGCCCGAATCCAGCGCGACATCCTGGTGCTCGAGGACAAGCAGCGAGCCCTGGTTCAGGCGCGCGACGAGCTCGAGATCCGAGTCGCCGAGCGGACGGCAGAGCTGAAGGCCGCGAGCGAGGCGAAGAGCGAGTTCCTCGCGACCATGAGCCACGAGCTGCGCACGCCGCTCAACAGCGTCGTCGGCGCTGCGGAGCTGCTCGCCGCCCGGAAGCTACCGGGTGCCGCGCGCCAGCTGGTCGAGTGGCTGCTGGCGTCGTCGCGGCAACTGCGCTCGCTCGTCGACGACCTGCTCGACCTGCGCAGGATCGAGGCAGGGAAGATGACCATCGACCGCGCGCCGTTCGACCTGCGCACGCTGATGGAGCGGCTGACGACGCTATTCGAGCCGCAGGCCCGGCGTGCCGGGCTGGGCTTCACCCACCTCATCGCCGCGGACGTGCCCTGCCTGCTGATCGGAGACGACGTGCGCATCCGGCAGGTGCTGATCAACCTCACGGCGAACGCGCTCAAATTCACCAGCGAGGGCCAGATCTGCGTGAGCGCCGGCATGGCTGCGCAGAGCGGCGCGGAGGTGACGTTGCGCTTCGAGGTGCGCGACACGGGCATCGGCATCGCGACCGAGGACGCGGCTCGCATTTTCGACCGCTTCACGCAGGCGAACGCCGGGATCCACAGGCGGTACGGGGGATCGGGCCTCGGAACGACTATTTGCAGGCACCTCGTCGAGCTGATGGGAGGCACGATCGGCTTCGACAGCGAGCTCGGCAAAGGCACCGTTTTCCGATTCACGGTCCCGCTCGTGCGCCAGCCGGCGGATGCGTGCAGCGATGCCGAGGGCGCCCGGGCGGGGCGGCGGATCGCCGCCACGCGCGGCCTGCGCGTCCTGGTGGCCGAGGATCACGCGATGAGCCGACAGATCATCGTCATGATGCTGGAAGCCGGCGGCCACCAGGTCACGCAGGTCGGCGAAGGGGGCGCCGTCATCGAGCAACTGCGTAGCCTGTCCTTCGACGTGGTGGTGCTCGACATGCACATGCCGGGAAGCACCGGCCTGGACGTCGCGAGGACCATCCGCGCGCTCGAGGCGAGCGGCGGGAACCGGCGCACGCCGATCGTCATGCTTACCGCGGTGGCGAGCGCCGATCTGCGGGAGGAGTCGCTGGCCGCGGGGATCGACGTATTCCTTTCCAAGCCGGTCGATTCCGGCGAGCTGCTGCACGGCGTTAGCCAGGCCGTCTCCGGCATGCGCGAGGCCGGCGCTGCGGCGGCGCGGCCGGCGCAGGAGGATTACGTCGACCGGGACTGGCTGCGCGACGTGGCGCGGATCTCGCGCGATCCGGGCTTCGTGGCCGCCTGGTCGGCCCGGTGCACGCGTGAAGCGAAGCGCCTCGTCGACGAGATCGAAGCGGCCCTCTCCCGGGGCGATCTCGACAGGTCGCGCGAGCTCGCTCACGTGCTCAAGGGCGCGGCGGCGATGATGGGCGCGGACCGGCTGCGACACTGCGCCGGCCGCCTCGAAGCGCTTTCGGGTCCCGACCTGACGGACGCCGGCCCCCACGTGCTCCTGGATCTGAAGGCGACGCTCCATGCCACGAGCGACCAGCTCGTTCGCGCGACCTGAGGCGGCTGGTTCACTAGCTCTAGTTCCGGGACAGCCAGGTCGTCGCCTGCTGCAACTCCGCACGCGCGTCGCCTTTGCCCGCCAATTCGACGAGCTTCCTATAGCGTTCTCGGGCAAGCCCGGTGTTGCCGGCGCGCGCCGCGGCGAGCGCCGCGCCGTAGGTGCCGCGGAAGCGGTTCGGGTTGTCGACTGCGGACGCTTCGAATTCCTTAAGCGCCTGCGCTGGCTGGTTCAGCTCGAGCAGCATCTCGCCCAGCAGCTCGCGCGACGGCGCCAGGTGGCCGGGCGTGACGGTCGCCTTCTCGGCTGCGTCCTGGCGGTCGGCGGACTGCCGCATCAGCGCGAGGGCTGGCTCGCGACGGCCTTGTGCGAGCTCGATCCAGGCCTGTGCCGCGAGCCGCTGGATCTCGACCTGCTCGGTCCAGTAGGCGTCCTTGCCTGCGGCAAGGACGTCGCGCAACTTTGCAAGTTGGGCTGCGTCGTCCTGCGCCGCGCCGGCGTCGCCTGAGCGGGCGGCGCCCACGGCACGGGCAAAGTGCGTCATGGCGTCGGCGTAGGGCCACTTGCTCGCCTGCGGCTTGAGCTGCGCCGCCGTTTTCCAATCGCCGCGCTCCATCGCGTAGCGTGCGGTGGAGGCGGCGAGGCCATAAGCGCCGGAATTGCGCTCGTAGCGTGCCGCCTCGGGGGCGCCGCGCTCGATGGCGCGCTTCGCCTCGGCGTCGCGGCCGAGCTGCAGCGCCGCGTAAACCTGGTAGTCGATCGCGTGCAGCACATCGTCCGGGACGCGGGTTCTGCGAGCGGTTTCCTCGGCGCGGCGGTTGGTTGCGATCGAGTCCTCCCACGCGCCGACGCGGGTGAAGATGTGCGAGGGCATGTGCAGCGCGTGCGCCGCCGAGGGCGCGATCGCGGCGTACGTTTGAGCGGCCGCGAACCCCTTCGCGGCGATCGGCGGATAGTCGTAGCTGTGGATCAGGTAGTGCGCCACGCCCGGATGGTCCGGCTGGGCGGCGAAGATCGGCTCGAGGAGGGCTGCCGCCTTGAGCTGGCGCGAATAGGTCTTGTCGCTCAGGTCCGCAGCGATATTGAGCGCGAGCGCATAGAAGATTGCAGCTTCGCTGTCCCGCGGGTATCGCGCGGCAAGCTGCTCCATGGCCTTCTCGTACTTCACCGTCCGTTCCCGCCAGGGCATGCGGTCGTGGGTGTAGAAGGCTGCGATGGCTTCGATGTAGTCGCGCTCGCGCTGGGTTTTCGCCGGCGCCGCCAGGCCCTTGTCCACGGCCGCCTGGCCCTCGAGCAGCACCTTTTCCGCCGGCTGTCCGCCGAACGGGTTGAGGAGGCGATTGACCCCCAAGCCCCAGTAGGCGATGGAACAGGACGGGTCCGCCTCCAGAACCTCGAGGAAAGCCTTCCGGCCTTCCGGGAACCAGAACGAGTGCAGCAGCGCCACACCGCGCTCGAAGCGCGTCTGCACCTTGGGATCGCAGGAGGTCGGGAAGCTGACGCTTCCGAGTTGCTCCGGGGCCTTGCCCGTGGTCCGCGGGGGGTCGTCGTGCCCGAGCGCCGCCTGCGCTGTGATGGCCAGGAAGAATGCTCCAAAGATCGCCGCCTTGTTCATCTTTCTCCTCCGTTCGTTTGAATAGGCAAGCGCATTCAAGGCGAACCCGGTCCGGAAAATCCCGAGGAAACGGCTAAGCTTTGGCGAAGGATTCCGAATTCCGCATAATTCAAGGCGTTGGAGACTGAATCACCCCCGCAGAGGCTTCAGGTCGGCGACTGGACGGTCGATGCGGCGCTGAACCAGCTTTCGGCCGCCGGCAAGAGCGTGAAGCTCGAGCCGAAGGCGATGGCGGTGCTCGTCTACCTAGCCCAGCGCCCAGGCGAGGTGGTGAGCCGGGAAGCGCTGCTCGCGGCGGTTTGGCCCGGCGTGGTCGTGAGCGACGACGCAGTTACCCAGGTGGTCATCAAGCTGCGCAAGGCGCTGGGCGACGCGGCGGAAAGCCCGGCCTATATCCAGACGATCTCGAAGCGCGGCTACCGGCTGGTCGCGCCCGTCGGGCCGGTTCAACAGGCGGCGGTCGGACAAAAACGGAAGGGGCTGATTCCCTGGTTGGCGGGTGGAGGGCTTGCGACCGCGATCCTGGCGGGCGCGGCCTTCTGGTGGGGCCAGGACGAGCCGGCCCAGGTGGCGGCGCTCGACCTCGAAGCCGCTCGTGCCGCGCAGCCGACCGTCACGGTCAGGCCGTTCGAAGCGCTGGGCGAGGATCCGGAAGCGGCGCTGCTGGCGCGCGGGCTGACGGCGGACTTGGTCACCGACCTGTCCAAGGTGGTTGGGCTTTCGGTGATCGGAGTTGCCGCCA
The DNA here is from genome assembly GCA_035577785.1 of Burkholderiales bacterium. GTDB lineage: Bacteria > Pseudomonadota > Gammaproteobacteria > Burkholderiales > SG8-39 > SCGC-AG-212-J23. The sequence continues at coordinate 4,287 of DATLUZ010000222.1, read as the reverse complement.
ACGCCGAGTCGAGCCGCTACCTCGTGACCGGGACGGTGCAACGGGTGGCAGACCGCGTGCGGCTGCACGTGCATCTTGCCGACGCCCAGACCGGCAAGCAGCTCTGGTCCGAGCGGTTCGACCGCCCACTCGCCAGCTTCTTCGCCATCCAGGAAGAGCTCGGCCCGAAAATCCTGCAGATCGTGCCCGCCAAGGTGAGCGAGGCCGAGCTGCGGCGCATGGCGCAGCGGCATACCGGCAACCTCGAGGCCTACAAGTACTTCCAGCGCGGACAGGCGGCGCTGCTCGTGCGCCGGAAGGCGGAGAACGAGACCGCGCGCGATATGTTCCGCCGCGCCATCGCGCTCGACGCCAACTTCGCGCGCGCCTATGCGGCGCTCGCGCTCACCTACGCCGCGGACTACCGGAATCACTGGACCGTGGACGGCAGCGCCGCGCTGGAACGGGCGTTCGAGCTCGCCCGCAGCGCGCACGAGATGAACCGCGACATTCGGGAAACCTATTTCGCGCTTGCTTTTGTCCACCTGGAGCGGCGCGAGCATGCGCAAGCGCTGCGCTTCCTCGAGACCGCCGTGCAGCTCTACCCGTCATTCGCCGACGCCTACGCATTCATGGGCGGCGTCAAGACCTACATGGGCCGCCCTGCGGAGGGAGTGCCACTCGTGCGTACCGCCATGCGCCTCAACCCCGAAGGTAGCTATCTCTACTTCCTCATTCTCGGGCGTGCCTACCTCGCCCTCGCCGACCTCGAGCAGGCGCGCGTCAACCTCGAGCACGCTCTGCGGCGCAACCCCGAGGACCTGGAGAGCAACATCTACATGGCAATGCTGCACCTCGCGGCCGGAGACCAAGGCGCCGCGGCCTGGAAAGCCGACGAGATCCGCGTCCTGCAGCCTGGCTTCTCGAGCCGCCGCTGGCTCGAAACCCACCCCCTCATCGATACCGCGCAGAAGCGAAGGCTCGTGCAGGCGCTGAACGAGCTGGGACTCTGAGCGACTTCCGCCTATTCCTCGCCGGGCGGTTCTTCGCCGCCCTGGCGCTGCAGATGCAGTCGGTCGCGATCGGCTGGTACCTGTACGACCGTACCGGCGAGGCGATGGCGCTCGCCTACGCCGGGCTGGCGGTGTTTCTGCCGATCGCGCTGTTCACTCTTCCCGGCGGCGATGTCGCCGACCGGGTCGACCGGCGCTGGATCCTCGGCACGGCGCATCTGGCCCAGGCGACGGGTTCGATGTTGCTCGTTGTCCTTACCTGGGCGAGAACCGAGGAAACATGGCCGTTCTACGCCGTGCTGGCTCTCGCAGGAACTGCACGCGCATTTTCGGGACCCGCGGTGCAGTCACTCCTGCCTTTCCTAGTGTCGCGCGAGCGCTTCCCGGTCGCGGTGGCGTGGAGCTCCTCCGCGCAGCAGAGCGCGACGGTCCTTGGACCTGCGGTCGGCGGCCTGATCTACCTGGCCGGCGCGCCCGCGAGCTTCGCCGCCTGCAGCGTCGCTTCGCTGGCGGTGGCCACCTGCTGGTTCTCGATCCGGGCCCGCGGCGGCGTCGCCCACACGGCGCGCGGCGGCGCGGTGGCGAGGCTCCTGGAAGGCCTGCGCTACCTGCGCGTGAACCGCGTGTTGCTCGGCGCGATCTCGCTCGACCTCTTTGCCGTGCTCCTCGGCAGCATCACGGCGCTTCTTCCTATCTATGCGCGCGACATCCTCGGCGTCGGCCCCGACGGGCTCGGGATCATGCGCAGCTCCGTCGCGGTAGGGGCCGTCAGCATGGGCCTTGCCTTGGCGCAGCTTCCCGCCGCGCGCCAGGCTCACGCCGGGGCGATGCTCTTCACCGGGGTGGCCGTGTTCGGCGTCGCCGCGCTTGCTTTTGCATTGTCGAAAAATCTCTTTCTCTCGCTCGGCCTGCTTGCGCTCATGGGCGCGGCCGACATGATGAGCGTGTTCGTGCGCGCGAGCGTGGTGCAGCTCGGCACGCCCGACGAGATGCGCGGGCGCGTGAGCGCCGTGCACTCGCTCTTCGTCGGGACCGCGAACGAGCTCGGCGACTTCCGCGCCGGCGCCATGGCCGCTTGGCTCGGCGCGGTTCCCGCGGTGCTCGCGGGCGGCTGCGCGACGCTTGCCGTGGTCGGAATCTGGGCCTGGCGCTTTCCTGAGCTGCGGCGCGTCGCGCGCGTTACCGGCATTAGGGCCTAGCGATTTCCCGGGACGGGCTGATAGGCTTCGTGCCCCATGAATCGCGAAGCCGATCCAAAGCCCAGGCGCGCCGTCGTGGCCGCCGTGCAAAAGCCCGCCGTGACCGACGTCGAGTTCGAGGCCTCGCTGACCGAGCTGCGCCAGCTCGCCAAGACGCTCGGGTTCGAGGTTGCCCATCGATTCACGCAGAAGCGCGCCGGCTTCGACTCGGCGGGGTACTTCGGGACGGGCAAGCGCGAGGAGCTGAAGGCCATCGTGGAAGGAGGCGCCGACATCGTCCTCGTCGACCACGAGATCTCTCCTTCCCAGGCCCACAACCTCGAGAAAGAGGTGGGTTGCGAGGTGATGGACCGCACCATGGTGATCCTCGAGATTTTTCACCGGCACGCGCGCTCCCGCGCGGCGCGCGCGCAGGTCGAGATCGCGCGCCTCGGCTACATGGCGCCGCGCATGCGCGAGGCCGCCAGGCTCGCGGGGCCGAAGGACCGCGCGCGCAGCGGCACCGGCGGCCGCAGCGGCGGCGAATCGCACGGCGAGCTCGACCGGCGCAAAATTCGCGACCGCATCGCCGAGCTGCAGGCGGAGCTCGACGGCATGAAGCTCGAGCGCAAGACCCAGCGCGCAAGACGGCAGGAGCGCCAGGGGCTCGCGCGCGTGGCGCTCGTCGGCTACACCAATGCCGGCAAATCCACCCTGATGCGTGCGCTGACCGGAAGCGAAGTGCTGGTCGCCGACAAGCTCTTCGCGACGCTCGACACCACCGTGCGCGCCCTGCAACCCGAACGCGTTCCCCGGGTGCTGGTCAGCGACACCGTCGGCTTCATCAAGAACCTGCCGCACGCGCTCGTCGTATCGTTCAAGTCCACGCTGGACGAGGCACTCGAGGCATCGCTCCTCGCGCACGTCGTCGATGCGAGCGACCCCGGGTTCGAACGACAGCTCGCCGTCACCGCCGAAGTGCTCGAGGAGATCGGCGCCAGGGACGTGCCACGCCTCCTCGTCTTCAACAAGATCGACCGCGCCGGCGACCCCGCCGGCCAGGAGGCGCTCGAAGCGTCGCTGCGCGCCCGCTACCCGGGCTGCATCGTTATGAGCGCGCGCCGCGCGCCCGACGTCGCCCGGTTAAGCGATACCCTTCGCGCCTTCTTCGAGCGCGACCTCGTCGAGGCCGAGCTCTTCCTCCCGTGGTCGGCGCAAAGCCTGCGCGGGGAGATCTTCGCGAAGTGCAAGGTGCTGGAAGAGCGCGCCGGCGAGGAGGGCGCATTCCTGCGCGTCCGCGGCGATCGGGAGACCGTCACGGGCTTGCAGGAGCGATTCGCCGTTGAAGCGGCTCAGGGCGGCCCGACGAAACCGATATAGACGCCGCACGCGTGCTCGGGCGGCACGAGCATCGCCTGCTCGCCGGTGTTGCGCGTGCCGCGCGCGGGAGGCGGAACGCCGTGCTCGGAAAGCCGGCGCGCGGCGGCGTCCATGCTTTTCGTCCTGAAGAGCACCTGGAAAGGTCCCGGTCCGCGGCGAGAGAGCGCATCGGCGCAGACGCCGGGAGCATACGGATGCGCGAGCGCCAGGCCGGAACTACCGAGCTGGAAGACTCCCATCTCGGCCATGATCACCGTCCCGCGCTCGATCGGCGGCTTCGCCATGCCGAGGACACGCGAATAGGTGTCGACGGCGGCGGCGAGATCGCTGACGGCGATATAGGCGCGCTCGGTGCGATAGACGCCGTTGGGATGGCCCGCGCCCGCGGGCCGCCGCTCGGCGAGCGGGGTGAGGTGCTGAATGAAGAACACCGGCAGGGGATTGCGCGGGCCGAGCGGGGCAGCCCTCCAGCGCCGCTCGTGCCCGGACGGGGTTCGCCGGCTGCCTTCGGCGACGTCGCCGACATCCACGCCGCGTCCGCGCATCGCCGCAACGTCGCCGGCGAGGTCGTCGCTCTGCACGACGAGATAGCGAAGGCCGCCGCCGCTCTCGGCGAGCTCGACCAGGCCGCGCCAGGGGTTTCCGCGCGCGTACTCGTCGCGGTCGCGGATCGCGATCAGCTCGAGGTAGTCCTCGTCGTTGAAGGCGATGGCATTGTGCGTGCCCTTCCCGGGATG
>DATLUZ010000221.1:0-5163 GCA_035577785.1 Burkholderiales bacterium | reverse complement strand
CCTTCTTGATGCTCACCTGGGTCTGCGCGCCCGCCAGGAGAAACGCGGCGGCGTGACCAAGGTCGGGCTGGTGTCCGACCAGCACCACGGCGCCCTTTTGCTCGGGCCAGTTGGCCGCCTTGAGGATCGCCGAAACCGCAGCGCCGGGCGCGATGTCCTTGACCGTCTTCACCGGGACGCCGAGCGCCTCGGCGGTCTGCTGCGCGCGCGCCGCCGGGCTGGAGAGCAGGATGAACTTCGCCGGCAGCCGCTGCAGCAGCCACTGAGCGATGCGCTGCGCCTGCTTCTCGCCCTTTGGCGTCAGTTCGCGCGCGAGGTCGGGTTCTCCCTCCTCGGCTTCGGCGTGGCGCCACAGGATCAGGTCCATGGGGCCGGGCAGTTTACGTTAAAATTGTGACGGCTTTTCAAAACCTGAAGCAGGGGTCCGGCTTCTGGGACCCGGAGCCATTAGGCGCGTAGCTCAGCTGGTTAGAGCACTACCTTGACATGGTAGGGGTCGTTGGTTCGAGTCCAATCGCGCCTACCAAAACTCAATACCCAGAGAAAAACACCGCTACGGGCAACTCGAGCGTCCAAAGGTTGCGGCAGGCGGTGCGGCCGTTTTTCCAAACGCTGCGGACTGCCTCGCGCATGGTGCGGGGCAAGCATCGGCCGAACCATGTGCTGCGCAGGCGGGTTCAACTGGGCAAGCTGCTCGCCGTGGAGTTCAACAACCAGGTTCGTTACGGCCCATTCCGTGGTCTGAAGCTGCCCGAGCAAACGCGCTGGGGCGGAGGCGGCGACGTCGGCAGCATGTTGCTTGGACTGTATGAGCAGGAGCTCCTGCAGGCGCTGCAGGCGCTGCCTCGCACCCGCAGCGTGCTTGTCGATCTCGGTGCGGCCAACGGCTATTACGGGCTCGGCGCCCTCGTCAATCACCTGTTCGACTATTCCTACTGCTATGAGCGCTCGCCGGCCTCGCGCGAAATCCTGCGAGTGGCGAGCCAAGACAACGGTCTTGCGCAGCGCGTGAGCATCCAGGGCGCGGCGGAGCCGGGCTTCTGGCATTCGATCTCGCATCCGCTGTCGGACTGCGTCGTCATGGTGGACATCGAGGGCGGCGAGTTCGATCTGCTCGACGAGGCGTTTTTCGCGGCGTTCCGGCAATCGATCGTGTTCGTCGAGTTGCACGACTGGTTCTACGCCGACGGCGCCGAGCGCCTCGCGCGGCTCCGCGAGCGGGCGTCGCGCACTTTCGCCATCACCGAGCTCACCACTTCGGCGCGCGACCTGTCGGCTTTCAGCGAGTTGAGCCGGCTGAGCGACGACGACCGCTGGATCCTCTGTTCGGAAGGCCGCGGCCGGCGGATGACGTGGTGGCGCCTGGAGCCGCGCAATTCATGAGCACCCTCCGCCTCAGCATGCCGGCGCTCGCCCAGGCGGCGGCGCAGCACTTCGAGACCTTTCGCGAGCGCACCCGTGAGGTGCCGTACGAGCGCAAGGGTATCCTCTATTCCGAGATGTTCTTTCTCACGCTCTGCGCGCGCGCAGTGCGGCCGCTGCGGATCCTGGAGTCGGGGCGCGCGCGCGGGCAAAGCACTTTGGTGCTCGCGCTCAGCTTTCCCGAGCTGCCGATCGTCAGCCTCGAGCACGACGAGCACTCGGCCGACGTCCCGGTCGCCGCGGCGCGCCTGCGGCCTTACCGCAACGTCGAGCTGCGCTTCGGCGACGCTACGCGCGTCCTGCCGGCGATCGCGCGGCCTGGCGACGTCGCGCTCATCGACGGGCCGAAGGGCTGGCGCGGCCTGCGCCTCGCCTTGTGGCTCCTCGCGCAGGCGCGCGTGAGCATGGTGTTCATCCACGACGTTCCCCACGGCACCGACGAACGGGGCTTTCTCGAGCGCTGGATGCCGGACGCGCTCTACAGCGACGATCCGCAGTTCGCCGCGGTGGCGCATCGGCTCGATGCGGCGGTGGCCGAAAGCCTGCCGCAAGAGCGCCGCTGGCACACGCCGGCGCCGGCCTCGGGCTACGGCTATACGCTCGCCTGCCTTCAGCCGCCGCCGCGCGGCGCGTGGCGGACATGGCTCGCGGCGGTGTTCGCCGGGCTTGGACGGCGCAGGCCGCCGGCATGAGGGCGCCCGACAGTCCACGACGCGTCCTGGTCATCAACGTCGCGCGGATCGGCGACACCCTTCTGGCGACGCCGGCGCTGCGTGCGCTGGCGAAAGCCTGGCCGCAGGCCGAGATCACCTACCTCGCGCATCCGAAGCGCTACGAGGTCGCGCGCCACCTTCCGTTCCTCGCCGCGACCGGCCCGATCACCAAGCACCGCGCCCGCTGGCGCGGCTGGATTCCGGGGAGGCGCTGGGATCTCGCGCTCGTCTACCACTTCGATCGCCCGCTCGTCGCCTACGCATTGCGCGTGGCGCAGCGGGTGGTGGCGTTCCGCCAGGGGGATGCGGCCCTCGACGCGCGCCTCTGGCGTGCCATCGAGGCGCCGGCGTTCCAGAGCCTGCACGCGGCGCGCATTCCGCTGCTGCTGGTGCAGACGCTCGGTATCGCGCCCGACGGCCTGCGGCTCGCCTATGTCGTCACGCCGGCCGAAAAGGCGTCGGCGCGCCGCTTCCTGGGGGCGATCGCGCGGCCCGGAGAAGCGCCGCTCGTAGGACTGCAGATCGCGGGCTTCCACGCCACGAGCTATCGCGACTGGCCGCTGGGACACTTCGCGGCGCTTTGCTCACGCATCGCCGCGCGCTGGCCGAAGGCGCGCTTCCTCCTCTTTGGCGGCGAGGCGGAGCGCGACCGCACCGCCGAGCTGGCGCAGCGCATCGGCCCCCGCGCGGCGAACATCGCGGGGCGCCTGCGCCTGCGCGAAAGCGCCGCGTTGATGGGCGAGCTCGACCTCTATATCGGCGTCGACACGGGGCCGACCCACATCATGAGCGCGCTCGATGCGCCGATGGTCGCGCTCTACCACTGTCACTCGAGCAGCCAGGCGATCGGGCCGCTCGAGCGCCCGCGCTGCTACGTGGTCGACCATCCGCGCCGGGCGCCCTGCGGCCCGGAGGTCCCGATGGACGAGCTCGGCGTGGAAGCGGTCTGGGCGAAGGTGGTAGAGGCGCTGCAATGATCGACTTCATCTGCATGGCGAACGAAGGCTACGCGCACTGGGTGGAGCTCTGCGTGCGCGCGATCGAGCAGCGCCAGCCCGGATCGGGTATCTATCTCTACGACCTCTCGGAATCCGACGATAGCGCCTTGCGCCGCAGTTTCGCAGGACGTGGCGCCGTGCGCTACACGCACTTCCCGCCGCGCGAATGGGCGGCGCCGGCGTGGGTCGACAAGATGGACTTCGAGTTCATCTGGCCGCTGTGGGATCTGCGCGAGACGGTGAAGTTCTACAGCCGCAAGCTGCGCACGCTGTTCGGCGCGCGCAACGAGAACTGGATGCTCGACAAGAAGGCGCACACTGAGCGCACGCGGCGCACGCTTCGGCTCTACGCGCAGAAGCCCCACGTGATCGGACGCACGCTTGCGGCCTCGCCCAACAACCTCGTTTTCATCGACGCCGACGCGATCGTCCTCAAGCGGCTCGACGCGGTGTTCGACCTCGACTTTGACATGGCGCTAACCGCCGAGGCGCCGAAGGACGTCGTCGTCGGCCCCTGGCCTCCGGAGTGCACCGAGCGCCCTTCATATCCGCATATTGCAATCAATGTCGGCGTGATGTTCGTGCGCCATTCGCCGCGCATGCGCCCGCTGCTCGACGCCTGGATCCGGGAGATGGAAATGGTGCATCACCTCTCCATCGAGCAGACCGCGCTCGCACACCTCATCTATCGCCTCGCGCCGGACTTCTACAACGGCCATTACCGCGGCCACCCGCTCGGGCTGGAGGGCGGCGAAGCGGTGGTGATGGCGCTGCCAATGCCGCGCTACAACTTCCTAAAAATGCGCGCCGCCGACCACGGCTTCCCCTCCGACGCGCACGTCGCGCATTTCGCCGGCGGCAAGAAGCAGGAGGCGCACTGGGCATGGGTGCGCAGGATGATCGCGGAAGAATTCGACGGGGACGCGGCGCGCCCGGCGCCCTGATCGCGAGCGTTCCGCCTGTTTCACGGCCGCACGTCGAAAGCGTCCACCACGATGTAGGAGTTAGTGCTCATCTGCTGGATCGTGAGCGTATGCTGACCCGGGGTCAACCCGTCCGCTCTGAAGATCTCGTGCTGGAAGGCCTCGATCGGCTCGGGTCTGAAGTTGTGGATTTCCTTCACGAAGGCGCCGTCGATCGAAATTCTGGCAGTCCCGCCGCAGCTCGACTTCTGGCAGCCGATCCAGCTCACCGAGCTCCCGGTGAAGGTGAAGGTGGCCTTCGAGCCCGCCACCGGGGTTGTGTTGCACGCACCTTCGTTCCAGACTCGGTTCACGTTGTGGCGAGTCCAGGTGCCGGTATAGATGATCGCCGGATCGTCTTCCTGGACGCGCCGGCCGAGGCTGGTGACGTCGAACGCGTCCACCACGATCTTGGTACCCGACGAAGCGGGGTTCTTGCGTCCCGTCGCCTCGATCGTCAACGTGTGCTTGGCATCGGCTAGTCCGGCTGCCGCGAACACCACTTCCTGAAACTTCGTCGCCGGGCCATACGTGTCGACGTCGGTGGGCGCGCCGCCGTCCAAAGTGACGAGGGCAATGCCGTGATCGAAGCTGCGACCGCTTTGCCACGTGATCGACGTGCCGCGGAACGTCAGCGTGACCTTCGAGCCCGTGGTCGTGGTAAACCGAGCTCCGCCAAAGGCCGGGTCGGGCGCCGAGCGGACGCCGCCACCGCTCCAGTGAGCGTTGTCATCGTGGGTCCAGCTGCCGCTGTAGACGACGTCGGGGTCCGTTTCCTGGAGGTGCGAAACGATCGGCGGGTCGACGTCGAAAGCATCCACCATCACGATCGCCTGGTTGTCTGCATGGGCTTCCGGGTTCTTTTCGCCGGTCACTTTGATCGTCAGCGTATGCGGGCCGGCGGTCAGGCCGTCGATCGTAATCATGGGTGTGTGGATTTCGTATGGCCGGGCGAAGGTATCGACTCGCTTGGCCGGACCCCCGTCCACGCTGACCAGCGCGATTCCGCCCTGGTCGTTGCGTCCACCGATCCACCTGACGGAGCTGCCGGTGAAGGTGAAGGTCGCG
>DATLUZ010000220.1:0-10214 GCA_035577785.1 Burkholderiales bacterium | reverse complement strand
CCGTGCCATCCAATGTGCGAGCCCTAAAGGAGAAGCGCATGGCACGCCTGGTGAAACGCACCGCCCACGAACCCGCCCCCTACATGATCAACGGCAAGGAGGAATGGCTTTGCCGGTGCGGCCTGTCGCAAAACCAGCCGTTCTGCGACGGCTCGCACAAGCTGACCCTCGACGAAAAGCCGGGCAAGATCTACTGGTACGACGAAGACGGCGAGCGCCACGAGACGCCGGACCAGTTCCCCGAAATCCGCACGTTCTGACATGGCCCGTCACGAGGTGACGCTGGCCGGCCATGAAGATGTCGCCGACGGCACCACCGCGTTCCGCTTCGAGAAGCCCGCCGGCTTCGCCTTCAAGGCCGGCCAGTCGGCGAACTTCGTTCTGCTCGAGCCGCCGCCCGAGCCGAACAGCGCGCGCCGCACCTTCTCGCTTGCGAGCGCGCCGCACGAGAACGAGCTCGTGGTCGCGACCCGCATGCGCGAGGGCAGCCATTACAAGCGCGCCTTGAAGGCCCTGCCGGCCGGGGCGAAGGTGAGGCTGGTCGGCCCGCTCGGCAACATGACGCTGCACGAGGACCCTGCGCGCGCGGCGGTGTTCATCGCGGGGGGCATCGGCATTACCCCGTTCAGGAGCATGCTGCGCAGCGCAGAGCACGAACGGCTCGAGCACCGCCTGTACCTCGCGTACTCGAACCGGCGTCGCGAGCATGCGGCGTTCCTCGACGAGCTGCAGGCGCTCGCGCAGCGCAACCCGCGCGTTCGGCTGCTCGCGCCGATGACCGACGCAGAAGGGATGCTCGATGAAGCAAAGCTGCAGCGCTTTGTCGGCGATGCGCCATCGCCGGTGTACTACCTCGCCGGACCACCCGCCATGGTCGAGGCGATGAAGGCAATCATCGCGCGTAACGGCGTCGTCGCCGATGACGTGCGCAGCGAAGAGTTCTTCGGCTACTAGCCGCCCGGGGCCGACCGATGACCACCGCCTTCGTGCTCGCCGGCGGGGGCAGCATCGGGGCGGTGCAGGTCGGGATGCTGCGCGAGCTGCTCGCGCACGGGGTGAAACCGGACCTCGTGGTGGGCTCGTCGGTCGGAGCGATCAACGGCGCCTACCTGGCCGGCGCGCCGAGCCTGGAAGGCGTGCAGAAGCTCGAAGCGATCTGGCGCAACCTGCGGCGCCGCGACGTTTTTCCGATCACCTGGCGCAGCGTGGCGGCGGCGGTTGCTCGACGCGGCCCCCTCGTCGATCCGGCCGGCCTGCGGGAGCTCCTGGAAACGCACCTGCCGTACAGTGAGCTGGAACGCGCGCCGGTTCCGCTGCACGTGGTCGCGACCGACATCCTCGGCGGCGCATTGGTGAAGCTCTCGAGCGGCTCGGCGGTGGAAGCAGTGCTCGCGAGCTGCGCGATCCCGGGCGCATTTCCCCCGGTGCGCGTCGGAGATCATCACCTGGTGGACGGCGCCGTGGCGAGCAACACGCCGATCCGCGTCGCGCTGGAGCTCGGCGCGTCGCGCCTGCTGGTGCTGCCGAGCGGCTACGCCTGCGCGCTGGAGAGTCCGCCGCGAGGCGCCGTCGCCACCGCGCTGCACGCCATCACGCTGATGATCGCGCACCAGCTCGTCATGGACCTCGAGCGCTGCGGCGGAAAGGCCGAGATCGTCACGGTGCCGCCGCTCTGCCCGCTCGCGGTTTCGCCGTATGACTTTTCGCGCGCCGGAGAGCTGATCGAGCGCTCCGCCGAGCAGACGCGCCGCTGGCTCCAGAAGGGCGGACTCGAGAAGCAGCGCATCCCGGGCGCGCTGCGCCCGCACGAAGACTGACGCCATTCGATGCCGCGTGGCTGCGCGGCGTTCCGGCGATGCGAGAGTTTTTGTTTTGACGGTTCCGGAAACGCGCGCGCGCGCCGGTGCATCCAATGCTCGTCGACAACAACCAGGATCGTCCCATGCGCGCACTCGCTCTCGCCTCGACCGTCGGTCTTTCCGTCATCGCATTCACCATGCTCGCCGGGGCGGACGAAGGCAGGGACGGCGACGAGCGCGCCCTGTCCCAAAACGATCGTAATATCAATGCGCACGCGCGCAACGCGGTCGCGGAGGGCAGACAGATTTTCCGCTTCGACACGTTCGGCTCGGAGGCCTTCTTCGGCGACGCGTTGCAGTTGCACAAAGCCATCGCCGGGGCGAAGAACGGCGGTGTCGGACCCGGCGTGAGCCCGAAGACCGCGCTCGCCGTGGGTCTCAAGGTGGATGCAGATGCGCTGCCCGAGAACCTGAAGGCGCAGATCAAGGCTGGCAAGGTCAACCTCGACGATCCGGCCACCACCCTCGCGCTGCTGCAGCTCAACGCGGTCGTCGGACTCACCGGCAAGTTCGACCAGTCCGGGAAGATCCAGTCGCTTGGCGCGCAATGCGCGCTATGCCACTCGCAGGTGGACGACTCCTTTGCGCCGGGCATCGGCAAGCGCCTGGACGGCTGGGCCAACCGCGACCTCAACATCGGGCTCATCGTGTCGCTCGCTCCGAACCTCAAGCCCTTCACCGATCTTCTCGGCGTCGACGAAGCGACGGTCAAGAAGGTGCTGACGAGCTGGGGTCCGGGTCGCTTCGACGCCATATTGGACAAGGACGGCAGGGCCTTCCGGCCCGACGGCGGACAGGCGGGCACGCTGATACCCCCCGCGTTTGGTCTTGCCGGCGTGAACCTCCACACCTGGACCGGATTCGGCTCGGTGCCGTACTGGAACGCCTATGTCGCGGCGACCGAGATGCACGGCTCGGGAACGTTCTTCGACCAGCGGCTCAACAATCCGGACCAATACCCGGTGGCGGCGAAGAGCGGTTCTTTCAATACCCGCGGCACGCCCGATCTCGTGAGCAGCAAGCTGCCGGCACTGCACTTCTATCAGCTCGCCATCCCCGCGCCCAAGGCTCCCAAGGGCAGCTTCGACGTCGCGGCGGCGGGGCGCGGAAAGGAAGTGTTCGAGGGCAGGGGCCAGTGCGCGACCTGCCACGTGGCGCCTACCTATACGGAGCCCGGGGAGAATCTGCACTCGCCGGAGGAGATGGGCATCGACTCGTTCCAGGCGGACCGCTCGCCGACGCACAAGTACCGCACGGCGCCGCTCGCCGGGCTGTGGACGCACCAGAAGGGCGGCTTCTATCACGACGGCCGCTTCGCGAACCTGGCGGCCGTGATCGACCACTACGACCGCAACTTCCGCCTCGGGCTGAACGGCCAGGAGAAGGCGGACCTCGTCGAGTACTTGAAATCGTTGTAGAAGTTCCTGGATTTGTTCAGTAGTTCCTGAGCGCTCCGTGCGCGCCCCAGCAAAATAGGGCCATGCGAAAAGGAGCGCTCTGGGTGGTGGGCCTCGCCGCGGCGTTGGCCGCGGCGCCGGCCGCGGCGCAGGACTGGCCGGCGCATGAACTCACCCTGGTGGTGCCTTTCGCCGCGGGCGGCGACGACGACATCCTCGCGCGCATGCTGGCGCCGCGCCTCTCGCAGTTCCTGGGGCAGCCCGTCAATGTGGAGAACGTCCCCGGCGGCGGCGGCATGGTCGGCGCCGCGAGGGTGGCCAAGGCGGCGCCTGACGGCTACGAGCTGCTGCTCGGCACCTCGGCCACCCATGCGCTCAGCCAGACGCTGCACAAGAAGCCGCCGTACAACGCGATCACCGACTTCACCCCGGTGGCGCTGCTCGCCGAGCAGCCGTTCGTGGTCGTCGCCCGCAAGAATCTGCCGGTCAGCCGCGTGGACGAGCTGGTTGCCTACGCCAAGGCGAACCCGCGCACGGTCCAATTCGCCTCGGCCGGCGAAGGCTCCTCGACCCACCTCGTGTGCACAATGTTCAACGCCGCGGCCGGCATCCAGGCGAACCACGTGGCCTACGCCGGCGGCGTGCCCGCGATGCGCGACGTCGTCGCCGAGCGCATCGATTACTACTGCCCGGCGCTATCGCTCGCCATCGCGCCGATCTCGCGGCAGGACGTGAAGGCGATCGCGATCCTGGCGCGCAACCGCGCCCAGGTGCTGCCTGAGCTCGCGAGCGCGCACGAGCAGGGCCTCGCCGACTTCTCGGTGTGGACCTGGTTCGCCGTGTTCCTGCCGCGCGGCGTCCCCGACCCGGTCGCCGCGAAGATGCACGAGGCGGCGGTCGCCGCCATCGGCCAGCCGTTCGTGCAGGCGCGGCTCAAGCAGATCGGCGCCGACGTGGTGGCCCCGGATCGCCGCTCGCAGGCCTACCTGCAGAAGTTCGTCGAAGCCGAGATCGCGAAGTGGGCGAGCGATCTCAAGATCGCGCGCCTGCAGCCTTACTAGGGTTTTGCTTCTGCGGGGAAGCAAGTAGTATCGGCGCATGCCAAAGGTCTCGATCGGCGACTGCTCGCTCTACTACGAAGCGCACGGCTCGGGCGAGCCGCTCATGCTGGTGCCCGGCCTCGGCGGCGTTGGCGCGAGCTTCTTCAAGCAGATCCCGGAGCTGTCCCGGCGTTACCGCGTGATCGTGCACGACCACCGCGGCTGCGGTCAGAGCGACCGGCCGGCGATGCGCTACGCGATGGGCCAGATGACGCAGGACGTGCTGCGACTCATGGATGCGCTCGGCGTCGAGCAGGCGCACTTCCTCGGCCATTCCACCGGCGGCGCGATCGGCCAGATCATCGCCGTGGAATACCCGCAGCGGCTGAAGAAGCTCGTGCTGTCCTCCACCTGGACGCACGCCGACGCCTTCTTCACCCGCCTCTTCGAGGCGCGACATGCGCTGCTGCGCCACAGCGGCCCGATGGGATATCTGCGGGCGACGAGCGCGGTGCTCTATCCGCCCTGGTGGGTGGCGCAGAACGAGACCCTGGCCGCGGAGCAGGAGCGCCAGCAGGCCGCGAGCTTTCCGCCGGTCGACGTGGTGCTCTCTCGCATCGAGGCGATCATGCGCTTCGACCGGCGCCGCGACCTCGGCCGCATCCGCACGCCGACGCTCGTCACCGTCGCCGCCGACGACATGGTCACGCCGTTGTACTTCTCTCAGGCGCTCGCCAAGGCGATCCCGGGCGCAAAGCTCAAGGTCTTCGAGCGCGGCGGCCACATGCCTTACCACGTGGTCGAAGAGCAGTACAACCGCACGGTGCTCGACTTCCTGGGTTCCGACGCGACCTAGGTCCAGCGCAGTCCTGGTCGCAGCCGCAAGCGTCGAAGTCGCATCAAGCGATACACCATGCGCGCCGCTTGAATGCTCGATGCGGTGGTATTGGTCGCGTCATGGCGTGCTCATCTGGGCGAGCGAGGGCGAGCCGCCTTGACCTAGAGAATCCAATTCGGCGATGCTAGCGCCGACCCGGAGGAGGGCCTGATGAAGCGACTGCTGTTCGCTGTCCTGCTTGGCATGGCGCTGCCCGCTGCGGCGCAATACCCGAACCGCACGGTCACCATGCTGACCGGCTATCCGGCCGGAGGGCTGGTCGACATCGTGGCGCGGATGGTGGCCGAGAACATGAAGCCGCGCTTTCCCGCGGGCCTCGTGGTCGTCAACCGGCCGGGCGCGGCGGGGGCGGTGGCGGTGGGCGAGCTGACGCGCGCAGCGCCCGACGGCTATACCATCATTCTCACGCCGCACTCGGCGCTGACGATCGCGCCGCAGATCAACGATCTGCCCTACAAGACGCCCGACGATTACGACCCCTTCATCAACCTGGTGGCGTACTACCCGCTCATCGCGGTGCGCACCGAGTCGAAGTACAAGACGATCCGGGAGCTGCTCTCCGACGCGAAGGACAATCCCGGGATGCTCCGCGTCGGCACGCCGGGCGAGGGCACCTCGAGCCACCTCAACCTCGAGGAGCTGATGCATCACGCCGGCGTCAAGATGGTGCACGTCCCGTTCGCGGGATGGGCGCAGTCGAGCGTCGCGGTGCTCGGCGGCCATCTCGAGGCGGTGGTCGCTCAGCCCGGGGAGCTCAAGCCCATGGTCGACGGCAAGCGCATGCGCGCGCTCGTGAATTTCACGCCCAAGCGCCATGCGGCGTTCCCCGACGTGCCGACGGCGAGGGAGCTCGGCTGGGACGTTTCGAGCGGCGTCTGGTACATGCTGATGGTGCCCAAGGGCACGCCCGCCGGCGTGGTGCGGCATCTGCACGACGCGGCCAAAGCCGCGATCGAAGACAGGAAGTTCGTCGAGACCATGAACAGCCGCGGCATCGACGTCGACTACCGCACGGCCGAGGCGCTCCGCGCCGATCTCTGGCGCGAGTACAAGCTGACCACGCCGATCCTGCAGCGGACCGGGATGATCAAGAAGTGAGCTAGGCCCCGGTCGCGATGCCCGATTGCATCGGACCCAGATCGCCGACCGGCTCGGTGGTCTCGATGAGGTTGGTAACCTGGGCAACGCCGGGGACGGCGAGCGCAGCGGCGAGGATCACGTCGCGCTCGCTTGCCGGCAGCGTTCCGCTCAGAGTCACCGTGCCGTTGACGCAACGCACCTGGACGCGCGCCGAAGCGCGCCCGGCGAGCGCCGAGCGCACCGCGTGCGCAAGCCGCTCGTCCACCTTGTCCCGCCGGGACAGCCGGGCGCGGTCGTATCGGCGGTAGTGGTAGATCCCGGCGACCAGGGCTGCTGCCGCCAGAACGGTAAGTAGCTTCATAGCCTGCGCGTAGCAAGCGGCGCGCCCGCCGAAAGCCTCTATTCCCGCGTCTTGGTCAGGCGCGCGCGCACGAGGTCGATGTGCTGGCGCAGCGCGTAGAGCTCGTCGTTGTAGGAGAGCGGCACCGCGATGCCGGCTACGCGCCCTTCGAGCCGGTCGAGCGCGGCGAGGAGCTCGGCGGGGGACTTCTCATGCAGCCCGGCGTCGCTCTCGATCTGGCGCAGGTTGCGGTACCAGCGGAAGACGCGCGAGCGGATGCGGAACGCGTAGAGCGGGGGCACCAGGCGCGAGAGGGGGATCAGCACCGCGATGATGGAGAAGAGCGCTACCCACATGCGGTCGATCAGGTTGGCGAGCCAGAACGGAAGATAGCGCTGCAGGAGCGGCGGCCCGCTCTGGTAATAGCGGGCCGCGTCCTTGGCGAGCGGGAATTCGCTCTGGCGCGGGTTCGGAAAAGTCCCGGCGCGCGCGATCCACCCGGGGCCGCTGTGGATGCGCGAGGCCGCCTGGACGAAGAGCTGCACCAGTGCGGGATGGATGTCCTCGCGCGCGAGCAGGGACGTGGTCGTGGCGATGAGCGGCACCTCGTGCGGCGGAACGTCGCGCGCGATGTCGGCCACGCCGCGCGGCAGCGCCACCGGGCCGAGGAACGGATAGCGCCGCGCGTAGCTTTCGGCCTGCCCGTACTCGTAGAGACGGATGCCCGGCGTCTGCAGGAGCATCTGCACCATTTGCGATTCGGGCGGCGACACCAGCACGGCGGCGTCGAGCTCGCCGCCGAGCAGCGCCACCACCGCGGCGGTCTCGTCGAGATTGGAGCGCTTGACCTCGTCGCGCTCGACGAAGTTGGCCGCGAAGATGCGGCTCGTGATCCCCGGGGTGCCGCTGCCGCGCACGCCGACGTTCAGCCGCCAGCCGCGCATCTGCGGTAGCCCGGTCACGAGCGCGTCCTTGCCGAGCTTCTTCGCCGACTCGGCGCGATAGAAGATCCAGACCGGGTCGTAGGCGACCGTGCCGAGCGACACCAGGTCTTCCATGTCCACCTTCTTGCTGTCGTCGCTTCCCGGGTTCGGGTCGCTCGAGCCGCCCTGCACGAACGCGACATCCACGTTTTCCTTCGGATCGCGCAGCAGGCGCCGGTTCTGGAGCGAGCCCATGGTGGAGCGCAGCTCCACGCGGATGCCATAGCGCCTGAGCTCGGCCGCGTAGAGCTCGCCCCACGCGGCGTAGGCGGTGTTCTCCGGGCCGGTGGCGAGCACCACGCGCTTGGGCGGCGTCGGATCGAGCACCACGTAGGCGGCGACGAGCAGCGCGATCGCGATCAGCACGAACGGGCCGAAGGTCAGCATGAGGTCGCGCACCGAGACCAGCGCGACGCGGATGACGCGGGGCAAGGTCAGGCGCTCGTCGTGAATTCCACCGTGGCCAATCTAGCACGCGCTAGAATCTCCCGCATGAAACACATCGAGAAGAGGCACCGCGTCGGCCTCCTGGTGCCGTCGTCGAACTCGACGCAGGAGCCCGAGTTCCTGCAAATGCTGCCCGAGTCGGTCTCGCTGCACGTCGCGCGGCTGAGCCTGAGCCGCATCGACCCCGAGTCGACGGTCGCCATCGTGACGGAGCTGGAAAAGGAGAGCCGCAAGCTCGCCGACGCCGCGGTCGACATCGTGGTGCTCGCGGCGACCGCGCCTTCCACGCGCCTGGGCAAGGGCTACGACGCGCAGCTCATCCGGCGCATGGAGGAGGCCTCCGGCAAGCCTGCGACCACCGCGGCGACCGCGATGCTCGACGCCTTCGCCACGCTCGGTGTGCGCCGCGTGGCGCTGGCGGCGGCGTGGAGCGAGGCCACCAACAACTGGGTGGCCGCGTTTCTCGAATCGCACGGCATCGAGGTGCCGAGCCAGGTGGCGATGGGCGTCGTGAGCAACAACGAAGTCGGGCGGCTGGACCCGGACACCGCGTTCCAGCACGGCCGCAAGGCCGACTGCAAGGACGCCGACGCAGTGTTCCTCGCCTGCGGCAACTGGTGGACCGCGAGCATCGTGGAGTCCCTGGAGCGCGCGGTCGGGAAGCCGGTGCTCACGACGAACAACATGACCGTGTGGCACGCGCTGAAGAAGCTCGGCGTGCGCGAGGGCGTGCCGGGATTCGGCCGCCTGCTGCGCGACATGCCCGAGCTTCCGGCGGCGCCCGCGAAAGCGGCGTGAGGCTCAGGTTCGAGTAGGGACGGAAGTAAGGCCGGCCTTGCTTCAGCCGCGGCGCTGCTGGTGGGCGTTGCCGCTGCGGCTTTCCATGCGCGGGCCGCGCTGCGGCATGTGGCTCACGGCCGGCATGTGGCTGACGGGCGCGCGCATTTGAGGCGCGCGCGGTGCCGAATTTTGAGGCGCTTGCGGCGCCGGATTGCGCAGCGTAGCGGCGATCGAGCGCATCACTTGCGTCTGCGGAATCGCCACGGGGGCCTGCGGGGCCGGCCTCGGCGCTTGCGCCGTCACCCTCGGCGCGTCGCGACGAAACTCCCGACCCGGCTCCACCCGCTGCGTCCAGGGCTGGAGGCGAGGGGCGGACTCGACGACCGGCCGCGCGGGAGCCGCATGGTTCTGCGTAGCAGCGGGAGCAGCGTGGTTCTGGATGTAGGGCTGTCCGCGGCTTTGGATGTAGGGTTGCGCTGCCGTATGGCTCTGGATTACCGGTTGCGCCTGGACGCTGCGCAGTGCCTGGCGCGCGACCGGCACCGGCCCGTGGAACACGGGTTGTACGACGTGCCGCTGGCGCCAGTCTACCGAGCGCGAGACGAAGACGGTGGAGACGAACACCGCCGGACGCGGATGCCACGGCCGCCAGAACACCGGGCGGTACGCGGGCCACCACCACGTCCCGTACACGACATAGGGATCGTAGTAGGGCACGTAGACGACCTGCGGCTGCGCCGGGTACACGGCGATATCCTGTCCCTGCTGCTGCACGATGTATTGATCGTTCGACTGCAACGAGCCATTGAGCTGCGCGCGACGCCGCAGCGCCTGCACGGTGTCCATCACGTAGGGCTCGTACTCGCGGAAGGCCGTGCCGAGGTCGGCGACCCATTGCGGGCTGTCGTACATGCGCGCGAGGAGATCCGGATACGCCACCAGCGCCTTGACGCTCGGGTGCCAGGGCATCGGCTCGGCGGCGCGCACCGCATCCTCTCCGGCGAGCTGGGCATTGGCGCGCGACCACTCGGCTGCCTGCCGCACGTCGTCAGGGTACGTCGAGGCGACCAGGATGTTGGAGAGCACGGCGTCGGGATAAAGCGCGACGGGGGCGACCAGCGCGTCGAGCTCGGCCTGGTTGTATACGCGCGCCTGCGCCTGCGTCGGCAGCTGCCAGACGGCCAGGGTGGCGAATAGCACCAGTGCGATCCAGCGGTTCATGGGGCGTGTCATGTCGCCATTTACGCGCGGCCGGGGCGCGCCGTCTGTCCGAATGTGTAACCAGATGTTCGGGCACGCTAACTGCAAGCTCCCAGAGGGAAAAGGAGTCCAAAGCATGGCCTGCCGCACCGTGGTCGCCCTGTCCCTCCTGCTGGCTGCCGGCGCGGCC
>DATLUZ010000219.1:0-16311 GCA_035577785.1 Burkholderiales bacterium | reverse complement strand
GCGGTCATCTGCTGCTCACCGCCCGAGGTATAGCCCGACTGGGAGGTGCGGCGCTCCTTGAGGCGCGGGAAGTAGCTGTACACCTTCTCGAGCGCGTCCTTCACCCCGGAGCCGCGCATTTTCCACGCTGCGCCGCGCGTGTATGCGCCCGTGAGGAGGTTCTCCTCCACCGTGAGGTGCTGAAAGCAGTGGCGGCCCTCCATCACCTGGCAGATGCCGCGCTTCACCAGCTCGGCGGGATTGAGCTGGTCGATGCGCTCGCCGCGGTAGAGGATCCTGCCTTTGGTCACGTCGCCGCGCTCGGCGCGCAGCAGGTTGGAGATCGCCTTGAGCGTGGTGGTCTTGCCCGCGCCGTTGGCGCCGAGCAGCGCCACGGTCTGGCCGCCCTGCACGTCGAGCGAAACGCCCTTCAATACCAGGATGACGTGGTCGTAGATCACCTCGATGTTCAGCACCGAGAGGATCGGTTCGGGCTTCTTGTCCGGAACGGCAGCCATCAATAAGGTCAAAAACGAACGGCGGACCCGCGTCCGCCGTCCGGTCGCTGCTCAAGCTTGGATCAGTTTTCCTTGGCGCAGTCGCGCGGCTCGATGCTCTTTTCCTTCGCGTACTGCCTGGCGTCGTCTTCGACCTTCTGGCGCACGAGCTTGCGGTCGGGCTCCATCCAGTCGGTGATGACCTTCCATTTCGCCCCGTCCCATTGCTGGAATTTCACGAGACCGGAGCCCTCGTGGTCCATGCAGGAGACCTTGATCGGCGGCATCAGGCCGACCGCGCCGAGCTCCTTCAGCCGCTTGTCGTCGATGTTCAGGTTCTCGATGCCCCAGCGCATCTGCTCGCCGGTGATCGGCTTGCCCTTGCCGAAGCGCGACTGGGCGACGCGGATCGCCTCGGCGGTCACGATGCCCGCCACCACGCCGCGGGTGTGGTAGATCGAGCCGAAGCGCGACTTGTCGTCGAACTCGCCCTTGCCCTTCGCGTAGACGTATTTCTGGATGTCCTTCATCACCGGGAAGTCCGCGCCCGGCGCGTTGAAGCCGGCCGAGATATAGCCCTTCGCCGCGGCGCCCGCCGGGATGACGTCTTCTTCGGCGCCGGACCACCACACGCCGATGATCTTGTCGCGCGGATAGCCGATCTTGGCGGCCGCCTTCAGCGCGGTCGGATTCATACGCCCCAGCCCCAGAGGATCACGTAGTCGGGCTTGATCTGGCGCACCTGGAGCCATTGCGACTGCTGCTCGTTGCCGGGATGCGGCACCGCGATGGGGGTGAATTCGTAGCCGTACTGCTTGGAAAGATCGGTGAGGATCGGAATCGGCTCCTTGCCGTAGGCCGAGTCGTGGTAGACCAGCACGATCTTCTTGCCCTTCAGGTTCTCGTAGCCGCCGAGCTTCTGCGCCATGTACTTCACCATCACCGTGGCCTGCGACCAGTAGGTGGTGATGAGCGGGAAGACGTACGGGAACACGCGCCCGTCCGCCGCGGAAGTGCGGCCATATCCCATGGAAATGATGGGAATGTGGTCGGCAGTCGCCTTCTCGATCAGCGAATAGGTAATGCCGGTCGAGAGCGGATGGATCACCGTCGCGCCGGTCGGGCCCTTCTTTTTCAAGCGCTCGTAGCACTCGACGCCGCGCGCGTTGTTGTATTCGGTCTCGCACTTCTCCCAGGTGAGCTTGACGCCGTTGATGCCGCCGTCGCGCTCGTTGAGCATTGCGAAATAGTCGATGATGCCGCCGCCGAAGCCCGAGCCGCCCGGCGCGTAAGGGCCGATCCAGTAGAAGTTCGCCGGTATGAATTGCTCGTTCTGCGCGCTGGCCGCGAGCGGCAGGCCGGCCGCAGCAATGGACAACGCCGCAAGGATTGTTGCGGTGCGATTCATCAAAACCTCCTCCTCAGGAATGTTCCGAATAGCGAAACGGCGAGTATAGACCTTTCCCCGTCGTCGTCTAGGGATGGACCAAGGAGTCGTCCCGGCGAAGGCGGGGACCCGTTTCCTCAGTGAGGGAACGGCCACAGCCGCAGCTTCTCCTTGGTGATCTGCCAGAGGCGCGCGAGGCCGAAGGGCTCGACGATCAGGAAGAAGATGATCAGGCCGCCGAAGATGATGAGCTCGATGTTCGACACGGCCGCGTGCGAGAACTCGACGCCGAGCGCCGACGCGAGCCACTCGGAGCCCCGGTTCAGGAAGATCGGAAACACCGTGATGAACGCGGCACCGAGGAAGGATCCCAGCACGGAGCCGATTCCGCCGATGATGATCATGAAGAGCACGCGGAACGACAGGTCGAGGGTGAAGGCTTCCGGCTCAACCGTGCCGAGGTAGGTGTAGGCGTACAGCGCACCGGCGACGCCGCAGTAAAACGAGCTGATCGCGAAGGCGAGCAGCTTGGTGCGCATCATCGGGATCCCGATCACGGAGGCGGCCACGTCCATATCGCGCACCGCCATGAAGGCGCGCCCAGTCTCGCTTCGCATCAGGTTCTTTGCCGCAAGCGCCATCACCGCGACGATGGCGAGGGTGAGAAGATATTTCTGCGCCGGCGACACGATGCTGTAGCCCAGGATGCTGATGGTCTGCGCCGTGATCACGCCCGACGAGCTGTGGTTGGAGAACCAGCCGATGCGGTTGATCGCCCAGAGGACGAAGAACTGGCAGGCGAGCGTGGCCACCGCGAGATAAAAGCCCTTGATGCGCAGGCTCGGCAGCCCGAACACCAGGCCCACTGCCGCGGCGCACAGCCCGCCGATGGCGAAGGCGCCGATGATCGGCATGCCGGGGACCCGTAGAACAGCGTTGTACGCCATGAACGCGCCCACGGCCATGAACGCGGCGGTGCCGAGCGAGAGCTGCCCGGCGTAGCCGGTGAGGATATTCAGCCCGAGCGCGGCGAGCGAGAAGATGAGGAACGGCGTAACGATGGCCGAGAGCCAGTACTGATCGCCGACGAGCGGCACCACGACGAAGGCGAGCAGGAGCAGCAGGGCGATGCCGATCCGGTCCTGCCGGATCGGGAAGATCTGCTGATCTTCCGCGTAGGTGGACTTGAACTGGCCGGCATCGCGATAAAGCATTTAGACCCTGTCGATGTGCTTCTCGCCGAACAGCCCCTCGGGCCGCACCAGCAGGAAGAGCAGCGCGACGACATAGGCGAACCACGATTCGATCCCGCCGCCGACCATCGGGCCGGCGTAGACCTCGGCGAGCTTCTCGGTGGCGCCGATGATGAGCCCGCCGAGGATCGCGCCCGGGATCGATTCGAAGCCGCCGATGAGGAGCACGGGCAGCGCTTTCAGCGCGACGAAGGTGAGCGCGAACTGCACGCCGTTGCGCACCCCCCACATGAGTCCCGCCACCAGCGCGACGAAGCCCGCGACCGCCCACACGATCGCCCAGATATGCTGCAGCGGAATGCCGACCGCGAGCGCCGCCTGGTGGTCGTCGGCGACCGCGCGCAGCGCCCGGCCGATGCGCGTCTTCTGGAAGAACACCGCGAGCACCGCGACCAGCACCCCGGCCACCAGCGCCGCGAACAGGTCGAACTGGCTCACGTTGACGTTCCACTTCTGCGACAGCCACTGCATCGGCACGTCGGCGATGCCGAGCTCGAGCCCGTGCGGCTGCGAGCCCCAGATGAGCTGCGACAGGCCCTCGAGCACGAAGGTGAGGCCGATGGTCGCCATGAAGAGCGTGATCTGCGGCTGATTGATGAGCGGCCGCAGCACCACGCGCTCGGTCGCAACGCCGAGCGCCACCATCACAGCCAGAGTCACGACAAGCGCGAGCCAGGCGTTCCAGCCGCGCTCGACCAGCGACACGTAGGTGAGCGCGGCGAAGAACACCATCGTGCCCTGGGCGAAGTTGAACACGCCCGAGGCCTTGTAGATCAGCACGAAGCCGAGCGCGACGAGCGAGTACATCACCCCGGCGAGGAGGCCGCCCACCAGCACCTCGATGAAGAAGGCGAAGTCCATGGGCTAGACCGAAATCAGGGACGGACCACGTTTTTCTTGTACATGGATAAACGTGGTCTGTCCCTGTTTTTTGGCGTGCCTCATCTAGTGTGCGACTCCCAGGTAGGCGTCGATCACCTTCCGGTCGGCCCGCACTTCCTGCGGCGAGCCGTCGGCGATCTTTCTGCCGTAGTCGAGCACGATCACGCGGTCCGAGATGTCCATGACCACGCCCATGTCGTGCTCGATCAGCACAAGGGTGGTGCCGAACTGATCGTTCACGTCGAGCACGAAGCGGCACATGTCCTGCTTTTCTTCGAGGTTCATCCCGGCCATCGGTTCGTCGAGCAGCAGCACCTTGGGCTCGGCGGCCAGCGCCCGGCCAAGCTCGACGCGCTTCTGCAGGCCGTACGGCAGGCGGCCGACCGGGGTCCTGCGGATGTGCTGGATCTCGAGGAAGTCGATGATCTCCTCGACCGCGCGCCGGTGCTCGAGCTCCTCGCGCCGCGCCGGGCCGAGCCAGAGCGCCTGGTGCAGGAAATTGCAGCGCATTTTGAGGTTGCGCCCGGTCATGATGTTGTCGAGCACCGTCATGCCCTTGAAAAGGGCGATGTTCTGGAAGGTGCGGGCGATGCCGAGCGCGGCCGCGCGGTGCGGGTCCATGTCCCGGAACTCATGGTTCTCGAAGCGGATGGTCCCCTGCTGCGGGTGATAGACCCCGTTCAGCACGTTCAGCATCGAGCTCTTGCCCGCGCCGTTTGGGCCGATGATGGCGCGCACCTCGCGGCGGCGCACGTCGAACGAGACCTCGGAGAGCGCCCTTACGCCGCCGAAGGCCAGTGAAACGTTGCGCACCTCGAGCAGCGCATCGCTCATCAGGCCGCGCTCTTGGCCGCGGCCGGGACGAAGGTCTTCGCGTCGCGGATCTTGAGGTCGGCGGAGAAGGTGCCGGTGCGCCCGTCTTCGTACCTCACCTGCGCCTGCACGTGGACGGTTCCTTGATTGCTGTACAAGGCGTCAACCAGTGTGCCGTATTTTTCGCCTATGAAGCGCCGGCGCACCTTGCGCGTGCGCGTGAGCTCCTCGTCGTCGGCGTCGAGCTCCTTGTGCAGGATCAGGAAGCGGTGGATCTGCGAGTTGGCGAGCTCCGGCTCGAGCGCGAGGTCGGCGTTCGCCTGCGCGATGCAGCCCGCCACGAGCTCGTATACCGCGTCGTTCTGGGCAAGGTCGGTGTAGCCGCTGTAGGCGAGGTTGCGCTTCTCGGCCCAGTTGGACACCGCGTCCATGTCGATGTTGACGAAGGCGCAGGCCCGGTCGCGCTCGGCGCCGAACGCTACCGCCTCCTTGATGTACGGAAAGAACTTGAGCTTGTTCTCGAGGTATTTCGGCGCGAACAGCGTCCCGTCCGCGAGCTTGCCCACGTCCCTGGCCCGGTCGATGATGCGCAAATGGCCGTCGCGGTCGATGTAGCCCGCGTCGCCGGTATGGAACCAGCCCTCCGCGTCCTTCGCCTCGCGCGTCGCCTCCGGATTCTTGTAGTACTCCTTGAAGAGGCCCGGCGAGCGGATCAGGAGCTCGCGCTCCGGCGTAAACCCGAGCTCGACGCCGGCCACCGCGGGGCCGACCGTGTCCGCTTTCGCCTGTCCGTCGGGCTGCACGCAGACGAACACGCTGGTCTCGGTCGAGCCGTAGAGCTGCTTCAGGTTGATGCCGAGCGACCGATAGAAAGAGAAAAGGTCGGGACCGATCGCTTCGCCGCCCGTATAGGCGATGCGCACGTTGCTCATGCCGAGGACGTTGCGCAGCGGGCCGTAGACGACGAGATCTCCCAGTCCGTATTTCAGCCTTTCGAAGAGATTGACTTTCTGACCCTCGAGAAGCTTGGTCCCGACGCGCTTTGCCACCGCCATGAAGTACTTGTAGAGCCAGCGCTTGAGGATGCCCGCGTCCTCCATGCGCACAGACACCTGCGTGAGCAGCGCTTCGAATACGCGCGGCGGCGCGAAGTAGTAGGTCGGAGCGATCTCGCGCATGTCGCTTACCACCGTCTCCGGGGACTCGGGACAGCAGATGCAGTAGCCGGCGACCATCGGCTGGGCGTAGGAAAAGATGTTCTGCCCGATCCAGGCTGGCGGCATGAAAGCGAGCACCACGTCCTCCTCGCCGAGGCGCTCCATCTCGGCGACCACGCGTGAGCGGTCGATCAACGCGTCATGGGTGAGGACGACGCCTTTCGGCACCCCCGTCGTCCCCGAGGTGAAGAACATCGCCGCGGTATCGCTCCCGCGGCCCTTCGCGATCTCCTCGTCCACCAGGCCCGGATGACGCGCAAGAGCGGCGCGCCCGAGCTCGAGCAGCTTCTCGTAGCTCACGAGTTGCGGCTGATCGTAGTGGCGCAGGCCGCGAGGATCGTCGAAGTAGATCCGGCGCAGGCTCGGGCACTGCGGCTGGATCTCGAGCAGCTTGTCGACCTGCTCCTGGTCCTCGGCGAGCGCGTACGCGATTTCGGCATTCCGGATCGGAAAGCTCATTTCGCCGGCGACCGAGTCCTGGTAGAGCGGCACCGGGATGCCGCCAAGGCATTGCGCCGCGCACACCGCCGCGTAGATGCGCGGCCGGTTGTCGCCGACCAGCGCGAAGTGGTCGCCGCGCCTGAAGCCCTCGGCGGCAAGGGCGGCGGCGAGCACGCGCACCTCGTCGGCGAACTGCCGCCAGGTCCATGTCTGCCAGATACCGCGATCCTTCTCCCGGATCGCCGGGCGCGCGCCACGCTCCTGCGCATGGCGCATGAGCAGCTTGGGAAACGTGTCCAAGGACCTCCTCCCCCTCGAGCGGCCGGATTCTTGCATAAAAAGCTTTAAAGTACGGCGCTCGACCCCCGACGCGAAGGACCCTCAGGCGATGAAAGGCACGGAACACTGGACCCGCAAGGGCGACGTCAAGCTCTTCCTCTGGCACAAGCCCTCCACCTCAGGCGCCCCGAAAGGCACCGTGTTTTTCGTGCACGGCTCTTCGATGGGTTCGCAGCCGACCTTCGATCTCGAGGTTCCCGGCAGGCCGCACTCCTCGGTGATGGAGTGGTTCGCGGCCCGCGGCTTCGACACCTGGTGCATGGACAACGAGGGCTATGGCCGCTCGGACAAGTCGCGCCCGATCAATTGCGACATCCCGAACGGCGCCGACGACCTCGAGGCGGGGACGGCCTACGTGCTCGAGCGCGCAAAGCACAAGAAGCTGCTCGTGTACGGCATCTCCTCGGGAGCGCTCAAGGCGGCGCTGTTCGCGCAACGCCATCCGGAGCGCGTCGCGCGCCTCGCGCTGGACGCCATGGTGTGGACCGGCGAGGGCAGCCCGACGCTCGAGGAGCGCAGGAGGCGCCTGCCCGAATTCCGCGCCAAGAACCGCCGTCCCATCGACCGCGCGTTCGTGCGCAGCATTTTCAACCGCGACCATCCCGGCACCGCCGACGACGCCACCATCGAGGCCTTCGCCACCGCGATCCTCGCGCTCGACGACTCCGTGCCGACCGGTACCTACGTCGACATGTGCTCGAAGCTGCCGCTGGTCGACCCGGCGAAGATCCGCGTCCCGACCATCGTCCTGCGCGGCGAGTTCGACGGCATCGCCTCGATGGAAGACCTGCTGAAGTTCTTCGCCCTCCTGCCCCACCCGGACAAGCAGTTCACGGTCATGGAAGGCATCTCGCACGCGAGCTTCCAGCAGAAGAACTACCTCGGCGTGTACCACATCCTGCATTCCTTTTTCACGCAACCCGAAGCGGTGTATCGCGCATGAAAGCTTTTTTTTCCAGAATCCTTCTCATCGGGGCGATGCTCGCGGCCTCGCTCTCCGTTCTGGGGCAAGCCTATCCTTCGCGCCCCGTACGCATCGTGGTGCCCCTCTCGCCGGGCGGCTTCGCCGACACCCCGGCGCGGATCCTCGCACCGCGCCTGTCCGAGCAGATGGGCAAGCAGTTCTTCGTCGAGAACAAGCCTGGAGCTGGCGGCACCATCGGCTGGGACTTTACGGCGAAGCAGCCGCCCGACGGCTATACGCTCGCAATCACCGGCTCGACGCACCTCATCACCTCGCACCTCTACAAGAACCTCCAGTACAACGCGTTCAAGGACTTCACCCACATCAGCATGATGGCGGCGGGGCCGTACGTCCTCGTCGTCAATCCGAAAAAGATCCCGGTCAATAACGTGCGCGAGCTGATTGCGGCGGCCAAGGCCAAGCCCGGCGCCATCGACTTCGCGAGCTCGGGGAACGGCAGCTCGCAGCATCTGGTCGCGGCCCTCTTCAACGCCATGGCGGGCGTGAAGCTGAACCATGTGCCGTACAAGGGCAGCGGCCCCGCGATGCAGGACCTGATCGCGGGCGAGGTCGGCGTCTCCTTCGCCGGCGTGCCGAACGTCCTCGGCAACGTGCGCGGCGGGCGCCTCAAGGCGCTCGCGGTGACCACGCCCAAGCGCTGGGTCGAGCTACCGGACGTGCCGACGATGGCGGAGGCGGGCGTGCCCGGCTACGAGGCGACGCTCTGGCTCAGCATCTCAGGACCCGCCGGCATCCCGGCGCCGATCGTGCAGCGCCTCTCTACCGAGATCGCCAAGGCGCTGAAGGACCCGGACCTGCAGACCAAGTTCCGCGAGGCCGGCGTCGAGGCCGACGCGATGCAGGGCGAGGAGCTCCTGCGCTATATGCACGCCGAGGACGAGAAGTGGGGCAAGGTGGTGCGCGAGACCGGGGCGACCGTCAACTAGGGCCGGGGGCCGCTTGCCGAAGATCCTCATCGTCGACGATTCGCGCACCATCCTGACGACGCTCGCAACGATGGTGCGCGCGATGAAGTTCGAGCCGATCACGGCCGAGACCGGCGAGAAAGGGGTGGAGCTCTTCCTGGCGGAGCGGCCGAGCCTCGTGCTGCTCGACGTCAACATGCCCGGGATCGACGGTTACGAGACGGCGCGGCGCATCCGCGCGGCGAGCCCCGACGCATGGATTCCCATCATTTTCCTTTCGGCGAACGAGTACGACCAGCACCTCGAACGGGCGATCGAGTCTGGCGGCGACGATTACCTGGTGAAACCGGTCAGCCCGGTGGTACTGAGCGCAAAGATCCGGGCGCTGCAGCGCCTGGACCAGATGCGCGGCAAGCTGCTCGACGTCTCGAAAGAGCTCGCCGCCGCCAACCAGCGCCTCGAGGGCCTCGCGCACCAGGACGCGCTCACCGGAATCGCCAACCGCCGCGCTTTCGACGCGCTGATCGACCGCGAGCTCGCGCACGCGGTGCGCACGCGCGAGCCGCTCTCGATTGCGCTGTGCGACGTGGACCATTTCAAGGCCTATAACGACCGTTACGGCCATCCGGCCGGCGACGACTGCCTGCGCAAGGTGGGCGGCGCAATTGCGCGCAGCTGCCGGCGCGCGACCGACTTCGCGGCACGCTACGGCGGCGAGGAGTTCGTGCTGCTCCTGCCGGGCACCCCGGCCGAAGGCGCGCTGCAGGTGGTGGAGGCTGCGCGGCGCGAGCTCGCGACGCTCGCGATACCGCACGAAGGCTCGAGCACGGCGCAATGCGTCACCCTCAGCGCGGGCATCGCCACATACGCTCCCGAGCGCGACAAGGGCCCCGCCGACCTCATTGCCCGTGCCGACGAAGCGCTCTACCGCGCAAAAAACGCGGGCCGCAACCGTATCGTCTGCAGCTGATCAGCGCCTGCCCTGGAATCTCCGGGCGGCGGTCCGCCCCGGGATATCAAAGGGCTACTTCGTCTGGCCGTCGTGCTTCTCCCGGTGAATCTTCCGGCTCTGGCGATTTTCGGCGTGCTGGATGCGGCGCTGCTCGCCCTTGCCCACGTTCCCGTCGGCGCCGGCGCGCGCTTCCTTGCGCGAGTCGCGCGCCTGCCCGCCCTCGAGCTTCGCCGTCTCGCGTGTAGTCAGGCTGCCCGATTGCACGCCCTGCTCGATGCGCTGCTGCTGGTTGACATTGCGCTGCACGTCCGCCTGCATGCGCTGCGACGACGCCGAGTTGGGATTGCCGGTCTGCGCGTCGTGCTTCTCGCGGTAAATGTCGCGGCTCACATTGTTCTGCTCGCGCGAGAGGCGCTGCTTCTCTGCGGGCGTGAGCTTGCCGTCCTTCATGGCGCGCTGCTGGTCGCGCTCGACGCGGGCCTCTTCGCCCTCGAGGCGGGAGGCCTCCTTGGTGTTGAGCTGGCCTGACTGCAGGCCCTGCTCGATTCGCTGCTGCTGATTCACGTCGCGCTGCACTGTGCCCGCTTGCGCGAACGCGCCGGTGGAGAACGCCAGGCCGAGGGCCGCGGCGAGGATGCTGGTCGTCATTGTTCCTTCCCTTTCGTGTGAACGATGGAGACCATTTAACGCGGCAAGGGCGTTACGAGGACACCGCTTGAGCGTAATTTGCGTAACAACTTGTATCGGCCACCCCTGCCGTGTGGAAAACGCACGGGTTTCAACCGCATCGTCTGCGGCCGATCAGCGCTTGCGTTCGAGGCGCAGCAGCGCGACGAGGAGCTCCGCGAC
Source organism: Burkholderiales bacterium (assembly GCA_035577785.1). Classification (GTDB taxonomy): domain Bacteria; phylum Pseudomonadota; class Gammaproteobacteria; order Burkholderiales; family SG8-39; genus SCGC-AG-212-J23. Next base: position 5,812 of record DATLUZ010000219.1, on the reverse strand, counting down.
CATCTTCTTGTGGGCGTCGTTCAGCGCCTCGTACTTCTTGGACACCCAATCCGGATCGGCGCGATAGGCCGCCGACTCCTGGCGCAACGTACGCGCCGGCGCGGTTTCCGCATCGCCATACCGCAGCCACTGCGGCGACACGTCGAGCCAGAGGGCGAGCGCCCTGATCTTGTCCTGTGAAGGCAGCGCGCGTCCGATCACCCATTTTCGTACTGCCTGGACAGTGACCGGCGTGCCCTCATAGCGCAGGTTGAATTCCCGTGCGAGCGCCGCTGGACCTTCAGCCGCCGGCTCCGCGCGCTTCAGGGCCTCCCGCAAGCGTTTGCTAAATGCTTGTTTTTCATCGCCAAGCGCCATCGGCCGAGGACAGTAGCACCAAGGGCCCGCAGCAGTGCACACTGTCGGTTGCTTAAATACGAAACCGATGGTTACGAGCCCGCACCGACCTGACCTCGACCCGCTTACGTGGCTGCCGAACCGGGCGCTGTTCGAGGCGCGGCTCGTGCGCGCCGTGCGCGAGGTTGAACGGCGTCGCTTCGCGCTCGCGCTCCTGCTGATCGATCTCGACCGCATGGAGCAGGTCAATGCGACCCTCGGCCAAGATTTCGGCGATCGCATCCTGCGCGAGGCTGCGGCTCGCATGTCGCGCGGCCTTGGCGCCGGCGCGGTGCTCGGGCGGCTCCAGTCCGACGACTTCGCCGCCTTCTTCGAAGTTTCGGACGCTGCGGCGGCCATGAAGCAGGCCGCCACGGTCTTGGATCTGTGCGCAAAGCCTTACATCCTGGATTGCGTGGCCGCGATCGTCACCGTGAGCATCGGCGTCGCGCTCTATCCGCGCGACGCCGACGACCCCGCTACCCTTCTTGCGCGGGCAGAACGGGCGCTCAACGAGGCCAAGATCCGCGGCCGCGACCGGTTCTATCCCGGGGAACTCAAACTCTGCTAGATTGAGGACGCCCTAGGAGGACCGGATGAGACCTGCAGTGTCGACGCCCGTTTTGACGCTTCTGTTCGCGGTCGCGCCGACCGCGGCCTTCGCACAGGCCGGCGGCGATCTCAACGAGCAGCAGCAACACGGCCGGCAGGTGTTCGCGCAGTCGTGCGGCATCTGCCATCTCCAGCCCGTGCTCGGGGTCAAGACCTACGGACCGCCGCTGAACAAGACAGCCGCCGCCGGAAACGACGACGCGATGCGCGCCATCATCACGAACGGGACCGAGCGCATGCCAGCGTTCAAGCACTACCTCAAGCCGGCGGAGATCGACGCGATCGTCGCCTACGTGAGAACCGTGCCGGTCAACACCTCGCCCAACGCCCCGAAACAAGGAGAGATGCGATGAACACGCTTCGCACGACCCTGCTCGCATGCGCCCTGCCGCTCGTCGCAGCGACCCCGGTTCACGCGGATCAGCTGCTTTCCGGCAGGGTCGCATCGCGCTCCGGCCAGAAGCTGGACGGCGTCACGGTCTCGGCGAAGCGCGAGGGCTCGACGATCACGACGAGCGTCTACACCGACGCCGCCGGCGAATATTTCTTCCCGCCGCTGCCCGACGGCCGCTACCGCGTGTGGGCGCAGGCGCTCGGCTTCGAGCGCACGAGCGGCTCGGTCGACTTGTCCGCGGCGCGCCGCCAGGACCTCACGCTCGCCGAGATCGCCGATCCCGAGCGGCGCTTCCGCCAGCTCCCGGGCGAGATGATGGTCGCGGCGCTGCCCGAGGCGAGCGCCGACGACGCGCGCATGAAGAAGATCTTCATGAACAACTGCACCGGCTGCCATTCGACCAGCTACGCGCTGCAGTTCCGCTTCGACGAGGCCGGCTGGAGCAAGATCATCGATCTCATGAAGATCGTGCCCGTGACCGGGGTCTATCCGGGGCCGACCGCGAAGCCAAACCAGATCCTCGAACTCCACCAAAAGCCGCTCGCCGCCTACCTCGCGCGCGCCCGCGGCCCCGGCAACTCGTCGATGAAGATCGCTTCCCGTCCGCGCCCGACGGGGGAAACGGCGCGCGCCGTGTGGACGCTCTACGATCTGCCGCTCAACCCCGATACCGGCATCGGCACGAACTACAACCCGAACGATGGCACGGACTGGGCGATGGGCACGACCTCCAAGCTCGGTCAGCTGCCGCACGACGGCGCGCTCGGCCTCGACGGCACGATCTACTTCACCAGCAACAACCCGAACCGCGGCGTGACCATCGGCAAGGTCAATCCCGCGACCGGCGCCGTGAAGTACCTCAAGGCCGAGGCGAGCAACGGGCTCGCGGCGACGGCGCACGGCCTCGCGCGCGACCGCGCCGGCAACCTCTGGTTCGACATCAACCCCGGGCGTCGCGCGCTCGGCAAGCTCGACACCGCGACTGAGAAGATCACGATCTACCAGACGCCGGCCGACATGGCGCCCGTAGGCGGCGCGGTCACGATCGACGTCGACGGCAAAGGCATGGTGTGGGCCTCCACGCCGAGAGGCGCGGTCCGCTTCGACCCGTCGAGCGAGAAGTTCACCGAGTTCAAGTCGGTGATCCCCGAGAAGAACCCTCGCGGCTCGGGAGCGACCTACGGCGCGGCCGGCGACCGCGACGGCAACGGCTGGTGGGCGCAGATGGCGATGGACCGCGTCTACAAGGGCGACGTCGCCACCGGCAAGACGATCGAGATCAAGATCCCCGACGTCAAGATGGACGACCGCCTGTTCGGCGAGGACCGCCCGTTCTACGACAAGGTGAGCGACCTCGGCTTCAACGCGCCGCTGCCCTGGTCGCAGGGACCGCGCCGCATGGGCACGGACAAGAACGCGGACCTGCTCTGGGTCGGCAACTCGTACGGCTCGTCGTGGGCGAAGATCAACACGAAGACGCTCGAGACGACGATCGTCCCGTTGCCGGATCCGGCGATGCAGGCGTATCACATCGCGGTCGACAGCCGGCACGATGTGTGGGGCAATCTCTGGACCGCCGACCGCATCGTGAGGCTGAGCCCGGAGACGAACGCGTGGACCGTGTTCGACCTGCCGGTGCGCGGCAGCGAGATCCGCCACATCTCGCTGCTCGAGCGCGACGGCAAGGTGTTCGTGGTGGTTCCGGTCTATCGCACCAGCCAGATGGGCGTGATGACGGTGCGCAGCGAGGCCGAGCTCGCGGCGCTCAAGCGGAAAGTGAATTAACGCCCAGGCGGCCGCGCGCCGGATCCGCAGGCGGCCTCGCCGAACGACATGCCGATGAGGTTGGCGAGGCGTGGGTCGGCCATCGCCCGCTGCTCGGAGCTGAGCGCCTTCAGCAGACCCTTCGCCGAATCGACGATGTCCTCCACCGCCGTCAGCCGGTCGCGCGCCACGTCGGCGGCGCGGTCCAGGCGCTTGGCGAGGTCGAGCTGCGCATCGGACGCGCGCGGCGCGCGCTCGCGCGCGATGTCCTTCTGCAGCGCGCGGATGCCGCTGGCGTAGGCGTCCCAGGCTTTCTGCTGATCGCCGCTCAGCTTGAGGTCGATCTCGAACTCGCCGAGGGTCGCCTCGAGCGGGTTGATCTGCGCGCCGCCTTTTCCTCCGCCCGCGCTCTTGTCGCCGCCGCGGCGCGGCCTGCCGCCCATCTGCGCGAAAGCGGCGGCCGGCGCGGCCGCCAGGAGGGCCAGCATGGTTCGTTTCTTCATGGTGTTTCCCCGACGTTCCGCAAGTAGAACGCCCTCGAACCTGAAAGTTGCGTCAGGTTCTACGAATGACCAATCAGCGTTTCTGTTTCTTCTGGACCGCGCTCGGCTTTTTCTTTTGCCCCGCCAGCCTCGCCTTGCCGCCGGCGAGCTCGACGCGCAGCGCCGCGTGCAGCTGCCCGGGATTCAGGTGGTGAAACTCGGCGGGAACGTCGAGCATTTCAGCGCGCCGGCCACGTTCCGGGTGAAACCGCAGCTGGGGCGCGTCGGCCTCCGTCGAAGGGTGAAACAACGCGTGGATTTTTCCGCTCTTGTCGAAGACTGCCAGAACCTTCATGGATTGGTTCCCTTTAGAACGTGTCCACCTGGGACGCCAACACCTGGATCCTCGCCTGGATCGGCGCTCCGCTTTGGCCATTTCCGCGCAATGTCATGGCCAGCGGGGTGCTGGCGGGACTCGACGAGCTCCATTGAGAGCCCTCCGACACGATGGTGACGCTCTGCTGCGTGTCCTCGTCGCTCGCGCCCACGACACCGGCCCAGATCCGGTTGAAACGAAATTGGCTGATATTGCTGCCCCAGGTCACGGTGAACGAGATGGTGCTGCCTCTCGCCATCGTAAGTACGCCTGCCGAGGCGATGACAACCGCAGTAGTGAACGCCGCCATGGGAATCCTCCGCCAACGGATTTTAGCGCTACCGTAGCGTCATGCGACGGACGCTGCTGATCGCTCTGCTGATCCCGCATCTAATCCTTTTGTCCGCCGGGTGCGCCTCGAGCGCAGCCGACCTCAACGCCGGTGGCGTCACGTTCGAGCAGCGTTGCGCGCAGCCGGCAGTCGTCAAGTGCTTCGGCTTCGATGCCCCGGAGAAGACCGATCGGTTCATCTTTCCCCCGTATGGCACGACGGTGAAGCGCGCGCGCGTGGTAACGGATGTCAAAGCCTCCGGCGCCGGCTCGCTGCGCTTCGAGATCCCCTCGAATACGGGCTCGGATACCTCGGGCAGCTTCTGGCAGAACTTCTCGGACGATCTCTCGATCCAGTTCGGCGAGGGCGAGGAATTCTACGTTCAGTGGCGCCAGCGATTTTCCCGGGAATTTCTGGACACGTTCTACGAGGACGGAGGCGGGTGGAAGCAGGCCATCATCGGCGAGGGCGACCGGCCCGGGAAGACCGTGTACTCCTGCACCGAGCTGGAGATCGTGGTCCAGAACACCTACCAGCGCGGCGCCGCCCAGATGTACCACAGCTGCGGCGGCAAGGACGGCCACTACGAGCCGCTCGAAGGCGGGTCTCGCTGGGTCGCATACAAAGCGGACCAGTGGATGACTTTTCAGGTGTTCGTCAAGATCGGCAAGTGGTACCGCAACGATCGCCGGTATCACCAGGACAGCACGATTCGCCTCTGGGTCGCAGAGGCCGGGCAGCCCTCTCGCCTGGTGATCGATCAGACGCGCTACGACATCGTCAACACGCAGCCGGCCGCCAAGTACGGAAAGATATGGCTGCTTCCCTACCATAGCGGGAAGAGCCCGGCTCAAAGTCACGCCGTCGCCTACACCTGGTATGACGATCTGATCATCTCGAGAGCTCGGATCCCTGACCCGGCCCCTTGATCGCCGGGCACTCCTTGGGACGAAGGAGCGCTTTCAGCGCCCGGTGCGCGCCCAGGCCTCGAGCTGGCCGGACGCGGGCCGCATCACCACCCACTGCGTGGTTTCGTGGTTCCAGACCGGCGCCACGCGTAGTGCCGCGAGGGCCGAGGGCAGCGGCCCCTGCGGTTCGGCGAGCCCGCGCCGCACCGCGCGGTCCATCGCCAGCTGGCGCGCCAGGGAGGATTCCTCCAGGTTGGCTTCGTATGCCGTTCTCTCGTCGTCGATCGCATAGGGCAACGCGCTGCGGTTGTGCTTCGCCCAAGGCCCGCCAAGATCGTGGTGGTTAGCCTGCACGATCAGGCGCCCGCCTTCGCTGCGCGACGCTTCCCGGCGTCGGCACTCGCCTTCCATCCAGGGCAATAGCGGGGGGCGCGACCATTCGATGACACGGATCTCCTCGGGCCGCGTGCCGCAAACGGTGAAGAACACCGCCGCGCCGACCGTGCGCCGCGGGTCGCTCAGCGCGTCGAGTGCGCGGGCGAAGCTATCGATCCCCGGATCGTCCATCAC
>DATLUZ010000218.1:0-5666 GCA_035577785.1 Burkholderiales bacterium | reverse complement strand
CGTGCAGGTCGCCGACGCCGTCGAACAGCCGCTCGCCGCCCCCGAGAATCGTGGGCGCGAGGTTGATCTCCATCTCGTCGACCAGACCCTCGCGGAGATATTGAGCGCACACGTTCGCTCCCCCGGCGAGCGAGACGTCTTTCCCGGCGGCGGCCTGGCGTGCCTGCTCGAGAGCGGCACGAATCCCGGCCGTGACAAACGTGAACGTCGTTCCCCCCTTGAGCGCGAGCTGCTCGCGCGCATGGTGAGTGACCACGAAGACGGGATGATGGAACGGCGGCTCATCGCCCCACCAGCCATTCCAGGGCTTTTCCGCATCCCAGCCGCCGGGATGTCCGCCGAACATGTTGCGTCCCATCACGGTGGCGCCGATGTTCGCGAGGGACTCTTCGACGACGCGCGAGCTCTCGTTCACGTCGCCGCCCGGCATGCCGTGCATCGAGCGCCACGCCGCGAGCGGGAACACCCACTCGTGCAGGCGCATGCCGCCGATTCCGAGCGGATTGTCGATGCTTTGCTCGGGACCGGCGACGAAGCCGTCGAGCGACATGGAAATTTTGAGGCGCAGTTTAGACATGAGGAGAGTAGGGATAAAGTGTCGCGGTTTTCACTACGTCACGAATCCGCCATATGCAGGGCGAGTAGACTCGGCGCCGGTGACCGAGTCGAAACGCCCCCAGGAAGTGCCGTCCCATGGCTTGCGCGACGGCGCGGGTTTGCCCGCGGAAGCCCCGGGAGCGATGCGATTCACCGTGAAGCACATCGGCAATTATCTGCGCGCAGACCTCTACGAGAGAGAAACGGCCGAGGAGACGCAGCAATTCCTGCACGCCGTCGCCGAGGAGGCAACCAAGGCCGCCGTCGATCGGGTGCTGATTTCGGTCCACGCTTCCCGGCCCATCTTCCGCGTGCAGAGCCTTGGCCTGCCCGAGTTCTTCAAGACTGCTGCCGCGCGCCCCGCGCATCGCATCGCGATCGTCGCGGACAGCTATGAGGGTCGACTCGCGCAGCAATATGTCGTCACCGTGGCGCGGCAGCGGGGGCTGAACGTCAGGAGCTTCCGCTCCGACGCAGCCGCCGCCGATTGGCTCCAAAGCAGATAGATCACTCGACCACGATGTTGCCCTCTCGGGCGACTCGGCGCCATTTGTCGAGGTCGGCGCGAACGAAGGCGGCGAACTCCGCCTGGCTCGAGTCCATGATCTCGACACCCATGCCGCGGTAGCGCTCGCGCACCGTCTCGTTGGCCAGCGCCTTCTTCAGGGAAGAAAAAAGCTGGTCGAGGACGAGGTGCGGCGTATCGGCCGGGGCGAAAAGACCGGTGAAGGTGCTCGCCTCGTAGCCCTTGACCCCGAGCTCGTCGAGCGTCGGCACGTTCGGCAGGAGCGGCGAGCGCGCGCGCGAGGTGATCGCGAGCGGCTTGAGGCGCCCTTCGCGGATGTAGCCGATGGAAGCCGTGAGCTGGTCCATCATGCTCTCGACCTGGCTGCCGAGAAGATCGGCGATCGCCGGGCCGCTGCCTTTGTAAGGAATGTGCAGCAGCTTGAGGTCCGCCATGCGCATCAGCAGCTCGATCGCGAGGTGGTTCGAGGAGCCGCTTCCCGCGGAGGCGACGGACAGCTGCCCTTTCTTGGAATTTGCCAGCGAGACGAATTCTGCATAGGTGGAAACAGGCGTCTTCGGCGCTGCAGTCAGAACCAGGGGCACGGACTGGATGCCGCCTACGGCGACGAAATCCTTGACCGGGTCGTACGGCAGCGTCTTGAACACCGCCGGCCCGGCCGTGATGGTGCCGGTCGAGCCGAGCAGCAGGGTGTAGCCGTCGGCGGGCGACTTCGCCACCGCCGCGCTGCCGATCGTCCCGGCCGCGCCGGCGCGGTTATCGACGATGACCGGTTGCCCGAGCGCTTCGCCGAGCGCGGGCGCGACCGTGCGCGCCGTGATGTCGACGTTGCCGCTCGGCGGCCAGGGCACCACGATGCGCACGGGGTGGGTGGGGAATTCCTGGGCGTGCGCGACAAGCGAACAAGCGAACGCCGTGATGGCGATCAGGGCTTTCATTCCGGCTTCGCCCCGGAAATGCGCACGATCTCGGCGTACTTCAAGACTTCCGTGCGCAGGAGCTTCGCGAATTCCTCGGGCGTGTTGCCGACGGGGTCGGCGCCCTGCTCGACGAGACGTTGCTTGGTGTCCGGCGAGCGGGCGGCGCGGGCGGTGGCGTTGCCGAGCGCGGCCACGATCTCGCGCGGGGTCGCGGCCGGCGCGAGCAGGGCGTACCAGACCGGCACTTCGACGCCTTCGACGCCCGCTTCCTTCATCGTCGGCACGTCGGACATCAGGTCGGAGCGGTGCGGACCGGCGACGGCGAGGGCGTGCAGGCGCCCGCTCTTGACGTGGCCGAGGATCGCCGGGACGTTCGCGAAGCTGAACTGCACCTCGCCGGCGACGACCGCGGTGAGGGAGGCGGCCGTGCCCTTGTACGGGATGTGCACGATGTCGGTGTGGCTCCTCACCTTGAACACTTCGCCGGCGAGATGCTGGGTCGTGCCCGATCCCGCGGAAGAGTAGTTCAGCGCACCAGGCTTCGCCCTCGCCTTCGCCACGAGCTCGGCGACGCTCGAACCCGCGCTCGGATTCGCGACCAGCAGGTTCGGGGCTTCGGCGAACACCGAGACTGGGGCGAAGTCGCGCAGCGCGTCGAACGGCAGGCTCTTGTAGAGCGACATGTTGATCGCGAGCGCCGTGGTGGTGAAGAGAAGCGTGTAGCCGTCGGGCGGCGCCTTCGCGACCACATCGGTCGCTACGTTGGTCGCGGCGCCGGGGCGGTTTTCGACCACGAACGGCTGGCCCAGAAGCTCCGAGAGCTTCGGCGCGAGCAGGCGCGCCGTGATGTCGGTGCCGCCGCCCGGCGGAAAGCCGACCAGCATGCGCACCGGGCGGCTGGGATAAGCCTGTGCTGAAACGTCGCCAGTCCCCAGTGCGAAAGCTAGCAGGATGAAACCAAAAGCGCGCATCGCCGCTCCTCCTGCGGCGATGTTAGTTTCAATCCCGTAGGAAGGCCAGCGCAGGTGTGAAGTCGGTGCGGCGCAATTCCTGGATCCGGCCGGCGCGCACTTCGCCCTCGACGAGCTCGTAGCCCATCAGCGCGAAGAGCCGGCCCTTGAGGAAGAGCGGCCTCGAGTTGCCGTACCAGTCGACGCACGAGGCCCGGCAGCCGTCGTTGTTGTCGCCGCCACGCGAGTCGAGCGCGCCGACCTCGGTCAGCTTGAGCTCCCGGTTGGAGAGGAACAGCACGGAAGCGGATTCGCGGCGCAGCTGCCGCGCGGCCGATTTGCCCGGCCCGACGATGGGCAGGCCGAGCAAGCCGTCCGCGGCGTTGTAGAAGAACCCGTGGCTGCGCGTCTCGCCCTGGCTTGCGTTCGCGCGCACGTAGCTCCCCGCGGCCGACGGCACGCGACCGAGGCGAACGCCCGTGAAATGCAGGTCGCGCCCGTCGGCTCCGACGAGCAGCGCGTCGCTGCCGAGCGCCTCGATGCGGTCCACGCCGTGCTCCAGGACGATCTCGTGCGCGATCTCGGGCCGGGCATAGCGCACGGCGAAAGCGCGCGCATCTCCGATGCTTTGCGGCCGCCTCCAGCCCGCGCCCGCTCCGTAGAGGAGATAGTCGCCGACGAAGCGGTTCTGCAGCGCATAGCCGTCCACCCCCGGCAGGCTGCGGTAACTGCTGCGCGGCGCGCTGTCGCGGCCATCGGAGAAGCTGGCGAGCGCTACGCGCAGGAGCGCCAACGCGCCGGCGTTGTTCTCGGCCGACCACATGCCCTCGCCACGGCCGCCCGAGCGGACCAGCACGTTGAGATAGCCGTCGCCGCCCTCGAGAAACGAGAACTGGTCGATCGGCGTGCCGCTCACCTTCAGGGCGCTCGGGGCGCCGCCGTCGAGCGGGATCCGGAAGAGCGACGAGTTTGCCGCCCAGACGAAGACCGAGCTCGGCGAGACGTAGAACACGCGCCCCGCGGGCCCGAGCACGGCGGTGCTTTCGCAAGCGAGATCGCGCTGCGTGAGATCGCAGATCGAGACGCTGTGCAGCGCGACGCCCTGCGAAGGGTCGAGCGCCTCGTCTGCGCGGTAGATGCGCGACGCCGGCGCGATGCGCTTGAATTCCTCGGGCCATCTGCGCGCAGCCGGAAGCTGCGCGAAGGGATCGGCGCGCCCGAAGCTCAGATCGAGCGGCGTGTAGAACACGAGCTTGCTCCCGATCAGCCGGCTCGCGTAGTTGCGCGAAGAGTAGTAATCGTTCGAGCGCAGGTGATGGGTGGACCGGTAGCGCAGCTCGCCCGCAGGCGAAACATCGAACAGCGCCACCTCCGTGCCGCCGCGCGCGTAGCTGTAGCCGATCACCACCACGGTGTCCTGCCAGATCAGCATTTCGTCGTACCAGGCGCCGCGCGGATCGATGTCGGGACCGAAGGCGTCCACTGCCGCGACCGGCCGCAGCCCGGCCACCTCCACCGTGAACAGCCGCCCGCGCCGGAGGATCACGAGGTGCCCGCCGTGCAGCTTGACGATGCCGCCTTCGTCGACCCCGGCGTGCTGCACGTTGGTGACGGAGTCGGCCGCGCTTTCCGCCAACTTGGCCGCCGGCGCGGCGGCCGGCGCCGACTGGAGCGCGAACGCCCCGAGCGCCTCGGCGCGCCTCGCCTGATATCGGTCGGCCCAGCTCACAAGCAGCGCCTTCAGCTCGGCTTCGCTGGCGAAGGGCTTGAGGGTGGATTTGGCTGCCGTGGCGACGGCCGGCAGGGCGGTGACCCAAAAGAGAATCAAGACAAAAAAGCGCAGGGCGGGCATGACTTTCCTCCGTTGTCGTTTCGCTCCCCGGCTTTAAACGTCGACCCGCCCCGAAAAGGGTTAAGCGCCCGCGCTTCTATAATGGGCCGGATGAAAAAGCGCACCTTCCTCGGGCTCGGGATCGCCGCTGCCGGGCTTCGGATGCTGCCGGTCGGCGCCCAGGGTAAGTTCCCGGACAAGCCCATCCGCCTGGTGGCGCCGTTCGCCCCCGGCGGTGACGTCGACATCATCGCCAGGCTGTGGGCCAAGTACGCGGCGCCGCACCTCGGCGGCACGATCGTGGTCGAGAACAAGCCGGGCGCGGGCGGGGCGATCGGCGCGGCCGAAGTGGCGCGCGCGCGCGGCGACGGCTACACGCTGCTACTGGGTACGACCACCACCCAGATCATCAATCCGCGCGCGACGTCGAATGCGCAGTACGACGCGCTGAAAGACTTCGCGCTCGTCGGCATGTTGAGCATTAATCCGACGTGCATCATCGTGAATCCCGGTGTGCCGGCGCATTCGTTGAAGGAGCTGGTAAGCCTGGTCAAGGCGAATCCCGGCAAATACTCGTACGGCTCCGCGGGGCCCGGGACGATCACCAACCTGACGGGCGAGCTCCTCAAGCTGCAGGGCGGGCGCCTGGAGATGCAGCACGTGCCGTACAAAGGCGGCGCTCCCGCGATGCAGGATCTGATCGCGGGCCATGTTCCGGTCATCACGCCGATTCTCTCCTCGGCGGTGCTGGCGCAGCATCGCGCCGGCAAGGCGCGCATCCTCGGCGTGAACAGCGACAAGCGACTGAAGGCGGCGCCGGACATCCCGACTTCGATCGAAGC
>DATLUZ010000217.1:0-4517 GCA_035577785.1 Burkholderiales bacterium | reverse complement strand
TTCGAGGCGCGGCTGCGGAAATTCGCGAGCCGCTGCACGTGCATCACCTCCTGGTGATAGCCGCGGTTGTTGTGCATCACCGCGAGCTGCGGGATCTTGTGCTTCGCGGCGGTCCACAGGACGCCGGGCGCGTACATCAGGTCGCCGTCGGCCTGGATGTTGACCGAGAAGCGGCCGGCGTCGCGGTTGGCGAGCGCCGCGCCGACCGAGGCGGGTGCGCCGTAGCCGACGCCGTAGCCGCCCGAGCGGCCGAGCCAGTGGTGATGCTGCTCGACCGGCCAAAGGCGGGTCAGCCAGTTGCTGACGTTGCCCGACTGGGAAACGATCGACCAGTCGAGACTCTTGACCGCGTTGTAGGTTTCCATGCAGAGCCGCGCGGTGCTGATCGGGCTCGCATCCCAGCCGAGCGCCGCGGCCTGCCGCGTGCGCGCGTGGTCCTCGGCGTGCGCTTTCTTCGCCGCCTCGCCGCGCTGCGCGATCGCGCTGCGCCTCGCCGCGGGGATCGCCGACCTCACCGCCTCGATGAGCGCGGGCAGCGTCGCCTCGGCGTCGGCGGCCATCTGGACGTCGATCACCTGGAAGCGCTGGAAGTCCTGGTAGTTCGACTTGGTGATGAGGTCGGAGGCGTTGATGCTGATCAGCTTCGTGCCCTGCTTGATGCGCGAGGAGTTCCTGCCCACGCCGTGCTCGCCGTTGTCGGTCCAGGAGTTGACCACGTTCCAGAAGTCGGCGAGCTCGAGGCCCATGATCACGTCGGCGCCCGACACGGCGCTCGGCGGCGCGGACAGATAGTGCGTGCGCGGAAAATTCGTGCGGCTGCCCTGGTCGACGACACGCGCCTGCAGCGCCTCGGCGAGCTGCACCAGCAGCTTGAGACCGTTCGGCGTGCGCGCCATGCGATCGGCGACGATCACCGGGTTCTGCGCCTCGGCGAGGAGCTTGGCCGCTTCCTTCACGGCGCCGCCGTCGCCCGCGGGCGGCGCGGTGGGAACGTAGCGCGGGATATAGAGCTTGTCGCCGCCGTGGGTCTTGACCGGCTCCTGCTGCAGCCCGGCGTCGAGCGAGATCATCACCGGACCGTAGGGCGGCGTCATCGCGATCTTGTAGGCGCGCACCATAGACTGCGCGAAGTGCTGCAGCGACACCGGCGTGTCGTCCCACTTGGTGAAGTCGCGCACCAGCGCGTTGATGTCCTGCGCGGCGTGGAAGGTCGGCACGCTCGGCGGACGCGTCGCCGCATCGAGGTCGTTGCCGCCGACCACGATCATCGGCACACGGTCGCACCAGGCGTTGTAGATCGCCATCGACGCGTGCTGCAGGCCCACGGTGCCGTGGCAGAGCGTCATCAGCGGCTTGCCGGAGATCTTGAAGTAGCCGTGGCCCATCGCGACGGCGGATTCCTCGTGCATGCAGGTGAGGAACTCGGGCATCTTGTTGCCGCCGTAGTTGATGAGCGACTCGTGGATGCCGCGGTAGCTCGAGGCGCAGTTCGCCGGGCAGTACTTGATGCCGAGGGTCTTGATGACGTCGACCATGAAGTCCGAGCCCGGCACGCCGCCGATGCGGTTCGGCGCCAGCTCGCCGGGGGTCTGCGTTTCGGCGGCGGCGGTGTGCGCGCCCGGCGGCAGCGCAGACGGCGGGCGCGTGTTCTGCGCCACTTCCTCCTGGCCGCGCGCGAGGGGCGGCGTGATCGCCGTCGCGGCGCTCGCGGCGACGAATCCGGTCAGGAACCTGCGGCGGTCTTTGCGTGCCATGGCTTCCTCCTCCTTTACGCTGGATGCCTCGTCGCGTTTATTTTAAACTTGCTTCATATGGCGGAACTGCGTTCGCAATAAAGGAACACGCGTCCGGAACATGCGGGCTGAACAGAACCACCTTCTTACGCGCACCGGCCCGGGCACGCCGATGGGCGAGCTTTTCCGGCGCTACTGGCTGCCGGCGCTCCTCGCCGAGGAGTTGCCCGAGCCCGATTGCCCTCCGCTGCGGGTCAAGCTGCTGTCGGAGCGCCTCATCGCATTCCGCGACACCGAGAACCGGCTCGGGCTGATCGACGAGTTCTGCGCGCACCGCGGAGTCTCGCTCTGGTTCGGCCGCAACGAGGAGAGCGGCCTGCGCTGCCCCTACCACGGCTGGAAATACGACGTCACCGGCCAGTGCGTGGAGATCCCATCCGAGCCCGACAACCCGCGCCTGTGCCAGCGGATGAAGCTCAAGTCTTACCCGCTAATCGAGCGCGGCGGCGTGTTGTGGACGTACATGGGCCCGAAGGAGCAGCAGCCGCCCCTGCCCGAGCACGAGTGGGCCACGGTGCCGGAAAGCCACCGCTATGTGTCCAAGCGATGGCAGGAGTGCAATTACCTGCAGGCAATGGAAGGCGGCATCGACTCGAGCCACGTGTCGTTCCTTCATCGCTACACGATGAAGGTCGACCCGATGTTCAAGGGCGCGAAGAAGAGCCACGAGTACAACCTGCGGGACCTCGCGCCGCACTTCGAGGTCGTCGAGTCGCCCGGCGGCCTCTACATCGGCGCGCGGCGCAACGCCGAGGAAAGCAAGTACTACTGGCGCATCACGCAGTGGATCATGCCGAGCTTCACGCTCATCCCGCCGCGCGGCGACCATCCGATCGGCGGGCACTCGTGGGTGCCGATCGACGACGAGAACTGCTGGGCCTGGAGCACCAATCATCACGCCACGCGGCCGCTCAAGCCCGAGGAGCACCAGGCCATGGAGGACGGCGAAGGCATCCACGTCGCGCTCGTGCCGGGCACGTACCGTCCTGTCGCCAACAAGGACAACGACTACCTGATGGATCGCAAGGCGCAGAAGGAAGGGCGCAGCTTCTCGGGCATCGATGGCTTCGCGATGCAGGACGCCTCGGTCCAGGAAAGCATGGGCCCGATCCAGGATCGCACGCGCGAGAATCTCGTGCCGACCGACCAAGGCATCATCATGGCGCGCAGGCGGCTCGTGGCCGCTGCGCAGGGGCTCGCCAAGGGCGCGCAACCGCCCGGTGTCGATCCCAAGCACCAAAGGGTGCGCTCGGTCTCGATCATCCTGCCGAAGGACGCCTCGTTCGCGGAGGCCGCCGAGGACGCGCTGATGCCCGAGCCGGGCTCAGCCCACTCTACGGTTTAAGCTGCTTTCTGGGGCAGGTCGGACTGCTCAGCGGCGTAGGCCTTGTCCATGTTGGACTGCAGGCCGTGCTTGGCGAGCGCGTCCGAAAACCATTTGCGGATCTCGGGCCGCTCGTCGGCGTAGTCGATCTGGTCGCCGCCGAGGCGCCGGCTGATCCACGCCTTGGGCACGCCCTGGGCATTGCGGATCGCCACGCCCTCGGCCTTGAAAGCGAGGTAGCGGGCAGGCGTGGTGCCGGTGTTGAAGTGCTGGTGGAACCAGAGGTTCGGCGGCACGATCATCGAGCCTTCGCGCCAGTCGTAGCGCTTGGGCTCCTCGCCTTCGGGCCACATGAGCGAGAAGCCTTCGCCGGAGAGCACGATGACGTGCGCGCCCGGCCCGTGCGCGTGCGCCTTCTTGTACGTGCCGACCGGGAACTGGGAGATGTGGCTGTTCATCGAGCCGCGCGCCATCGAGAAGCGCGTGTGGCCGCCGCCCGCGCCGCGCTCCTTCGCCGCGAAGAGCGGCAGGTTGATCGCGTCCGCGACGAAATTCGTGTCGAGAAGCAGCCCCTTCTGCTCGCCCTTGTTGGCGAAGTACTCCGGCTCGCCGTCGAAGCGCTCCTTGAAGTCGTGCGCGGTATTGAAGACGAAAGAGGTGTCGCTGAACGAGTTGATGATGACCGGCGCGTTGGTGACCGCCACGAAGCGCGCCGCGTCCTTGCCCGAGCCGTTGAAGTGCTGGTGGTGGCAGTTGAGCGGGATGGCGAAGATCGCGCCCGCTTTCCACTCGAAGCTCAGGCGCTTGCCGGCGTCGTTCCAGACCGCGGTCGAGCCGCGCCCGTCCAGGACGTAGATCATTTCCTCGTAGAGCTGGCGCTGCGGAGCGAGGCTCTTGCCGCGGGGAATCTCGCACACGTAGCAGTCGTTGGACGTGCGCGAAGCGTCGTGATTCAGGTACACGCCCCTGCCGCCGCGGCGCGGCCAGGGCTTGAGCTCGACCGTGTGCAGGTTCGCCACGTAGAAGGAGCTGATGATGTCCAGTCCCTCGTCGCGCACCCAGCGCGTGTAGGGCGTCTCTTTCTCGCTCGCGAACTTCCTTGCGAACTCGTCGGAGACGACGGCGTTTTTCGTCACACGGTCGCCTTTTCTTTCTTTGTCTTAACCTGGAGAAAACTTTCCACTAGTTCAGGAGTGACTACGGTGTTCGGCACGTACTCGGGCGCGTTCTCGAGCTGCTCCAGGTCGTTCAGCCCGCACGCCTTGTAGATCCGGTTCACCACCGAGATCAGCCTCACCGGACGCTCCGCGTCCGCGTTGAAGTGCTGCTGGATCGTGTTGGGCGGAATGTAGATCACGTCCCCCGCCTCCCACTCGTAGCGCTTCACCTCGTCCTGCGGC
>DATLUZ010000216.1:0-10568 GCA_035577785.1 Burkholderiales bacterium | reverse complement strand
CACCGCGCCGATCACCGCGCTCATGGGCTTCGTCGCGTTTCATGAAACCCTGAGCGCCGCCGCACTGGTGGGCTTCGCCATCACCGTCGGCGGCGTCTACCTCGGCACGCGGCAGTAGACGAACGGCTTGCCGCTTCGTGTTCGAAGTCGGACAGGACGCAGCCGGCCAGATGCCGGCCGCGATCAGCCAGTCGCACACTTTCGGCGGCGACGCCGACGGCGTGTCGTTCTGGATGCCGGCTATCGCCGTGACGCAGGACGAGCAGACCGTCGTCACGTTCCAGACCAGCAACCCGAACTCCTTCCTCAGCACGTGGTTTACCTCGAAGAGCCTGACCGATCCGGCGTATCAGGCACCGACGGCGCTGACGACCGGTACCTGCGCCGACCCCGACAATGGGGGCACCGGCTTCGAAGTACGGACGGGCGATTATGTAGGCTCGATGCCCGCGCCCGACCTCAAATCGGTGTGGATCTCGGGCGAGCGACTCGTTCCGATTCCACCGGAGTTCGGCGTCCCCAACTGCATGTGGGAAACCTGGATCGGCCGCGCCGTCCCATAACCGACTTTCCTGCGCCCCGCCCTGGGCGCAATGACGCCGCGGCTCCGGGTGCTCGCGCAGCTGCGACACGCGCCGGTGGGCACGCACCTTGCGTAAGCGCGATTGCCATGGACCGCGAGCTGCGCATGACGGTGCTGCGCCGGGCGGCGGACATCACGGGCGGCTCCTCCGCGCTGCAGCAGCGCCTCAACGTCGAGCAACACGCACTGGAACTGTGGCTCTCCGGGCGAGCGACCGTTCCGGAATGGATCTTCATGCTGGCGGTCGACCTCGTGGTGCGCGACGACATCGCGCGCGCGGCGCAGGACCGCCGCGCTGCGCCGCGCGAAGAGCGCGAGCGGCCTAGATCCTGAAGGAGGCCAGAGCGACGGCGGCGCCGATCGCCGCGCCGGCCAGCACGTCGCTCGGATAATGCAGGCCCAGCACTATGCGCGAAGCCGCGGTGAGCACGGTGAACGGGATCAGGACGACGGCAAGGGCCGGGTAATAGGCGCAGGCGACCAGCGTGAACGCCACCGCGTGAAGCGTGTGGCCTGACGGAAAGCTGAACGTGTCGAGCACCGGCGCGCCGGCGGCGATCGTCGGCACCGCCTGGAAAGGCCTCGGGCGCACGGTTCCGCGCTTGAGCATCTTGTAGGAAGCGGTGCACACGGCGCCGACAAGCACCATGTGCAGCACCGGCAGCACCGCCTCGCCCCTGTGGATGAGAAGCAGCGCGAGCATCAGGATGTACCAGAAGATGCCGTTGCCGAGCCACGAGATGCCCTGCAAGGCGCGCACCAGAAGCGCGTAGCGCAGCCCCTGGTTGAGCCTGATGCAGACGGCGCGGTCCCAGCGCAGGAGCTCGCGCATCGTGATTTCAGCGCGCGACATCGGCGAGCACCAGCTCGAAGTCGCCCACGATGCGCTCCCAGGTGAGCGATTGCGCGGCGCGGCGCGCGGCCTCGCCGAGGCGGCGCACCAGGCTCATGTCCTGCACCATGCGCCGTGCCGCGGCGATGAAGGCCGCGGCGTCGTCGAACGGAGCGAGCAGCGCCGAGCGGTCGTGCTCCAGGTGCTGGCGCGCCGCGGCGTAGCGATAGGCGACGATCCCGAGGCCGCTTGCCATCGCTTCCAGCGTCACGTTGCCGAACGTCTCCGTGGTGCTGGGGAACAGAAAAATGTCGCCCGATGCGTAGTGCGCCGAGAGCTTGCCGTTCACCAGCCGCCCCGCGATGACGTAGCCGACGTTTCGCCTGCGCAGCTCCCCGCTGAGCGGTCCGTCGCCGACCAGCACGAGCCTGGCGTCGGGACGCTCGCGCCGCATCGCCTCGTAGGCCTCGATCACGAGCGGAAAATTCTTCTCCGGCGCGAAGCGGCTCACGCACAGCGCGACCGGCGTGTCCTCGTCCGCGCCCCACTGCGCGCGCAGCTCGGCCGAGCGCCGCTGCGGCGTGAACACCTCGGGATTCACCCCCCGGCCCACCACGCGCAGGCCGCGGTAGCCGCGCTCGCCGAGCTCGTCGGCGAGCTCCGCGGTCGGCACCATCGTGCAGTCGGCGCGGTTGTGGAAGCGCTTGAGGTACGCCATGACCGGCGCGGCGAGCCAGGCGAAACCGTAGTGGCGGCTGTACGCGTGGAAGTTGGTGTGGAAATCGGTCGCCACCGGAATGCCGAGCTTGCGCGCCGCGGCGAGCGCCGACCAGCCGAGCGGCCCTTCGGTGGCGATGTGAACGATGTCCGGCCGCAGCTCGCTCCAGGCGCGCACCAGCGGCCCCTTCGCCGGCAGGCCCACCTTGAGCTGCGTGTAGCGCGGGATCGGAATCCCTCGGGCGAGGATCTCGCGGAAGCGCGGCCCGCTCGCGGCGTGGTCATGGCCGCTCTGGCGCGGGCGCACGAGCTGCACGAAGTGCCCGCGCTCGCATAGGCCTTCGGCCATGAACCCGACGGTGCGCGCGACGCCATTGACCTCCGGCGGGTAGGTCTCGCTCACCATGGCAATACGCAGCGGCCTCATGGGCGCCTAGCGTAGGCGCGCCATGTGACTGTTTGAGGACGCTTTTCTTACCGGGCTGTTTACCGCAGCAGCACGAGGAGCCACACCGCCGCCGCCGTCGTGATGGATAGCATGACGGCGGCACTGCCGATGTCCTTTGCACGCTTGGCGAGGCGATGGTTGTCGAACGAAATCCGGTCGACCGTCGCCTCGACCGCCGAGTTCAGCAGCTCCACCACCAGCACGAACAGCACCGCTGCGACGAGAATCGCCCGCTCGAGACCATTCCGGCCGAGCCACAGCCCCGCGGGCACGAACAGCGCCGCCATGATGAGCTCCTGGCGGAACGCGTCCTCGTGGCGCACCGCGGCTGCGAAGCCCTCGAGCGAATTGCGCGTCGCGCTGAGGATCCTTCGCAGCCCGGTCTGGCCCTTGTAGGGGCTTTCGGCTTCCATGCGGCGCGCACTGTAGCAGAAACGACGGAAACAATTCCGTCATCTTGCGCGGCTAACCTTCACGGATGCAGGAAGCCCACACGTCGAGCGAGTTCGACGAGCTGCTGCGTCGCGCCAGGCTGCTGCTTGCGCGCATGGGCGCGCGCTGCGAGCGCCAGCTCGAGGACGCGATCCAGTGCCTGGGCTCCGGCTCGACGCTGCTCATCGACCAGGTCATGCGCCACGAGATCGAGATCAACGAGCTCGAGCGCTCGGTCGACGAGCTGGTGGGCAGGATCATCGCGCGGCGCAAGCCACTACGAAGTGGACTCGATGGCGCGGGTCGCGAGCGAGCGGTTGCGCCAGGCGGTCGGCGCGCTCGACGAGCTCGACACCTCGCTCCGCGGCGTGCTGCGCAGCCTGATCAGCTACATGGTCGAGGACCCGCGCACCATCTCGAGCTGCCTCGACTATCTCTTCGTCGCCAAGTCCTTCGAGCGCATCGGCGACCACGCCACCAACATCTTCGAGCACGTGATCTACGCGGTGCACGGCGAGAACCTGCGCCACGCCGCGCCTTTCTCCTCGCAGTAGCCATAACGGCGCAGGCGGCGCAATCTCGCTGTCACAACCGGGGCTTACACTGGCCTGACCATCCGGCGGAATGACCGATCGCCGAGCGCGCGCGGATAGCGCGCCGGGATCGGCGTTCCGATCGGACGGCCTGCCGCGCGGCAGGGCCTAGAATCGCGCAGTGCTCCCCACCGAAGTCTCCGTGCTGATCGCCGGCGGCGGTCCTTTCGGCCTGATGCTTGCGAACGAGCTCGGCCGCCGCGGCATCACTGTGCTGCTGGTGGACCCCAAGGAAGGCACTACCCGCAACGTCCAGGCGAATGCCACCCAGGCCCGCACCATGGAGCACTACCGCCGCCTGGGGTTCGCCGACGAGGTGCGCGCGCTCGGCATGCCGGCGGACTTCCCGACCGACATCGCCTATTTCACCCGCTTCGCCCGGCACGAGCTAGCGCGCTTCTCGCTCCCGTCCGCGCGCGACGCACGCGAGCTCGTCAGGACGCTGTCAGGCTCCTGGAGCGCCGCCGAGCTGCCCCATCGCTGCAACCAGAAATTCATCGAGCCGGTGCTGCGCCGCCACGCCGAGCGCCTCGCCGGGGTCTCGGTGCGCTATGGCTGGCGCATGACGCGGTTCGAGGCGTTCGAGAACGAAGTTCGGGCCCGGGTCGAGCCCGCAGCGGGCGGTCCGTCGCACACGGTGCGGGCCAGCTATCTCGTCGGCGCCGACGGCCCGAGGAGTCCCACGCGCCAGGCGCTCGGCATCCGCTACACCGGCGAAACGGGAGTGACGCGCGACTTCGTGGGCGGCCGCATGTACGCTGTCTATTGCCGCATCCCAGCCTTCTACCGGGACATTCCGCATGCGCCGGCCTGGATGAACGTGAATTTCAACCGCGAGCGCCGCTGCTTCATGCCGGCGGTGGATGGCAGGCAGGAATTCGCCTTCCATACGCAGCTGAAGCCGCACGAGGACGAAGAGCGCGTGAGCGACGAGTCGGCTGCCGGGATGGTGCGCCAGGCGATCGGCGCGCCGCTCGCCGTGGAAGTGCTGGCGCGCGACACATGGACCGCGGGCCATTCGCTGGTGGCTGAGCGTTTCGGCGCCGGGCGCGTCTTCATCGGCGGCGACGCGGCGCACCTTTTCACGCCGACCGGAGGCCTCGGCTACAACACGGCGGTCGAGGACGCGGTGAACCTCGGCTGGAAGCTGGCGGCGGTGCTGAAGGGCCAGGCGGCGCCGCGCCTGCTCGAAAGCTACGACGCCGAGCGCCGCCCGCTCGCGCTCCGCAACACCACGTACGCAAAGGGCTTCGCCGATTCGCTCGGCATCGAGCCGCCGCGCGAGATCGAGGACGAGAGCGCCGCGGGCGACGCGGCGCGGAGGCAGGCCGGGGAGTACCTCGCGCGCCACGGGGCGGCCGAATTCAACATCCCGGGCATCACGTTCGGCGGCCGCTACGACGATTCGCCCGCGATCGTCCCCGACAGATCCGCGCCGCCCCCGGACCGGCCGAACCTCTACGTGCCGACGGGGTGCCCGGGAGGGCGACCGCCGCACCTGTGGCTCGCAGACGGGCGCTCGCTCTTCGATGCCTTCGGCTTCGAGTGGACCCTCCTGCGGCTTGGAAAGGCCGACGGCGCGGGGTTCGGGCGCACGGCCGGCCAACTTGGCCTGGATCTCGCCGTGTTCGATCTCCGGAGCGACGAAGCGCGCGAGCTCTACGGCGCCGAGCTCGCGCTCATCCGTCCCGACCAGGTGGTCGCCTGGCGCGGCGACGACGACGGCGCCGCGGAAAGCGTGCTCGCGAGGCTGAACGGCCGTGGCTGAGCATCATCACCATCATCATCACCACCACGCTCATCACGAGCGCGGGCATGCGCCGGCGCTGCACGGCGCGGCGGTCCTGACCGTCGCGTTCGGGGTCGTGGAGGCGTTGGGCGGGTGGTGGACTGGCTCGCTCGCCCTGTTGTCGGACGCCGGCCACATGCTGACGGATGGCGCGGCGCTCGGCCTCGCCGCGCTCGCCGCGTGGATGGCGCGGCGGCCGCCTTCGGCTCGGCACTCCTACGGCCTGGGGCGCGCCGAGGTGCTCGCCGCGCTGGTGAACGCCGTCACCATGCTGGTCATCGCGGCAGCCATTGCATACGAGGCGCTGGCGCGATGGCAGTCGCCTCCGCCGATCAAGGGCGGCGCCGCCGCGCTGATCGCGGCCGTGGGCCTCGCGATGAACCTCGTGATCCTGCGCCGCCTCACCCCGCACAGCCACGATCTCAATACGCGCGCGGCGATGCTGCACGTCGTGGGCGACGCGATGGGATCGGCGGCAGCGCTCGCCGCCGGGCTCGTGATCGCGCTTTCCGGGTGGCTGCTCATCGACGCCATCGCCTCCCTCGCGATCGCGCTGCTGATCGCCGCCTCCGCGCTGCGCCTGACGCGCGAAAGCCTCCACGCCCTGATGGAGGGCGTCCCCCACGGCGTCTCGGTCGACGCCATCGGCCTCGAGATGGCGCGCGTCGAAGGCGTGGTCTCGGTGCACGACCTGCACGTGTGGACGCTCTCGGGAAGCCGCACCGCGCTCTCGGCGCACGTGGTGGTGGGCAGCATGCGCGAATGGGACCGCACGCTCGGCGCGCTGCAGCGCCGCCTGCAGGAGAAGTTCGGGATCGACCACGTCACCCTGCAGCCTGAGTCGGACGCCCGGCCGCTTTTGCGCTACTAGCCGAGCGGTGCGCTACTAGGCTAGCGCGGCCAGAAGGTGATGAAGGTGCCGGCGATGCCGGCGATGCCGATCAGGGCGATGATCGCCCCGGAGAGCTTGTGGCGCATCAACTGGAGCGCCATCGCGTGCGCGCCGGCGATGAAGCCCTTCGGGCGGAACTGGCGATAGGCTTCGCCGCTGTTCCTCAGTCCCGAGACGGTCTGCACCTTTTGCATGGACCGCACAATAGTCTGGAGCGGGAAAATCGCACTGGCATTAGGTCACGCTCGCGACTCATGCCTACAGAGTTTGACATGGAGCGGTCAACTCGACGGTCCGCGACCGACGCAAGCGCTACCGCTTCACGGGAAGCAGCATCAGGACCGTGAACGCCGCGAGGCCGAACCCCGCCGTCACGGTCAGCGCGTACGTCCCGTAGCGCGCCAGCAGCAGATCGAAGACGAAAGGCGCACTCGCGGAAAGCAGCCGTGCCGGCGCCATGAGCAGCCCCTGCCGCAGGCCGTAGCCCGCGGGTCCGAACAGGGCGAGCGGCAGCGTACCGATAGCGATGGTCATGACGCCGTTGCCCGCACCGTGGACCACCGCGAACAGCGTCGCCGCCGGCGCGCCCGCTGCGATCAGCCCGGTCGCAGCCACTGGATGCGCGAGCGACGCGATGCGCGCCGAGACGATCGGGTGAACATGGCGCAACAGCCAGAACTCGAGCACGCGCGCCGCGACCTGTGCAGGCCCCACGAGCGCCGACGCCGCGACGGCGACCGCCAGCGTCGCCCCTGCTTCCTGCAGCACGCGCGGCAGGTGCGCGGCCATGGCCGTGCTGCCGAACCAGGCGGCAGCGAAGACGAACGACAGGCCTGCCATCACCAGCACGCGCCTGTTCGGCGACGCTTCCTGCGCGCCGGTTGCGGTCGCCGGCTCGTGGCGTCTCCCGGGCGGAAGAAGCAGGTTGATCGGCAGGGCGAAGATGAGGTGCGCGGCCGCCCACGCGAAGCAGGTGGCGCGCCAGCCGATCGTCACGTCCATATACGCCGAGAGCGGCCAGCACACGGTGCTGGC
Source organism: Burkholderiales bacterium (assembly GCA_035577785.1). Lineage (GTDB taxonomy): Bacteria > Pseudomonadota > Gammaproteobacteria > Burkholderiales > SG8-39 > SCGC-AG-212-J23. The sequence continues at coordinate 3,247 of DATLUZ010000216.1, read as the reverse complement.
GAAACCGGCGATCAGCGTGATGCCCGTGATCGCGCGACGCGCGTCGCGGCCGTAGATGCCCGCAAGGGTGGAAAAGGCCGCCTCATAGAGGCCGCAGCTCATGCCGAGGCCCATCACCAGCCACGCGGCGAACAGCGAGACCATTCCCGACGAGAAACCCAGCAGCACCAGGCCGGCGGCGATCAGCAGATTGGAGACCGGCAGTACGCGCCGGCCGCCGTGCACGTCAATCAACCGGCCGCTCGCGGGACCGAGAAACGCGGACAGCAGCAAACCCGCGGAAAACGCGGTGAAGATCCACGGCGTGGCGATGCCGAGCTCCGTCGCCATATTGTTGGCGAGGATCGCCGGGAGGTAATAGGTCGTGCCCCACGCGAGCGTTTGCGTGAGGCCCAAGGCAACAACTACATGAATAGGCCTTTTCAGCGCACCGCTTGCTTCACGGCGTCGGCGATGCTGTTCGCGGCCGACTCGATCGCTTCACGCGGCTCGCCCTCGACCATCACGCGCAGCACCGGCTCGGTGCCCGACGGGCGTAGCAGCACGCGGCCCTTGCCGTTGAGCGATTGCTCGGCGGCATTGCTCGCCTGCTTGATCGACGGGTGCGCTTTCCAATCGAAGCCGCGCGGCACCTTCACGTTGAGCAGCACCTGCGGATACATGACGAGATCCGCGGTCAGCTCGGCGAGCGAGGCGCGCGTCTCGCGCATGGCGTGCAGCACCTGCAGCGCCGAGACGATGCCGTCGCCGGTGGTGTGCTTGTCGAGGCAGATGAGGTGGCCCGAGTTCTCGCCGCCGAGCTCCCAGCCTTTCTCACGCATCAGCTCGAGCACGTAGCGGTCGCCGACCGCCGCGCGCCCGAACGGGATGCCGAGGCGCTGCATGGCGTTTTCGAACGCGAGATTGGTCATCAGCGTGCCGGCCACGCCGCTCACGCCTCCCTTGCTCGCACGGTGCTTCGCGACGGCGTAGAGAAGCTGGTCGCCGTCGTAGAGACGGCCGGCTGCGTCGATCATCACCACGCGGTCCGCGTCGCCGTCCAGGCCGATGCCGAGGTCGGCCTGCCGGTCGAGCACCTGCTGCCTGAGGGCGGCGGGCGCGGTGGCCCCGGTCTGGTCGTTGATGTTGAGCCCGTCGGGGCTCGCGCCGATGCTCGTCACGTCCGCGCCCAGCTCGTGGAACACGTGCGGCGCGACGTTGTACCCCGCGCCATGCGCGCAATCCACCACCAGCCGCAGGCCCCTGAGGTCGAGCTGCGTCGGGAAGGTCGACTTGCAGAATTCGATGTAGCGGCCGCCGGCATCGTCGACCCGCCAGACCTTGCCCAGCTTGGCCGCGTGGTTGCAGCCCATGGGCTGCTCCATTTCCGCTTCGATCAGCGCCTCGGCCTCGTCCGGAAGCTTGAAACCGTCGCCGGAGAAGATCTTGATGCCATTGTCCGGATAGGGATTGTGCGAGGCGCTGATCACCACGCCCGCGGACAGCCGCAGGGCGCGCGTGAGGTAGGCGACGGCAGGCGTCGGAATCGGGCCGCACATGTGCACGTCGACGCCCGCTGCGGAGAACCCGGCCTCGAGCGCGGACTCGAGCATGTAGCCCGAGATGCGCGTGTCCTTGCCGATCAGGACCGCCGGATTCTTCACCCGGCCGGAGAGCACCCTGCCGCCCGCGTAGCCCAGCCGCAGGACGAACTCCGGCGTCATCGGGCTCGCGCCGACCGTGCCGCGCACGCCGTCGGTGCCGAAGTATTTACGACCCATGGAATGCCTGCCACACGGCGATCACGTCCCTTGTTTCCTTCACGTCATGCACCCGCAGTATTCTCGCGCCTCCCTCGAGCGCAAGCAAAGCCATGGCGAGGCTGCCGGCGAGGCGCTCCTCGACCGGCCGCCCCGTGAGATGGCCGAGGGTCGACTTGCGCGACAGCCCCGCGACGACGGGCTGGCCGAGCGAGGCGAATTCTCGCAGCTTTCTCAGGATCTCGAGATTGTGGCCGGCGTTCTTGCCGAACCCGAACCCGGGGTCGATGACGATTCGGTCCGCGCCGATGCCCGCGAACCTCGCCTTTCTGACCGCGTCGCGGAGGAACGCCTTTACTTCGGCAACGACGTCGTCGTATTGCGGCTCGCGCTGCATGGTGGCGGGCTGGCCCTTCATGTGCATGAGGCATACGCCGCAGCCGGTGCCCGCCACCGCCTCGAGCGCGTAGGGCTCGGCCAGCGCCTGGATGTCGTTGATCATCGAGGCGCCGGCGGCGAGCGCCGCCTTCATCACGGCGGGCCGGCGCGTGTCCACGGAAACGCAGAGGTCGGCGATGCGCTCCAGCACCGGAAGAATGCGCTCGAGCTCCTCGCGCTCGGACACCGGCGCCGCGCCGGGGCGGCTCGATTCACCGCCGATGTCGATGATTTCGGCCCCCTCCTGCGCCAGCCGGCGCGCATGCGACGCGGCCGCTTCCGGCGCGAAGAACCTGCCGCCGTCGGAGAAGGAGTCGGGCGTGACGTTCACCACGCCCATGATCAGAGGTCGGTCCAGCGGCAGCGAGAAGCGCCCGCAGCGCAGGACTGGCTTCGGCGTCTCTATGCGCTGGGCGCGGGCGCAGTCTCTCCCTGCGCCCCGCCGTCGCTCGTCGGCTTGGCGGGCTTCTGCGAGCTGCCCGAGGGCTTGGGCGGACGCGGCGGCTTGCCGTCCATGATGTCGCCGATCTGGTCGGCGTCGATCGTCTCCCACTCGAGCAGCGCCTTGGTCATGGCCTCGACCTTGTCGCGGTTGTCCTCGAGGAGGGTGCGCGCGGCGCGGTACTGCTGATCGATGATGCGGCGGATCTCACCGTCGACTTTCTGCATGGTCGCCTCCGAGACGTTCTTGTGCGTCTGGATCGAGCGGCCGAGGAAGATCTCGCCCTCGTTCTCGCCGTACACCACGGTGCCGAGCTCGTCGGACATGCCCCACTGCGTCACCATGCGGCGCGCGAGCTCGGTGGCGCGCTCGAAGTCGTTCGAGGCGCCGGTGGTCATCTGGTGCATGAACAGCTCTTCGGCGATGCGCCCGCCGAACAGCACCGCGATCATGGAGAGCAGCCGCTCGCGATCCTGGCTGTAGCGGTCCTCGGTCGGCAGCTGCATGGTCACGCCGAGTGCGCGGCCGCGCGGGATGATCGTCACCTTGTGCACCGGGTCGGTCTTGGGCAGCAGGCGCGCGACGATCGCGTGGCCCGACTCGTGGTAAGCGGTGTTGCGGCGCTCTT
>DATLUZ010000215.1:0-14508 GCA_035577785.1 Burkholderiales bacterium | reverse complement strand
CCCGGCGGCACAAGGAGCACGCCGTCGCCACCGTGAACTCGGACGAGACGGTCGCCGCGGCCTACCAGCGGATGAAGCTCTACGACGTGTCGCAGCTCCCGGTGCTAAAGGACGGCAGGATCGTCGGCATCGTCACCGAGGAGGACATCCTGCTCGAGGTCTACGAGAACCCCGACCACTTCCGCGAGCCGGTCAGCGCCGCGATGGAGTCCAATCTCGTCACCCTGCCGCCTTCGGCGCCGGTCGAGGACCTCAAGGAGATCTTCGAGCGCGGCATGGTCGCGATCGTGGTCGACGGCGACGAATTCCTCGGCCTCATCACGCGCATCGACCTCCTCAACTGGCTGCGCCGCCAGGATTTGAACAAAGGCAGGACGCCGAAATGAAATTCGAAACCAAGGTCATCCACGCCGGCCAGGAACCCGACCCGCGCACCGGCGCGGTGATGACGCCGATCTACGCCACGTCGACCTACGCGCAGTCGAGCCCGGGCGAGCACAAGGGCTACGACTATGCACGCACGCGCAACCCGACGCGCGACGCGCTCGAGGCGTGCGTCGCCGAGCTCGAGGGCGGAAAGCACGGCTTCGCCTTCGCCTCCGGCATGGCCGCAATCGGCACCGTGCTCGAAATCCTCGACTCGGGCTCGCACGTCGTGGCGATGGACGACCTCTATGGCGGCAGCTACCGCATTCTCGAGCGCGTGCGCAAGCGCTCGGCAAATATCCAAGCAACGTTCACCGATCTCTCTAATCCCGAGACTTTCGAAAGGGCCATTCGGCCGAATACCAGGATGCTGTGGGTCGAGAGCCCGACGAACCCGCTCCTCAAGCTGGTCGACCTCGAAGCCGTCGCCGCGATCGCGCGCAAGCGCGGAATCATTTCGGTCTGCGACAACACGTTCGCCTCGCCGTGGGTGCAGCGGCCGCTGGAATACGGCTTCGACATCGTGGTGCACTCGACCACCAAGTACCTGAACGGCCACTCCGACGTCATAGGCGGCATCGCCGTGCTGAGAGATTCCACTTATCAGGAAAAGCTCGCCTTCCTGCAGAACGCGGTGGGCGGCGTGCCGAGCCCGTTCGACGCCTTCCTGACGTTGCGGGGCATCAAGACGCTCGCGGTGCGCATGGAGCGCCACTGCGGCAACGCCATGCACATCGCGGCCTTCCTGGAGAAGCACCCGAAGGTGGCGCGCGTGATCTACCCCGGCCTCGCGACTCATCCGCAGCATCTCCTTGCGGCCCGGCAGATGAGCCAGCGCTACGGCGGGATGGTGACCGCGATACTGAAGGGCGGCAAGGAAGGCGCAATGAGTGCCTCGCGCCGGTTCCTCGAGCGCTGCGAGCTCTTCACGCTCGCCGAGAGCCTCGGCGGCGTGGAAAGCCTGATCGAGCACCCGGCCATCATGACGCACGCGTCGCTCCCCGAGGACGTGCGCGCGAACCTCGGCATCGACGAGGGCCTGGTGCGGCTCTCGGTCGGCATCGAGAACGTCGACGACCTCATCGCCGAGCTGAAACACGCCCTCGAGTAAGACGATCTACTTTCTCTTCATCATCGCCGCAGTCGCGCTCCTCGCCGGCGCGGCGCTCTGGTACTTCACCGCCATGCCGGGGACCTCGCACGCCGGCCCGCTGCCGCCCCTTTCCGACGAAGAACGCGCCCTCGCCGAGCGTCTGCGCCGGCATGTGTTCACGCTGGCGAAGACCGAGCGCAACACCGACCTCGAGACGCCGGCGCGCTACATCGCCGACGCGTTCGCCGCCCATGGCCTGAAGGCGGAGTTCCAGCGCTTCGAGAGCGGCGGCCGCACGGTCAGCAACATCGAGGTCTCGCCTTCGGGACCTGCGCTCGTCGTGGTCGGCGCGCACTACGACACCGTGCCCGGCTCCCCAGGCGCCGACGACAACGCCTCGGGCGTCGCGGCCCTGATCGAGCTCGCGGGCCTCGTCGGCAAGGCCGGACTGCCGATCCGCTTCGTCGCCTTCGCCAACGAGGAGCTGCCCTACTTCATGGGGCCGGAGATGGGAAGCTGGGTGTCGGCGCGGCGCTCGCGCGAGCGCAACGAGCCTTTGCGCGGCATGCTCTCGCTCGAGATGCTCGGCTGCTACCGCGACGATCCGGGCAGCCAGCGCTATCCGCCGCCGCTCTCCTTCATCTATCCCAACCGCGGCAATTTCATCGGCTTCGTCGGCGACGTCGGCGCCCGCACGCTCGTCAGAGAATCCATTTCTCTTTTTAGAAAACATGCGCGATTTCCATCGGAAGGCGTCGCCGCGCCCGCCTTCGTGCCGGGCATCATGCGCTCCGACCACGCCTCGTTCCGCGACCAGGGCTTCCCCGCGCTCATGGTCACCGACACCGCGTACAACCGCAACCCGCGCTACCACAAGGCGAGCGACACACCCGACACGCTCGACTACGAGCGCCTCGCTCGCGTCACGCTCGGCCTCGCGTCGGTACTGCGAGATCTGGCCCGTCAGCCCTAGCTCGCCTGGGCCTCCAGGATCTGGAATCGCGTAGCAGTCGGCCTTGCCCGAGCGTTGCCGAATCCGGCGGACGTCAGCAGCGCTGTGAATTCGTCGAGCGTTCTTTCGCGGCCGCCGTTCATAAGCATCATGCTGAGGTCGGACAGCGCAGCCTCGAGTTGCGGCTGGTCGGGCTCCAGGATGCGCTCGATTACGAACAGCGTCGTCCCGTTCGCCATGGCACGGCGCGTATTTCGCAGGATGCGGCTCGCGCGGTCGTCATTCCAATCGTGGAGGATGCGGCTCAGCACATAGGCATCGCCGCCCTCCGGCAGGACATCGAAGAAGCTTCCTTCCACGAGTGTGCAACGCTCGTGCGCTTGCGCATCACGGATCGCTTCGGGCAGATCGAAAAGGACGCCGCGTGCGCCGGGATATGCCGCCAGAATCTTCCGGAGCAGGATGCCGTTGCCGCCGCCCACGTCGACAACGGTCGGGAAGCGCGAAAGGTCGCAAGATGCGACGAGCTCGCGCGCGACCAGCTCTGAGCTCTCTGCCATCGCTTCGTTGAATGTGCGCGAATCCCCCGCGCAGTCGGAGAGATGCTGCCAACGGTTCTTGCCCCGAGCGCTGTCGAAAGCGGGCTTGCCGGTGCGGATGCTGAGCAGCAGGTCGGCCCATGGCTGAAACAGCGCTGCGCTGAGCGTGGCCCAGGCGTGGAGCGATCCCTCGGCATCGCGCCGTAGCAGCCGGCCAAGACTCGTGAGCGCAAACAGACTTTCGCCCGTCTCTTCAACCAGCCCGGCGCTCGCGAGCGCCCGCAGGAGCCTCAGCAGCGACGGCGGGTCAGTCTCGGTGACGGTGGCAAGCGCCTCGTAATGCACGGCGCCTCCCGCGAGGCGATCGGCGATACACAACTGGGTGGCAACGAAGATTGACTGCGAGAGCCGGTAGCCGTCGATCATCTCGCGCACACGGGCGCTCTCGAGGTCCATCGATCAGTCCGCCTTGATGCCAGCCTCGCGGATGACCTTGCCCCACCTCGCATGTTCGGCGAGGATGAAGGCGGCAAACTCCTCGGGGGTTTCGCCTTTCGGCTCGCCGCCTTCCGCGGCGAACCAGTCCTTTGCCTGCTGCGTGCCGAGGATATGCACGATCTCCTGATTGAGACGCGCGACGATGGGCCGCGGCGTGCCAGCCGGCGCGCAGATTCCCATCCACGACCAGTATTCGAAGCCCGGCAGCCCGGCTTCGGCGACGGTCGGGATCTCGGGTAGGGAGGCGAGCCGCTGGCCGCTCGTTACGCCAAGCGCCCGGATCTTGCCCGCCTTCACCTGCGGCATTTGGATGGCAAGGCTGTCGAAGGTATAGGAAAGGCGTCCGCCCATCAAATCGAAGAGCGCGGGCGCGGGCGACTTGTATGGCACGTGCAGGGTGTCGATGCCAGCCATGCGCTTGAACAGCTCGGCGACCAGATGCGGCGGCGTACCTGTGCCTGGCGAGCCGTAGGTCAGCTTCCCGGGGCTCTGCTTTGCGAGCTGCAGCAACTCGCCAACGGACTTCACGGGTGCATCCGGGTGCACCGCGAGGAGCAATGCGCTCACGACGAGCCTCGAGACCGGTGCGAAGTCCTTGAGCGGATCGTATCCGAGCCGCGCGTAGATATGCGGGTTGATCGCGACCGTGCCCTGGTGCGTCAGGAGGATCGTGTATCCGTCGGGCGCGCTACGCGCGCCCGCTTCCGTGCCGATAATTCCTCCCGCACCGCTTTTGTTGTCGACGATCACCGGTTGTCCAAGCGCCGGCGAAAGTTTCTCTGCAAGCCAGCGCGCTCGGATGTCGGGCGGGCCGCCTGGGCCGCTGGGAACGATCAGCCTCACCGGCTTGGCGGGATAAGCTTGCGCCGCTGCCGTGCCCGTCGTTCCGAGGCCGATTACGGCCAGCATGATCGCTCCCTGAAGCCACTTGCCCGGTGTCATGACGCCTCCGTTGTGCCACTGCCCAATCTATGCGCCGCGCGGCCCGCAGTCGAGGCGCCGGCGCACACTTCACTTGTGAGCGTATTTCACAAATAATCGCTGATATGGAAAAGCTGCGCGGGCTGGAAATGGTGGTGCGGGCTGCGGATGCCGGAAGCTTCTCCAAGGCGGCGCGCAGCCTCGGGGTCACGCCATCAGCGGTCAGCCACGCGGTGGCCGATCTGGAAAAGCAACTGCGGGTCTCGATCTTCTACCGGACCACGCGCCAGCTGCGACTCACTGAAGACGGTCAGGCGATCTACGGACGCGGACGGGAGATCCTCGACCGGCTGAATGAGCTCGAATCGACCGTGGCAAGGCCTTCGGAGCGATTGCGCGGCACGCTGCGCGTCGGCCTGAGCGTTTCCCTCAGCAGGATCATCGTCATGCCTGCGATCGCCCAGTTTTCGCTGCGCCATCCGGACCTGCGGCTGAACATGGTCGTCCTGACGCAGCCCAGGGAAATGCACGCGGAAGGCGTAGATCTCATGCTGCGCGTCGGCGATCCGCCCGAGTCCGGGTTGATCGCTAGGCGCATCGCCCGCATCCGCTACGCGGTCTACGCGGCTCCCGAATACCTGGACCGCGCGGGAACCCCGGCAGAGCCGGGCGACCTGCTACGTCACCCCTGCCTGGTGTTTCGCCATACAACCGGGCAGCTGCTCGACGAATGGATTTTCGAGCGCGGCGGCGAACGCAAGCTTGTGAAGATTACACATCCGGCCATAGTGTCGGACGATCGTGAGGGGTTGCATGCCGCGATGGTCGGGGGCGCCGGAATCGGAAGGATCGGCGCGTTCGATCCCAACTGGATCCGCTCTGGGCGCCTGCGCAAGATTTTGACGGATTGGAGCGTTCTCGGCGGTTTTCCCATCCATGCCGTCTACCGCAAGACGCCGAGGCAGGCACCCAAGATCGTCGCGTTTCTCGACTTCGCAAGAGCGGCGTTTGCCGCGTTCGATCCCGAAGAGCTGACCTTGATCCACGAAAAGGAGACCTTGGCGTGAGTACCCTGCGGATTGGCGACCTTACTGTGAACCGCCTCGGCTTCGGCGCCATGCGGGTGATCGACAACGACGATATCTGGGGCGAACCAAGCGACCGGAAGCATGCGCTCAAGGTGCTGCGCCGTGTGGTGGAGCTCGGGGTCAACTTCATCGATACCGCCGAGAGCTACGGGCCGCACACCGACGAGACCCTGATCGCCGAGGCGCTGCATCCGTATCCGAAGGGCCTCGTCGTAGCGACGAAGTGCGGCCTTGCGCGCCCGAAGCCGAGCCGCTGGGACGACGACTGCCGGCCGGAGAAGCTGCGCAAAGATCTAGACGGCAGCCTGAAGCGGCTGAAGCTCGAGCGCATCGATCTCTACCAGCTGCACACCGTCGATCCGAAGGTGCCGCTGGAGGTTTCGGTGAGCACGCTCGCCGACATGCAGCGCGAGGGCAAGGTGCGCCACATCGGGCTGTCGAACGTCTCGGTAAAGGAGCTCGAGCGGGCGCGCAAGATCGTCCCGATCGTCTCGGTTCAGAACCGTTACAGCCTCGCCGACCGCGGCTCAGAGGACGTGCTGCGCCATTGCGAGCAGCACGGCATCGCGTTCCTGCCCTGGTATCCGCTGGGAGACGGTTCTGCCCTGAAAAAAGCCAAGGTGATTTCGATCGCCGGGAAGATCGGAGCGACGCCGGCCCAGGTCGCGATCGCGTGGCTGCTGAAGAAGTCGCCGGTGATGCTGCCGATCCCGGGGACCAACGACCTCGCGCACCTGGAGGAGAACGTCGCGGCGGCGAAGCTCCAGCTCAGCGAAGCGGACTTCCGGTCGCTCTGAAGCGTCCCTCGGAGTTGCTGCTCATGCGGCCTCCGCCACCTCGATTTGCAGAAAGGCCTTCATGCCGGCGTTCGTGATGCAGAACTGCCGTTCGTCCGTGGATTTCGCGATGAGCGCTTTCCTGGCCAGGCCGTCGTAGCCCGCGCGGTAGGCTTCGTAATCGGCCTGCTGCCAGCGCGAGGTCAGCGCATTGATCGGGAGAATTCTTACGGACGCCTCGAGGAAGAGGTCCAGGACCTGCTTCAGCACTGCCCGCTCATTCGGTACGAGTTCCACGTGCCGCCCCCTTTCATGTCGTTGCGATGGATAGGGGCACACCAGCACGCGGGCCGCAAATGGCCCTGCACGAAGCTCGTCCTGCCGGCGGTCCCGCTATCGTGAGGCCTGCCCCCGACTGAATCAATTGGGGGCCTGGTGGCCTTTTAGACCGGAGACTTTGCGTCGCTGCCTTTCGACAGCTTTGCCCTTATCGACAGCATTACTCTAGCCACGCCTGGGGCGCCCGCACAATCGGCTTGCAGCAGAGAACCGGCAGTCCATCACGCAGCGGTTGTAAAACTTGGTTGAAGGTCAGGAGCTTCCAAACCTCTGTGCGGCCCGAGCGCGGGCGCGAGCGGCCTCGACCTGGCGGTCGCGCGGCGCGGCGTCGGTCTCGAGGGTATCGATGAGCGATCGGGCGATGCCGGCGACCTGTACTACCGCGCGGTTGAAAGCCACTTCGTTTGCCTTCGAAGGCTTGTTGTAGCCCGAGAGCTTGCGGATGAACTGGAGCGACGCGGCGTAGAGCTCCTCGTCGGTCGCCGGCGGCGCGAAGTTGAACAGCGTCTTGATGTTGCGGCACATGGCGCGTTCCTATGAAAGATCGAATCCCGCCTTTTTGAGCGGCAGCGAGCGGATCCGTTCCCCGCCCGCGAGAAAGAGCGCATTTGCGACCGCGGGCGCGACCGCGGCGCCGCCCGCCTCCCCCACGCCGCCCCAGAAGCCGCCCGAGGGCACGAGCAGCACCTCGACCGGCGGCATCTCGGCGAGGGCAAGCACCCGGTAGTCGGCGAAGCTCGACTGCTCGACGCGGCCGTCCTTGTACGTGACCTCGCCCCAGAACAGCGCGCTCAGCGCGAAAGCGGCGCCGCCCTGGACCTGCGCGACGACGTTGTCGGGATTGACCACGCGGCCGGGGTCGAGCGCGATGACGAGCCGCTTCAGCTCGACCTTCTTCTCGCGCAGCGAGAGCTCGGCCACCGCGGCGGTATAGCTGCCGCGTACCTCGGTCACGGCGATACCGCGATGCAGGCCCTGCGCGGGTGCGGTTCGCCAGCCGGCCGCCTTAGCGGCGGCCTCGAGGACGGCGCGCTCTCTCGCGGTCGCGGGCAGAAGGCCCAGGCGGTAATCGAGCGGATCGCGCTTCGCGGCGTTCGCGAGCTCGTCGATGAAGCACTCGCGCACGAAAGGATTTTGCGAATGCGCCGCGCCTCGCCAATAACCGATCGGGACGGCGCTATTGCGCACGGCATGTTCGATCCGCAGGTTCGCTATCGCATAAGGCTGGTCCGCGAGGGCGGCGGTGGCCTCCAGGTCTTTCAGCGCGGGCGCCGCCACCCGGCATTGCAGCACCACGGGATTTCCCGCCTCGTCGATTCCCGCCTTCAGCCTGGCGAGGCTCGCGGGACGGTACTGGTCGTGCTGCAGGTCCTCTTCCCGGGTCCATATCAGGTTGACCGGGATGCCGTTCAGCGCCTTCGCGATCGCGACACCCTGCGCGGTGTAGTCCTGGGCCAGGCGGCGGCCAAATGCGCCGCCGACCGGGGTCCGGTGCACGTACACGTTCTCGGGCGCGACGCCCGCGGCGGCCGCCGCCGCGGCGTGCGTCGCCTCGGCATCCTGCGTGGACGTCCACACGTCGACCTGGCCGTCCTTCACCACCGCGGTGCAGCTCGGCGGCTCGAGCGCGGCGTGGGCCAGGAAAGGCGTCGCGTACTCGGCTTCGACCACGCGCGCGGCCTGCGCCAGCGCTTTTTCGACGTCGCCCTCGCTCTTCACCACGCTCGCCGCGGTGTCCGGCTCGAACGCTTGTTCGAGCTCGCGCCGCAAGGCCGCGCTCGAAAGGCTTGCATTCGCGCCGCCGTCCCACTCGATCTTCAATGCCCGCAGCGCCTGGGCCGCGCGCCACCAGTTGTCCGCGATCACGGCGATGAACTCGCCCATCGGCAGCACCCGCAGCACGCCGCGCCGGCCGCGCGCCGCGGCCGCTTCGTCGAGCGATTTCAGTCGCCCCCCGGGCACCGGGCATTGCGCAATCGCCGCATACACCATGCCGGGAAGCTGCGTGTCGATGCCGTAGCGCGTGCGGCCGGTGACCATGTCGGGGATGTCGACGCGGGCGAGCGGCTTGCCGGCGAGCTTCCAGTCCGCCTGCGCCTTCAGGGCAACCTGCTTGGGAACGGGCAGCTTCGCCGCCGCTGCGGCCACGCGCCCGTACGTGATGCGCCGACCCGATGGCGCATGCGCGATGACGCCGCCCGCGGCGCGGCACTCCGCCGCGGCCACGCCCCAGCCCTGCGCGGCGGCGGCGACGAGCATCTCGCGCGCCGCCGCTCCCGCATTGCGCAGCACCTCGTGCGACTCGCGAATCGTGCGGCTGCCCGAGGAGCTCATGGGCCCCCAGACGCCCTTGCGCCTGAGCTGCTCGTTCGAATCCGCGTAGTCGACGCGCACGTTTTTCCAGTCGCAGTCGAGCTCCTCCGCGACGAGCTGCGCGGCAGCGGTCATGCTGCCCTGGCCCATCTCCGAGCGCGCGTAGCGGATGATGACCAGCTCGTTGGGCAGCACCATGACCCAGGCGTTGACCTCGCCGCGCCCCGCCTGGGCGCGCGCCGGAAGATGCAAGCCGAGCCCGAGCGCGCCCGCGGTCTTGAGGAACGACCGTCGTGAAAGCGCGCTCACGTCTTCTTCTTGGCCGCGGCGCGGATCGCGCTGCGCACGCGCGCATAAGTGCCGCAGCGGCACAGGTTCGTCATCGCCTCGTCGATCTGCCGGTCGCTCGGGCTCGGATGCTTTCGCAGCAGCGCCACCGCGGCGAGGATCTGCCCGCCCTGGCAGTAGCCGCATTGCGGCACCTGCTGATCGATCCATGCCTGCTGCACCGGGTGAAGCCGTTCGCCCTGCGCGAGGCCCTCGATGGTGAGCACGCGCCTGCCGGCGACCTTGGAGAGCGGCAGCGTGCACGAGCGCGCCGGCTCGCCGTCGACGAGCACCGTGCACGCGCCGCACTGACCGACGCCGCAGCCGTACTTCGGCCCCTTGATGTCGAGCTCGTCGCGCAGCACCCAGAGGAGCGGCATCTCGGGCTCGACGTCGACCTCGCGCGGCCGGGCGTTGACGGTGAACCGGATCATCGTGTTACTGTAATCGCATCCGAGGAGGAGATTAAATGGTCCGGTTTTGCATCGCGCTGTTGACAAGCGCGCTCGCCGCGTTCTCGCTCGCCGCGGCCGCGCAGGACAACTACCCGAACAAGCCGATCCGCGTCGTCATCGGCTACTCGGCCGGCGGCGGCAACGACATCATCGTGCGCGTGATGACGCCGGAGCTGTCGAAAGGCCTGGGCCAGCCGGTGATCGTGGAGAACAAGCCGGGTGCGCAGTCGATCATCGCCGCGGAGTACGTAGCGAAGCAGCCCGCTGACGGCTACACGATCCTCATGGGACCGAGCGGGCCGATGACCATCAATCCCGCCACCTACTCGAAGCTGCCCTACGACCCGGTGCGCGACTTCACCCCGATTTCGATGCTCTGCTCCTTTCCGCTGCTTCTCGTGGTCGATCCCAAGCTCCCGGTAAAGAACGTGAAAGAGCTCGTCGCCTATGCCAAGGCGAATCCCGGAAAGTCGAACTACGCCTCGAGCGCCGGCATCTTCCAGGTCGCCAGCGAGATGTTCAAGCAACGCACCGGGACGAGCATCGAGATGATCACCTACAAGAGCAGCGGCGAATCGGCCCAGGCCGTGATCTCGGGCCAGGTGATGATGACGCTCATCGATCCGCCGCCGGTCAGCGGGCCGCTCAAGTCGGGCACCCTGCGCGGGCTCGCCGTGACCTCATCGCGGCGCCACCCCTCGTGGCCCGACCTTCCCACGCTCAAAGAGGCAGGCGTCGACATGGAAGTGCCGGTTTGGACCGCCTTCTTCGCGCCCGCCAAGACACCGCCCGCGATCGTCGCCCGGCTCCAGAAGGAAGTCGCGCGCGTGGTGCAGACCGCGGAGGTGAAGGAGCGCTTCGCCAGCATGGGGCTCGACCCCGTCGGCGGCAGCTCCGCGGACCTCGGCAAGCAGGTCTCGAGCGACATCCAGAAATGGACCGCCGTCGCGAAGGCCGCGAACATCAAGAACGACTGACCCCAAAAACAGGGACAGACCACGTTTTTCTCGGACGAGAAAAGCCGGCTCCGCCCCACCTTCGCCGCGGCGCCAGCGCCGTTGCACTACGAATTCGGGCTCTGACCCCGAATTCGATCTTTAGCAGTGAGCGAGTAGGCGCAGCGGTAGAGCCCATCGACTCGCCCGGGCGCCGCACCGTGCGCCTCGAGCTCGCGCAGATCGGCGGCGGCAACTGCCTGGACCGCATCGGCGTCGTAGCCGCCGACGAGCAGCACGCAGTCCGCGCGCGCATCCCCGCCACGGATTTTCTGCTCGGTGGTCTGCGGCGCATCCGCCGGCGGCAGCGACTCGAGCAAGTACGCTCCGCTAAGGCCCCTGCGGTTCGGCAGCGCGGGCATCGCTTCGGCCGCCAGCCACTTGAGCAGCGCGCCGCGACGGCCTTTGGACGGCGAAAAGCGAATCGTCGCCATGGCGTGCGCGAGACCGCCACCAAACGCCGCGCGAACGCGGCAGAGGCTCCGGACCATGTTGCGGTGATGCGGCATCATCTGTTGCGACCACGGCGTCGGATTATTCAAGCGCTCCAGGTACGTTCCCGAAGTGACCGTTGTGATTCGTGCCGCTTCGTATAGAACGAAGTAGGACGGCTCACCGGTCAGCGCGATCCAACGCGTGCCGCGCAGAAATCCAGGAATCGAGAGGCGCTCGGGCATGTGCTCGTGCGTATGCCAGTCCTCCCATTCCGCCCTCGCATCGGGCGACACATCCCACCACATGGCGATTGCGGCTCGGCCGGGCACGCGATGCGACCGGGTGGCTAGACGAGTTGCCGCGCGATGCGCAGTCGCGTCTCGCTCATGTCGTCGCCGCGCAGCTCGCGCAGTGCGTACGTCGCAAACGCTGCGCTCACATCCTTGCGCCAGTAAAGGTCGAGATCGGCGTTGTCCATCGGCTTGGCGCGCGAGGCGACGAGTCGGGATGCCTCCTCGATCACCTCGTCCGTGAGCTTCTTCCCTTTCAGGAACTGGCCGGCCTTCTCGACCAGGAAGGGACGCGAGGCAACCGCTCCCAGCGCGATTCGCGCTTCCTCGATGAGTTCTCTTTCCATTTTTATTGCAGCACCCACGCCGAGAACCGGGAAATCGAAAGCGCCGCGGCGGCGGAGCTTCCAGTACGTGCTCTTCCAACCGGAAGGAATGCTGACCTCGGTTAGGATTTCGTCGGGGCGGCGCTTGAGATACTCGATCCCGTCGTTGTTGTAGAGATCTTCGAGCGCAACTTCCCTCTCGCCTGAAGAAGAGACCAGCTTGACGCGCGCGCCGAGCGCCATGAGCGCGGGCGCGCAATCGGTCGACGAGGCGGCGACGCAGCGCTTGCTCGCCGTGGCCACCCAGCAGATCTCGCCGTCTTTCTTGAGACAGAAATCGATCGCCTTGCGCCACTCGTAATTCTGGTTGTAGTAGTTGCAGCGGGTGTCGAGACACAGGTTGCCGCCGATGGTGCCCATGTTGCGCAGATGCACGGTGGCCACCTGGTGCGCGGCCTGGCGCAGGCCGAGCGGCAATTCGGGCTTGCGGACGATCTCCGTGAGCGTCGTGCCCGCGCCGAGGCTCACGCCGTTTCGCCGTATTTCCTCGATGTTCTTTAAGGAAACAAGGATCTTCGGCGCCATCTGGCGGCGCTTCATGTTTGGCAGCAGGTCGGTGCCGCCGGCGATCAGCATCGCGTCGGCGCCCTCGCCGGCGAGAATGCGCGCGGCCTCCTGTACCGACCTCGGCGCGCGGTGCTCGAACCAGGGAAGCCGCATCACGCGGCGGACACCTTGAGCTTGGGTTTCTCCGCGCCTTTTCTCGCGTTGCCATCGCCGCCTTCCCACGGCGGCGCCACTTCCACAGGCTGCGGATACGGGACGGCCGGGAATGCGCTCGGCCCCACGCGCGCTTCCTTGCCTGCGGCCTTCAATTCAAGGGCTTTCAAAACCTTATCCGGCGTGATTGGGATTTCGTCGATTCGCACGCCCACTGCGTCGTAGATGGCGTTCGCGACTGCCGGCATCACGGGGAGGAGCGGCCCCTGCCCCACTTCCTTAGCGCCGAACGGGCAGTTTGGGTCCGGGTCCTCGACCAGGACGGTGTCGACCTCGGGCATGTCGAGCGAGGTGAGGCTCTTGTACTCGAGGAGCGACGGAATCTTGTGCACCAGCGCGTGCGAGAGCTTCGGCGGCAGGCGGCGGAACACCTGCTCTTCCATCAGCGCCTCGGAGAGCCCCATGTACACGCTGCCCTCGACCTGGCCGCGCGCGAGGACGGGATTGATGGTGCGGCCGATGTCGTGCGCGATCCAGATCTTCGGCACGGTGATCCAGCCGGTCGCGGGATCGACCTCGGCCTCGACCACGCAAGCGGTGTACGAGTACGCGGGCGAGGGTCCGACGCCCGCACCCTTGAAGCGCCCCGGCGCGCGCGGCGGGCGGTAGGACCCGACCGAGCCTAGGGTGCCGAACTTTTCCTCCGCCAGGCCGGCCGCTTCGGCGAAGGTCAAGCTCTTGTCTCCGAAGGTGACGCGGCCGTTCGCAAACGCGAGCTTGTCGGGGGCGACTCCGAGCTCTCCCGACACGGTCTCCGCGATCATCTGTCTTATTTTTTCAGAAGCTTGAAGCGCGGCGTTGCCCATCATCACCGTGACGCGGCTCGAGTAGGAGCCGAGGTCGACCGGCGTGATGCCGGTGTCGCCGGTGATGCAGCGCACGCTGAACGGATCGATCCCCAGCACCTCGGCCACGATCGCGACCAGCACGTCGTCGGAGCCCTGGCCGATCTCGGTCGCGCCGCAGAAGACGGTCACCTGGCCGCTGCGGTCGACGAGGAGCTGGACCCCGCTCTGCGGCATCTTGTTCCAGTAGATCGGTAACCCGGCGCCGCAAAGGTAAGAGCCGCAAGCCAGACCGACACCGCGACCGAACGGCAGTTTTCGATATCTATCCTTGAAAGAAGATCTTGCTACGACCTGGTTGATGCACTCGGCGAGACCAATGGATCCGATCTTCAGCCAGTTCGCGGTGAGCGAGTCCGGCTTGACGATCATCCCCAGGCGCAGCTCGGCCGGATCCATGCCGAGCTTCTCGGCGATCCTGTCGAGCTGGATCTCCTGACCGAAGCGCGGCTGCGGCGTGCCGTGCCCGCGCTTGGGCCCGCACGGCGGCTTGTTGGTGAACACGCGCGCCGCCTCGAACTTGTAGCGCGGCAGCTCGTAGGTCACCGTCTGGAGCGCGCCGGTGTAGAAGGTGCTCGCGACGCCGTAGGAACCGTAGCCGCCGCCGTCGACCAGCGTCTGCAGGTGCATGCCGGTGAGCTTGCCGTCCCTGGTCACACCGGTGCGGAACTTCATCAGCACGGGATGGCGGCCGCGGTGCATGTAGAACACTTCCTCGCGGTTGAGGCAGACCTTCACCGGGCGGCCGAGCACCATGGCGGCTTTTGCCACCACCATCTCGTGGTTGCACACGTCGCATTTGCCGCCGAACCCGCCGCCGTTGGGAGTCGCAATGACTCTTATTTGAGTTGGTGGAAGCTGTAAAACCCGGGCGAGAGAGCGATGCACGTAGTGCGGCACTTGCGTGGAGGACCACAGCGTGAGCTTGCCCTCGCCGTCCACCTCGGCGACCGAGGCGTGCTGCTCGATCGGCAGGTGGGTGTTGCCCTCGTAGAAGAAGAGATCCTCGAACACGTGATCGGAGGCGTCGATCGCCTCCGACACCTCGTTCGAGCGGCCGGCGAACTCGAACGCCTGCAAGCGATGGATGTTGCCGAGCTCGCTGTAGGC
>DATLUZ010000214.1:0-3074 GCA_035577785.1 Burkholderiales bacterium | reverse complement strand
AGGATCATCCGCTGCTCGATGCGACCAGCACCGGCGCCGGTTCCACCGGCTGGTTCGTGCGCAACGAGTGGTACCGGCTTGTGTGGTACGCCGTGGCGCCGAGAAACACCGTGGATAACTTGAGCGGCGGCACTCCACTGGGTTGCATTCCCGGTCCCTATACGCCTCCTCCTCCGGCCGCTGCGTCTCAGTGTTTGGGGTTCAATGGAACCCAGAACATCCGTACCCTCCTCGTTCTCGCCGGGCGCAGCCTGAGCAATCCCGCCGGGCGCCCTAACGGCACCATTGCCGACTACCTGGAACACGCCAATTGCGACTTCAATGCCGTGACGGGCGTCTGCAATCCAGGAGCGCTATTCGAGCAGCGCCCGATCCGCTCTAGCAACGTCAAGATCCCTTCAATCAACGCGCCATTCAACGACCGCCTGGTGCTCGTGGACTGGCTGCCCCCCACGCCGGCCTTTCCCGTTGCGGTGCTTCCTTGATGTGCAGGGCGCGCGGCCAAGGCTTCACCCTCACCGAGCTCGCGGTGGTCTTCTTCATCGTCGCGCTCCTCATGGCGACCGCCATGTTCACGCTCTCGGCGCAGACCGACCAGCGCAACTTCGAGGAAACGCGCCGCCGGCTCGAGGCCGCGCGCGACCTGGTGCTCGCGTTCGCGGTCGCGAACGGCAGGCTGCCCTGCTCGGGCACCGCCAGCGGGGACGAAAACCCCGCTCCTCCTCCCGTCGGTAACGGCGCTTGCGCCAGCCCCTGGGGCGGCTTTCTTCCAGCCCGCAGCATCGGCTTTCAGATCACCGACACGAATGGATTCGGGCTCGACGCGTGGCAGAACCGGATCCGCTACGCGGTTTCGAGCAACGCCATCGCGCTGGTCGGTTGCACCGGAAGCTCGACTCAGCCGCACTTCACGAACATGACCAACCTGCGGGCAAACGGCATTACCTGCCAGCCCGGAGACCTGGTCATCTGCAACCGCTCGCCCGCGGCGCCTGCGGCGACTACGTGCGACCTCACGACAGCCGTGACGAACCAAAACACCGTCGTCGCGATCATTTTCTCGACTGGGAAGAATGGTGCGACCGGCGGTACCGGGCTCAACGAGGCGCGCAACCTCGACAACAACCAGCTTTTCGTCAGCAAGACACCCGACCCGCCGGGCGCGGCGGGCGGCGAGTTCGATGACCAGATGGTGTGGATCACTGCGGGCGAGCTCTACAGCAAGCTGATCGCCGCCGGCAGGCTGCCCTAGCGCGCGCTGGTTTGCCTTTTAACGTCCTTGCTTGTTCGCGCCGGCCAGAAAAAGGGTTGTTTAGTCACACGCGAACACCAAGCTTGAGGATGGCCCGCTCCAATAATCCCCACGCTCATTAGCTTCAACAGCCCGCATCTTCTTACCCTGTTTCGAGCAATAGTCATTAGCCGCCTTCGCAGCCTCGACCCTCATCTGCCCGCTCGAGTAGTGACCGGCAGAGTCACTGGCGGACACGATGTAGGTCCCATTCCCGTACGGGACGACTTCCGAAACGCTTGTACAACCGGCGATCAGCACAAGCACGAGTAGCCATCGCATCGTATCCCTCCCTGACACCGTCCCTTCGATTGCCCGTAGTAACTGTAGCGGGTGTAGCAAGGTTCTGGGAACCAAGACCGAGAGCGCATGCGAGAGGCCCTGTCTTTTTCCTAGCGCGCCGGGCCCTTTAGGGCAAAGCAGACCTCGCCGTCGCGGTTCGTTTCCAGGGTGAGCGCGTAGCCCGCGGCCTCGGCCTGCCGCGCGGCCTGGTAGAGGCCGATGCCGAGCCCGCCTTGCGAGGCGACGGGGCCGCGGAAGAGGCGCGCGGCGAGCTCCTCCGGCAAGGCGCGCCCCGAATCCTTCACTCGCAGCGCGACTTCGCCGTCGAGCTCGAGCGAGACGACGATGCGCACCGAGGGGTCGGCCTCGCGCTTGGCGAGGGCGTTGCGCATCAGGTTGTCGCCGACGCTCTCGAAGAGCGAGCGCGGCAGCCGCACTCCGGTGCGGCCGCGGGCGAGGTCGAAGTGCACGCCTTCGGCCCGGTGCTGGCGCACCAGGCGCTCCCACCAGGCGTGCGCCGAGACATAGCTCTCGCCGTCTTCGTGAGGCCGTTGCAGCTTCTCGAGCGTCGCCGCGAGCCGCTGCGTGATGGCCGGGAGCTGGCGCCGCACCAGCGCCTGCAGGTCGCGCGAATCGCGGTTGCGCTCGTCGGCGGCGACCGAGCACAGCACGTTCAGCGACTGCAACAGATTCTTGATGTCATGCGTCATGCGCGCGCCGGTCTCGTGCACCGCCTGCAGATAGCTCTGCTGGCGCAGCTGCTCTTCGCGCAGCTTCGCGATGTAGAACTCGCCGAGCAGCTGGCCGAGAAGGTGCAGGTGCCAGTGCAGGGCCGGGCTCATGCGGAAGCGCGAGTACACCGTGAGGGCGAGGGCGCTGTTCTGGAATTCGACGCGGCTCGGCGTGGTCTCGCCCTGCTCGCCCTGGGACTCCCCCGCGCGCCAGGTCACGCCCGCCACCGACGGCAGCCGGCGCAGCGCCGCCAGCGCCTCCACCAGGAAGCGGTCGGGGCGCGGCTCGAGCTGCGCGAGCTCGGCGAGAAAGTGCAGCCACTTCTCCACCGGCAACCCGATGGAGAAGAGGTAGCGCACGAAGAACACGTTGAGCCCGCTGAACCCCCCGCGCGGGTTCCACGCCAGGCCGACGAGCAGCACGGCGCCGGCGGTCATGAACACCGTGTAAGTCAGCGCCTCGAGGTACCCGGTGCGGCGCACGGTCATCAGGGCGAAGCTGCCGAGGATGACCACGCCGAGCAGCAGCATGAGGAACACGCTGTAGAAGAAGTCGATCATCTGCGCCTGCTCGGGCGGGTCGGGCTCGACCGGAATCAGCGCGATGAGGACGAAGACGAGCGGCAGCCCGAACTCGGCCGCCGAGTGCACCTCCGGAACGATCTCGCGGCGCGGGGCGATCTCCGGGAGGATCACCACCGCGAGCAGCGCGAGGAGGTACACCAGCACGAGCAGGTAGCAGCGCCGCTGCCAGCGGGCGTGCTGCTGGT
>DATLUZ010000213.1:0-23852 GCA_035577785.1 Burkholderiales bacterium | reverse complement strand
CGACGTACGGGCCGATGGTCACGCGCTCGCCCGGCGGACGCATCAGCGGCAGCGCGCTGGTGTAGCAATCGACCGCCTTGCGGTGCGCTGCGCGCATCTGCAGCGGGTCCTGCACGAACACGAACTTCGCGAAGTGGTAGTACATCGCGGCGCGAACGAGGTGCTCGCCGGCGGAGAGGCGATGGCCCTCGGCCAGGGCTCCAGCGCCGAGGTCCTCGTGCAGCTTGGCGCGCGCCGACCACGCAGCGCACCAGTCTTCCCAGCGCTCGATCGAGCCCGTGACCTCCTCGAAGTCGGCGAGGATGACGCCGTTCGAGACGAAGCGGGGCGCCCAGTGCGAGATGGCCGAGGCGACGCGGGCGTCCTTCATCCGGCCGATTGTCCCAAAAAAAAGCCCGCGACTCGCGCCGCGGGCCTTTTCGAGGCGAAACTGCTTGTTAATCAATCATCGTCGTCGTCATGGTCGTGGTCTTTGCCGCGGCCATCGTCGACGCGGCTGATCCTCCAGATCGTGCCGGTGCCGGGAATCTGGACCAGCGGGGCGTCCGCCGGATCGTTGAAGCGCGAGCCCTCGTCCGAGTTGCCCGGATCGCGCACGGCGCCATAGTCGACGAGATACGCCGCGCCGTCGGGCCCGAACCGGATGGTGGTCGGACGGTTGATGCCGCGGATCTGCAGAACGAACGCCTGCTCGGTCTCGCCGTTGCAGCGCGGCGTGCCGTCGGGATCATGCCGCTGGTCCGCCTGCCTGCAGTTGAACGCGAAACGCAGCTGCGTGAGCTCGGTCGGCGAGTTCCCGGTGAAATTTATCAACTCGACATCGTGCCCGGCCTCCGGCGTGCCATTCGCCTGCGAAAAGCCGAAATCGCCTTCGCGAGAGAGCAGCACGGCGTTCTTCTTCACGATCCCGCCGACGAAGGAGTTCGGTACGAAGTCGAGGCCGACTGCTGCGACGTCGGCCGGCTCGAGCCCGAGCGGCGCCTTCGGCTGCTGCGGGAAGAACGCCAGCACCGGCAGCACCGGCTTGTTCGCGTACAGCGCGGCGTTGTCGTCCGCGGGGCTACCCTTCGGATTGAACACCGACTGCGTCGAATCGAGGAAGCCGAACCGGTCGGGCCAGCCATGCCACTCGGGACTGCCGTCCTTGTTCTGGCGCGCGACACCGATGCGGTCGGGCGCGTTGTTGGTCGGCCGTGCGCCGCGCTCGTCCTCGCCGTTCTCGGAGTACATCAGCTCGCCCTTCAGCGGGTGATCGGAAGGCGAGAAGCGGATCCCGTACGGATTGCGGAATCCCCACGCCACCGGCTCGATGTTGTTCTGCATGGTGCTCGCGTTACCGAGCTTCGTGCGCAGGATCGCTCCCGTGCACATGCCCCGGCTGGTCGCCCCCTCGAACGCCGGCACCACCGCGCCCGGACGCGCCACGCCGTGGTTCGAGTAGCCGCTCGTGACGTGGCCGTCGCTAGCGGCGATCCACGTGTTCTGACTGAGCGTGATCTGCTGGCAGGCGATCTCGTGCTGGTTGCCGCCGCCGCCGTTGTCGTGCCCGGTGACGCCAGAGTTCGTCGCCGAGCCCTGCGACCAGTAGACCCAGTTGTCCTTGACGAGGATCTGCTCGGTCGGGTGGTCGCCGGTGGGCAAGCCTCTCACCATCGTAGTGATCGTTCCGGCGGGCAGGCCCACCTCCACGATGCGCGAAGTATTGTTGCCGCCACCGCCGCTTGGCGCGCCGCGTACGCCCTGGTTCGAGTCAGTCGCGAAGAACCGCCCGCCCTGGAAGTCGTGCTGGAACGCCAGTCCGATCGCCGGACCGTCGAGCTGGAACCCGCCGCCCGAGGCGGTCGGCTTGCCAAGCGGGCCGCCGACCTTGTGGCCGTCCTGGTCGAATACCAGGATGTCCGGCGTGAACGGATTCTTCGCATCGAATTTGCCGACCCCAGGGACCTTGGTGTTGTCGTTGCACTGGCTCGGCAGACCGGTGCCCGACTCGAGCACGTAGGCCTTGAACCGGTCCTTGTTGCCGACGAACGCGATGTCGGTCGGCATATTGAGGTCACGCGCGAACACCTCGACCTTGAATCCCCTCGGCACGACGATGTCCTCGCCGTTGCCGGGGTTGTAGTGCGCCGTCTCGTTCGGACAGACGGGGTTGGCCTTGGTTTGTGCCCAGGCGGCAACTGGAACGGCCGCCATACCGGCCAGGGCGAGCCCGACCGCGATGCTCGACAGCTTCTGCTTAGGTGCTATTAAACGCTTCATGACGCCTCCCGCCGCTTTGCGCGGCTATGGCGATTGGACCAATACGACTACGGACTACCGATTATTCTTGTGTGCTGCTAAGGGCCCCCTGAGCCCCCTAAGTCAGTCGTAGCCGCCCGTGCCTGAAGCTAGGCACGGGCGGGAATTCGCAAAACTGAATCAGTCTTGGTCGCCGTGCTCAAAGCCCAGTACGCGAGCACGAATGCGCGCGATCGTGTGGTTCTTCACCTTCGCCGCATATTGGCTATCGACCGTCTGACCGCCGAACAAGCGCAGATCGAGCGAAAGGTTGGTGATGTAGATCCAGTCGCCGTGGCGCGCGAGGCTCGCCGGGAACAGCAACCCGACGGGTGAGCCGTCGCGTATGCCGTCGAAGTCGCCGAGCTTGGAAATTCCCTTGCCGGTGTTGTCGATGACGACGATTTCGTCGGCCTGGTTCGCGCATACCCAGATGTTGTCGTCCTCATCGACGAACAGTCCGTCGGCACCGTTCACGTTCTGCACGAAGACGGTCGGAGCGCCGGCCGTGCCGTCCGGGTTCACCGGGACCTGCACGACGGTGTCGTTGCCAGTGTTGGCGACGAAAAGTGTGCTTTGAGCGCGATTGAAGTCAAGGCCATTGGCCCCGAACGGCGGAAACCCGGTGGTAGTGAGCAACGCGTTGCTGACCCACGGCGCGATGCCGCTACCGTCCGGCTTGGTCCGCCAAACTATCCCTTGAAATGAATCCGAGATATAGACGTTGCCGTCTCGATCGAAGGCGAGCGCGTTTGGCCCGGCATTTCCGCCGCCTGGAATGACCGCGAACACTTGCGCGGCGCCGGTGGCCGCATTCGTGATGCGCCAGACCCTGCGCGGCGTCGTCGGCTCGTTGACCCCGATGTCACACACGAGAAGATCACCGGTCACAGGATTGAAGTCGATGCCGAGGAGCGTATTGGTCGACCCGGCGACCTTGGCTTTGCTCTTCAGCCGGCCGTGCGAATCAAACACGAACAAGTTCTCGTTCAAGAATGGGCCCGGACCGGCGGCGAATGTGGCCACGTACACATTGCCTTGCTTGTCTACCGCAATCCCTTCCGGGTTTGCCGCCCCTGTGGGAAGCGTGGCGAAGCGATCGACGTGACCGCGATCCCATGCGCCGGCGTTGAAGGCGACCAGGAACGAAGCGAACAGGAATAACGTTATGCGAGAAACCGTGGACATCTCTCCTCCCCAGGAGCTTTGGTCGAAACGAGTCTGTCTTGACTCGCTGTCCGATGTCAACGGTTGACACCGAGCGCCTTTTTGGATCCTGTAACGGGAACGGAACACTGTGCCCGCATTCAGGCGCGTGTTTCGCCAGCACGTACGCCGGCCACGAAGCCCAAAGGGAGGCTTACGCCTCCCTTTCACGACCTCAAGAACTAGTCGAACACAATCCAGGTATCTTCAAGATCCTGCTGCTCCACGCCGCGCTTGGACCAGTCGCAGACGCCGCCGGGAAAGATGGCGTTCAGCCGGTCCCACTGCGCGCCGGTAAGAGTTACGGCGTAGTCGTTGCGGCTCACCGGCTTCAGGCGGCACTTGATGATGTCGGCGGCGATGTCCGCGCCGGCGACCTCGCGCGGGAACGAGTTGGTCGGATAGAGCTGATTGCAGGGAGTGGGGCGTTGCTGCTCCCGAACCTGTGTCTCGGCAGTGAAGACCGGGGTTGCATCGCGCGAATAGCAGCCCTCCTGCAAGTCGGCGGGCTTGTTTTGCACCACTTTCTCGATCTGCGCGACATGCCGCGTGTCGGCCTTGATCGCCGTGATCCAGCGGTCCATTTTCAGCTGCGCCTCGCGCAGGAGCGGGTTGGCGCCGTTGTACAGGCCGAAGCGGTTGTCGTTCACCACCATCACCTGGTTGTCGTGCCGGCCATTGGCCTTGTCCAGGCGTTTGCGCATCGAGAACGAGTGGTAGCGCACGTGGATGTCGCCGCCCGGCAGCGCGTCGTTGTAATCGCGGAAGTCGATGATCGGGATCTCGGACAGGCCGCCGCCGCCGTTGGTGAGCCGCCCGGTGCGGTACGCGGCGCGCGCGGCGACCAGGTCGGCCACCGTGCGCTGCGGCACGATGGTCGCGTCCTTGTCGAAGCCGCCGATCTTCTCGTTGAGATCGAGGAACTGCTCGACGCTGATCGTGCCGTCGTTCAGGGTCTTCAGCCCGTACTGGATGCCGAGGTTGTCGAGCGGCCGGCGGGCGAAGCCGGTGGCCGGATCGCGACCGTACACGTTCACCGTATGGTCGTACACCGTGCAGCGCACGCCGGTCGGGTTGCTTGCCGGGTCGTAGCGCTGCGCCACCGGCACCGAGGCACAGCTCGTCGTGGCGGGCTTGGGATCGATGCGATGTGCGCCGATCTCCACGTTCGGTGCCGTGGCGTATTGCAGGAAGCCCGTGACGCGGCGCTTCTGCTCGTCGGTCCAGCCCACCGCCGCCCCGCGCGCCGCGAAGTAATCGTCGAGCAGCCACGAGTCGGTGATGAAATTGATGGTGGCGAAGCCCACCTCGGGGAACGAGCAGCCCGGGATGATGCCGTCGAGCAGGCCCGGATAGTTGTCGGTGATCTGGTGCTGCTGGTAGGAGCCGCCCGAGCAGCCGAACCCCTGTGTGTGCGCGGGCGGGCCATAGGCCTCGATGAAGCGCTCCTTCACCATCATCATGGACTCGGCGGTAGTGAGGTCGTTGCAGTTGTTGCCGAACACGTTGAGCGACGAGGAGGCGACCGCGTAGCCGCTCGAGAGCTGGAAGGTATCGGTGACCCCGCCGGTGCTCCTGCCCTGCTGGTACCAGCCGCCGATGCAGCCGCCGCCGAAGGTGTAGATGAGCCGCTTGTTCCAGCCCGCGGGCGGATTCGCCCAGGACGGTGCCGTCTCCTTCAGCGGATCGTGCAGCACGGCGACCTGGTAGATCGCGCGGTTGATGGTGCCGGTCTCGATGCGCACGATGTAGGGCACGGTCTTGCCTTGCGTGGTGGTCGCCATGACCATGTCTGCCGGATAGGCCGTGGCGTTGGCGGGCCAGCGCGTCAGGTTGTTGCCGCTGCCGTTCGCCGTCGACTTGTAGAAGTAGTCGACGCGCCGGGCGATCGAGCAGTTCTCGTCAAGTGGCGCGCCCAGATTGCCGGCGCCGCCGGGCAGGTTGAAGTTCTGCGTGTCGCAGCGGAACGGCTGCTCGTGCGGGCCCGAGAACACCGGGCCTTCGATCGGGAAGTTGACGAGCTTGAGCTCGGCCTCCGAGCCGCGGCCGTGGCGCTTGCCGTCGACCTCGAGGCGGTTCTCGCCCAGGTGCAGCCCGGTCACGAGACCGGTCAGCGTGCGCTCCGCCGCATTCGCGGCAAAGGCGCCGGTGATGTCGGTGTTGTTCAGCTCGATGCGAACGTCGCTCACGCTGACCTGCTTCTTCTTCACCGTGACCCGCACCAGCGCGTCGCCGCCCGAGACCATGTCCGGCCGGCCGGAAAGCACCTCGATCCTGAAGTCGCGATCGCCGTGGTGGCGATGGCCGTGGCCGTTGCGGCCGCCGTCATCATCGTCATCGTCGTGGGCATGGGCGCACAGCGCCACCGCCGAAAGGAGCGCTGCCGCGAGGCAGCGCAGCCGTCCGCGTGAAAGACTCATTGGTGATCCTCCGTTGTAAGTACTTGTTGGGGTCTTCATGAAAGCAGAAAACGGCGCCGGCATTGATTCGGCGTATTTCTCAACCGGGGCGCGCGCGGTCATGAATCCAAAAAAAAGGGAGGCCGTAGGGCCTCCCTTGTACGGCGGCGCGCATCGGCCAGGCGCCGATGCGCGCCGCAGGGGGACGTTGCTATCGGCACATGGCCGGAATCCGCGAGGACTTGCCGCGCTCCTGCCAGCGCGCGTCGTCCGGATCGAAGACCTGCGGCACCAGGAAGTCGTTCGGGTCGACCTGCAGGCGGAACTCCGGCCACTCGCTCTGCGGAAAGCCCATGTTGGTCGCGGTCTCGCGCCAGTTGATCTTGTGGTAGAGCGCCGAGCCGCGCTGCGCGACGTCGGTGAGGTGGCCCGGGTAGTAGACCTTGGGCTTGAGATGCTGGATCACCTTGATGATGTCGCGCTGCTGGTTGTTGCCGGCGCCGAGGCTCACGATCGAGCCGAACAGCACGTCGGTGCTCGGCAACCGGTCCATCAGGTCGTAGAGGCTCGCGCCGATCCGGCGCGCGAGATCGAGCGTCGCCGGAGGCGTCGCCGGATCGGTGAATTGCTGCAGCGTCACCAGCCCCGGATCGGTTCCAATGCCTTCGGTCGCCGGTCCAGCAGAATTCAGCCAGACGAAGCTGAAGTCGCTGCCGTCGCGCAGCACAAACTGGTAGAGGATCGTGATCGCGCCGCCGTTGATTCCCGGCGGGCTGCCGAAGCCGGTGGTGCGCAGATCGATCTGCCCTAGCTGCGGTGGGTTGCTCGGAAAAAGCGTGGGCAGCGGCGGGAACATCGCCGGGAAGGTGGTCGCCGGTGGCGGCGTGGTGATGACGCGCCCCGCATAGCGCGGATCGGTCAGGTTGTTGAGGGGCGTGTGCGGGAACGTCGGATCGACCGGCGCCGTGCCCGAGTGGATGAACTTGAACGCCAGGATGCACGCGTGAGGGTCGAGCTGGTGGAGCCGCGTCGCCTTGGACTGGTTTGTCGCCTCGTCGAACTGGCCCGGGCGTGAATTGGCGGGAACCACGTCGACGCACTTCACCGGGTCGCCGTTCGGAATGATCTTCGCGCCGCCGTTCACCGTGTTCGGGTCGTTGAACATCCGCTGCACGTCGAGTTGCATCACCTGACAGGTCTCGGCCGAGGCGTAGATCGTCGCGTCGGCCCACTTGGCGATGTACGCGGCGTTGTCGGCGTGGTCGCCGTGCCCGTGGCCGAGGAAGATCGCCTCCGGACGCGCGTCGGCCGCGTCCTTAGGCAGGAACGGCGTGTAGCGCGTGTCGATTCCCGTGGGCTGGAGCTCGGGGCGGCTGACGTAGCTGTCGAGCATGAACACGCGCCCCTTGAGCGAGACCATGTAGGTAGTGTTGGTCGCCCAGGCGACGATCACCTTGTCCTTCTTCACCCTGCCGCGCTCGTCGACGTTCTCGACGCCGAAGAACTTCTGGCGCGCCTTCACCAGCGCGGGGTCCGCCGGCCTGAAGGAGTCCTCGTCGTCCCGGTCGTGCGCCACGGCGCCGAGGGTGAAGGCCGACAAGGCCGCTGCGATCGCAACCGAAACGAGTGTCCTGCCCTTCATTCCAATGCTCCTTTTCATGGTGGATTAATCGTCGTGGTCGTGGCCATGGTCGTCATCGTGGCCGTGGCCCGGGTGGGACTGCGGCGCCCGCGGCAGCGGCTCGCCGCCCGGTCCGTCTGCGAACGTAAGCGGCGAGCGCGCACGCCGCTGGCCCACGCCGCGTTCGCTCCAGTCGCACACACCGTCAGCGAACGCTGCCTGCAGCCGCGCCCACTGCGCGGACGTGAATGTCACCGGCGCGTAGTCCACCGGGTTGAGCGGCTTGAGCGCGCACTTCAGGATGTTCTCCACCAGCGGTCCGCCGGCGACCTGGCGCGGCGAAGCGCGCTTCGCGAGCCGGCCGAGGCCGTCGCCCTGGGGCGCGTTGGCGTCGCACGCCGCCATGTCGAAGATCGGGGTCGAAAATGTCGTGTCGGCGAGCAGGAAACAGAAATCGACGGCAGCCGCCGGCTTTCCGGCGATCACCTGGGCCTGGGTACGAACCGAGTTGATCGTCTCCTTCGGTGCGCTGGCGTTCAGGTTCGAGAGCCACGTGTCCATGGTCAGGAACGACTTCACCGTCACAGCTGCGATCTGCGCCGGCGTCCCGGGCAGGAGCCCGGTCCCATAGCGCCATATGACCTGGTTGCCGTGATCGCCGTGATTGTCCGCGTCGATGCGGGCACGCTCGGCGAAGCTGCGCCAGATGTAGTGGATGCCCTGCTCGTCCCAGCCGCGCGAATCGATGATCGCCAGCTTGCCCAGGTTCTTGCCGCTCGACAGGATCCCCGCCCTGTAGGCGATGGCGAGGGCCGGCAGGTCGGCGCTCGTGCGCGCCGCCCGGCGGTTGAAATCGGCATCGAAGCCGCCGATCTTCTCGTTCAGCGTGACGAACTCCTCCGGCGTGATCGCGCCCGAGAGCAGCGCCTTCAGGCCGTACTGGATGCCAACGTTGTCGCCGGTCTGCCGCGCGCGCACGCTGCCCGGCGCATTTTCGTTGGCCGTGGTGTCCCAAACCGCGGTGGAGAGGTCGGCATCGCCACAACGCGTGCCGTTCGGGTTGGTCACCGGGTCATAGACCAGCGCCGCGGGCAGGAGACAGTTATTGCGCGACTCCGCCAGCGTGGTCAGTTTGCCGGTTGCATTGTCCGCTGCCAGGATCACCGTGCGGGCATAGTTGCC
Source organism: Burkholderiales bacterium (assembly GCA_035577785.1). Lineage (GTDB taxonomy): Bacteria > Pseudomonadota > Gammaproteobacteria > Burkholderiales > SG8-39 > SCGC-AG-212-J23. The sequence continues at coordinate 15,167 of DATLUZ010000213.1, read as the reverse complement.
CGGCTTGTTGTTGAAGCCGAACTGGTTGTTCCACTGCTGGCAGCCGTTCTGGTCGAGGTGTCCGTTGATCGCCGCCTTCTTCGCATTGATTTGCGCTTGAGTGAGGCCTGCACTGGTCATCAGCGCTTTCCAATCCGGGCCGTCGTAGAAGTTCACCAGCAGCACGCAATCGGTGACCTCGAGGCCGGTGGTGATCGAGTCCGGGAAGTCGCAGGCGGGCTGGATGCCGTCGAGCAGGCCCGGGAAAATGGAGGCGGCGGTGTTCTGCTGGATCGATCCGCCCGAGCAGCCGTTACCCATCGTGTACTTGAGCTCGCCGTACGTGTCGACGATATGCTCCTTCATCATCATCAGCGTCTCGGCGTTCAGGACGCGGTTCGAGTTGAAGAGCGAGTCGGTGAGGCTGTTGTCGGCGACCATGAAGCCCAGTCTCAGCGCGCTGTCGTCGTTGGTGCCGGTGATCCCCGCAATGACCCAGTTCTGCTCGCTGCGGAACTGCTGGCGCGGCTGACCGGTGGACGCGCCGAACGTATAAAGGAGCTTGCCGTTCCATTGCGGCTGCGGCGCGGTCGGCGTCCACGCCGGCTTGGTCGGGTCGAACAGCACCGCGATGTCGTAGATGCCGCGGTTGAGGGTGCCGCGCTCGACCCGCACGATGTACGGCAGAGTGATGCCGGTGCTGGTGGTGGTCGAGGCGACCAAATCTGCCGGCGTCGTGCCCGGCACATAGGGCTGGAAGCACGAATTGGCAGGCGTTGGTGCCGTCGTTGTCGGGCTCGGATCTGGCAATACGAATGCGCAAGCCGCGGTTTTGGTCCGATAGAACAAATGGAATTCCGTCGCGATGTTGCATTGCGCATCGATGGCAAACGTCGTCAGGCCGCTCGCGTTCGACGCCGGCGTGTTGCCCGACTGGGCAACCGCCGTAGGCGTGGCGCAGATCCATGGCTGCGCCTGCGAGCCCAGCAGCACAGGGCCGCCGATCGGGTGGTTGGTGATGGTGAGCGTCACCTCCTTACCGTCGTCCCTGCCCTTGCCCTTGCCGCTGTCCTCGGCAACGAGGTCGTTGCGCCCCACGACCAGCCCGGTCACCAGCCCACGGAGCGTTCGTGCTGCGGCGCTCGCCGTGAAGGACGAGGTGATGTCGTGCCCGTTCAGCTTCACCTTAACCGCGGAAAGGGAGACCTGCTTTGGTACCCGCACTTCCACCAGCGCGTCGCCGCCGCTGATGAGGTCCGCGCGGTTCGAGAGCGTCACGATCTCGAGATTCGAGCCCCCCTCGTCCGCCCAGGCCGCGGCCGCAAGAAGAGCGGCCAAGGACAAGACAAGCAGTGTCCGCATACGAGATTCCTCCTGATGGAACGACGACGTGCTTTCTTGTCTCCACGCTACTCCTCGGCGCACGCCGATCCATTGAAGATGCTTTTGAATTGATTCGAGTCCGTCATGAATGCGTGGTGGACGCCTGAATAGAATCAGGCGCTAATACTCTTGAGGAGGGGATCTAACCCATGTGGACCAAGACCAGGGCCCTGCTCGCGCTCGCCGCGACCGGGCTCATCGCCACGCAGCTCGCCGAGGCGCGCATCACCCGCATCGAGATCACGACGACCGAATCGCCCACCTTCGGCGGCTTCTCCTGGCCCGGGGTCGGCCAGTACGAGAAGCTCGTCGGCCGGGCCTTCGGCGAGGTGAATCCGGCGGACCCGAAGAACGCCGTCATCGTCGACATCGCACTGGCACCGCGCAATGCGCGCGGCAACGTCGAGTACTCCTTCGATTTCTACATCCTCAAGCCCATCGACCTCGCGAAGGGCGCCCACAAGGTCATGTACGAGCCGCCCAATCGCGGCCGCAAGACCTGGAACACCTTCGGCCGGGTGCCGGCCGGCAACGATCCGGGGTCGATCACCGACGCTGCGGTCCTCGAAGACGCCTTCCTCATGCCACGGGGCTACACCATGGTGTGGAGCGGCTGGGACGCTTCCGCGGGCACCAGCGGCGCCAACTTCAACATGCGGATTGGCGGCTCCGGGGGTCCCGGCACGCTGCTCCCGGTGGCGAAGAATCCGGATGGCTCGACGATCATCGGGCCATCCTACGAATACATCGTCACCTCGGGATCTTCGTTCACGCTCACGTATCCGGCGGCTACCCTCGACAAGAGCCGCGCGCGGCTCACCCACCGCGTGCACCTGAACGACCTGCCCCAAGTGGTGCCGGAGAGCGGCTGGAATTACGACGCCAATGGCACCGCGATCAGTCTCGTCGGCGGTAGTTTCGTGGCGAACGACATCTACGAGTTCTCGTACACGGCCAAGGATCCGACGGTGAACGGCCTCGGCTTCGCGGCGGTCCGCGATTGGAACGCGTGGCTGCGCTACGAAACCGCGGACGATTTCGGCAACAGGAACCCCCTTGCGGGCGACGTCCAGCGCATCTATACCGAGGTAGTGTCACAGCCCGGGCGGCTGCTCAACGACTTTCGCCACCTCGGCTTCAACCAAGCCGAGAACGGGAAGAAGGTGTTCGACGGCCTCATGCAGTGGATCGCCGCCGGCGACGGACTGAACCTCAACTATCGCTTCTCGCAGCCCGGCCGCACGGAGCGCAACCGCCAGGATCACCTCTACGCCGAAGGCGTGTTCCCGTTCGCAAACGTGACCACGCACGACCCGATCACCGGCAAGACCGATAGCCGACTCGCGCGCTGCGAGGCAACCGGCACCTGCCCCGTGGCCGCCGAAATCTACTCGGCGAACGAGTATTGGGTGAAGGCGGCGTCGCTCCTCCACACCACGCCCGACGGCGCTAGCGACCTTGCCGATTCGCCCCTCGCGCGCAACTACTTCATCTCCAGCCACATGCACGGCAGCGCCTCGTTCCCGCCGGGACGGGGCTCGTGCCAGCAGCTGCAGAACCCGCTCGATTCGGCACCGATTCAGCGTGCGCTGTTCGTCGCGATCGACGCGTGGGTGACGAAGGGCACGCCGCCGCCGTCGAGCCGGGTGCCGCGGCTCGACAACGGCACGCTGGTAGCGCCCCTGCCGCAGTCGGCAATGGGCTTTCCGAGCATCCCTGGCGTGACCTACACCGGGCTCAAGACGACGCGCTACCTGTTCGACTACGGGCTCAACTTCTATGAAACCGGCATCGCCACGGTCAACCCGCCCGTCTTCCCATCGACCACCCCGTCTTACCAGGACGATTCGCGCAACGGGCCGATTTACCCGAGCTTCATCCCGAAGACCGACTCCGACGGCAACGACATTGCCGGCGTGCGCCTGCCCGACGTAACGGTGCCGCTTGCGACGTACACCGGCTGGGCGCTGCGCGCGGGGCCGCAGGCGAACGACGGCTGCGAGAGCTCGGGTCAATACGTGCCGTTCGCGAGGACCGAGGCCGAGCGCGTCGCCGCGGGCGACCCGCGTCCGTCGATCGAGGCGCGCTACCCGTCCTTCGCCATGTACTTGAGCGCCGTGCGCCGCGCAATCGACGCGCTGGTCAAGGATCGCCTGATGCTCTGCGAAGACGCACCCGTCGAGCAGGCTCGCCTGCTGCAGCGCGGCCTCGACGCGGGCGTGCCGGCCCCGAAAGGCAACCTTCCCCCGCACGACACCGTGCCGCAATGCCTGGGCGCGAACAAATGAGGAGCTCTGCCATGCAAACGCCGTATCCCAAGCCCGCCCTCGGCGCGATCGCGCTCGCCGTGACCCTGGCCTGGCCGGTTGTGTCCGAAGCGCGCGTGACCAACGTGATCGTCGACACGATCGAGTCGCCGTTGTGCACGGCGCGAAATGCAGCCCGCGAGTGCATCGCCACCGATCCCAATTACGAGGCGATCACCGGACGGGCGTTCGGGGCGCTCGACCCGATGGACGAGCACAACGCGCTCATCACCGATCTCGCGACTGCGCCGCGTGTAGATGGCAAGGCACAGTACGTGGCCTCTTTCTTCGTGGTGAAGCCGATCGACATGTCGAAATCGAGCGGCCTGCTTTGGCACGACGTGCCGAACCGCGGCGGGCGCATCACGATCACGAGCGATCTGCGCACGCAGGGCGACGTCGGCGTCTCGAGCGGCTGGCAGGGCGACAACGCCGGGGCGACCGCGGTGCCGGCAGACGCCTCCTCGCCGACACCCGTCAAGTCGCCGAGCAGCAACGAATGGGTGAAGACGCCCGTGCTCAGCGGCGTTACTGGTCAGATCTTCGGCCGCATCGTCAACCGCAGCGGCTTGAATGCGGCGCCGCTCAACGTGATGGGCAATCCGATTCCCTACTTCCCTGCGAACGCGGCCGACAACAGCGGCGCGACGCTGAAGGTGCACCTGAAGGAAACGGTGAACGGCATCGTCACCGAGGGGGAAACGATCCCGAACGCGGACTGGAAGTTCTGCGGCGGCGGGACCTTCGCGGCGCCCTTGCCGGTGACCACCCTGCCGGTGCAGGTGTGTATGCGGAACGGGTTCGAAGGGGACAAGCTCTACCAGCTCACGTACACGGTCAAGGACCCCTACGTCCTCGGGGCGGGCACCGCGGCGTTCCGCGACGTGGGCTCGTTCTTCAGGTACGCCAATGCAGACGAGCTTGGCGATCCGGTGGGAGACCCGAGCGGGCGCCTCAAGACGCTCGCCGGCAGGATCAACAAGGAGATCATCCGCGGCTCGTCGCAGTCGGGCAATTTCACCCGCCATCTCATCTTCCTCGGCATGAACGAGGACGAGGCCGGACGCATCGTGCACGACGGCGCCTGGCCGCTGATCGCCGGCCGGCGCGTAGCGAACAACTCCCGCTGGGGCCAGCCCGACGGCGTGCTCGAGCTCTACCAGATGGGGAGCGAAGGTCCGCAGTGGTGGCACAGCTTCCCGGACAAGGTGCGCGACCTCCATCCGGGCGGGATTCTCGATCGCTGCAACCGCACCAATACCTGCCCGAAGATCATCGAGACGTTCGGCGGCTCGGAAGTGTTCGCGCTGAAGATGACGCCCTCCTGGGTCGGCACCGACCCGAAGAACGACATCCCGCTGCCGCCGAACGTGCGGCGCTATTACCTGCCGAGCTCGACGCATGGCGGCGGAAACGGCGCCATGAACCAGTCGCCCAGTCCCGCAGGCGCGGGTTGCCCCGGCAACAACTGGGGCACGGGTACCCTGCGAGCCAATCCGGTGCCGGCCACTCAGCTCGTCAACCGCATGCGGGTCGCGCTGCGCGAATGGGTGCTGAACGGCACCGAGCCGCCACCGAGCAAGTGGCCGCTGATGCGCGGTCCGAACAACGAGCGCACGCTGGTCGAGGCGAACAAGGCGGCGATGGGCTTCCCGAGCGGCGTGCCCGGCATCCCGGATTCGATTTTCCTGCCCGAGAACTTCGCCTTCCCGATTTTCGACTACGACTGGGGTCCGGAGTTTGACCACTTCAACGCGACCGGCAATCCGACCAACGCGCCGCCGATCATCGGAGCCGTGGTGAAGATCATGGTCCCCAAGGTGGATTCCGACGGCAACGAGCTCGGCGGCGTACCGACCGTCCTGCGCGATGCGCCGCTAGGGACTTACCTCGGCTGGAACATTACCTCTGCCGGGTTCCACTTCGGGCAGGTATGCAACTACGTCGGCGGCATGGTGCCTTTCGCGATCAAGAAAGCCGATCGCCAGCCCGGCGACCCGCGCCCGTCGCTCGAAGAGCGCTATGGCAACCACGCCGGCTACGTCGCCGCCGTAAGGAAGGCGGCCGACAACGCGGCCTGCCAAGGCTACCTGCTGGCAGGGTCCGACGCGGCGAAGCAGGGTGCGAAGTGCACGGGCTCGATCCCCGCCGGCTTCCCGGACGACTGGGTCCAGGTGGTGCAGCAGGCGAGGGACAGCAACGTCCTGTGCACCACGTTCGATACTCCCACGCCGCCCGCGCAGCCCAAGTGCATCGATCCTGCGCCGTGAGCGGCGTTAAACGATAAGGCGACGCAAAAAAAGGGAGGCCGAGAGCCTCCCTTCTTCTTTGCTCAATGACTGTCGTGGCCGCGGCCGCCGTGGCGCAGCTGGCCGCGGATCTCGCCGGGCGTATTGACGGCGGTGTGCACGTTCGCGTAAGTGGCGCCCGCGCGAATCGCGCGCAGCAGCTCATCGAACTCACCTGCGGCGATGCCCTGCCCCGTGACCGTGAGGACCTGGTCCGGACCAATCGTCCCGCTGACTGTCCCTTCCTGCGGACACATAGGCGTCACGCCGGCCACGGCAGCCGGAGCCGGCACCGCCGCGGTCTGGCAGAGCCAGACCACGATGCCGCCAACCGTGTGCCTTTGGCCGAAGTGGATGTGCGCCTGCTGGACCGCGCTCTCGAGGCCGCTATAGCTGAGCGTGTAGTCGATGACTCTGCTTCGGTCGTCGATATCGGCGCGGAAGCTGCCGCTCGCGACGCTCGAGATCGCGCCCCGCAAGGCGGGCGGGACGACCGGGGTAGCGGCGGCGTTGCCGGCGATGAAGTGCACTTCGTTGTAGCTCGAAAGCCGCGCGCGGAAACTGTCGGGCTTGCCGTCGTCCGCCGTGGCGGTGAGACCGAAGGTGAGAGCGGCAAGGGATGCCGCGAGCGTGCTGCGCTTGAACGCTGTCATAGTGTGACTCCCCTTGAATGCGCGTGTTGGTGCGCGTTACCGTGAACACCCTACCACCCGGGGCCTATTTCCGTCCGACGCAGTTCTGTGACAGTGCGCTCGAAACAAGTTCTAGAGCTTTGAGGTCGCAATTGACGAGGTGCATTAAGATCGCGCGATGCGCCTCGCGACGCGGCTCGCCGCGGCCGTCCTCGGATCGGGAATCGCTTTCGCCCAGGCGGGACACGACGACGTCGTCCGGGTCGACCCGGCGCTGAAGCGCCTCGCCGGGATGATCACCGCGGTCGGCGAGCCCGACGCGGAGGGCCGCATCTACACGTTTCGCGGCACGCCGATCGGGCCGCCGGCGAGCACGCCCAAGGCATACCCGCCGGGCGAGCTGCGCGGGTGGCGGCTGACCTTCCTCGCCGGCCAGCGCTTCTCCGCCGCGTTCGAGGTGCAGTCCAACACCGATTCCGAGATCACGGTGAGTGCCGCCGAAGGGCCGCTCAACGGCATCGCGGTGCGCGACGTGTTCGTCGTCGAGGAGATCGAGCTTAAGCGATGAGGCGGCTCGGCCTCGTCCTGGCATTCGTGGCGGGCTCGGCTGCGGCCCAGGGCACGCGCCTTCCGGCCGAGGCGGTCGACGCCTTCCATGCCGCGCTTCGCAACAAGGACACCGCGGCCGCGCTGTCGCTGCTCGACCGCGGGCTCGTGGTGTACGAGTTCGGCGGCGTCGACCCGACGGCCGAGGCCTACGCGCTCACGCACCTGCCCTTCGACATGGACCTCGCCGTCGCGTCGCAGTGGAAGCTCGAGACCCGGCGCGTCGGCGGCGAAGGCAACGAGCGCTGGGTACTGAGCACCTACCGCGTCACGGGAAAGCAGGCCGACGGCACCCCGATCGACCAGGTCACGCTCGAGACGGTGATCCTGCGCCGCAGCGGCGGGCTCTTCCGCATCGTGCACTTCCACTGGTCGACGAGCGATGCCGGCTTCCAGGCGCGCTCCCAGGGTCAGCGCACGCAGGGCGCGGCGCCGCGCTAGCCGACGATCGGCTGGGCGAGGATCCAGAGGCTCAGCATGGTGTAGGCGACCATGAGCGCCACCATCGGGACCTGGCTCGCGGCTGCGGCTCGCGGGCTACCGAAAAGCCGCAGCGCCTCGACGTGCGCGAGCACTACGGCGATGACGTGTCCCGTCACGATGAGGACCACCGCGCCGTACCAGAAGACGTACGGGCTCACCGCGCCGAGGTCGACCTTGTAGCCGGCGGTGCCGAAAAGATTCCAGCCGAAGCCGAAAGGGTCCGAAGCGAGCGGGATCATGAACTGCCCCGCCGTCACGAGAAGCGAAAAGTAGTGCGCGAGATGGTAGGCGACGGCGATGGGCACGAGCGTGAGGACGAACGCGCACGCCGTTTCACGTACGCCTCGATTCTGCTTTGAAACGCGCAGCATCGCCCAAGCGGTGAGCCAGAACGCCGCGACGAAGAGCGCGGGAAAGGCGGCGAGCGTGGCGCTCGCGATGAGCTGCGATTCGTCCAGGCCCCATTCCGAAGCCGCGAAAAGCGCCGCAGCGAGCGGCGGCGAGCCGAGCACCGCGGTTTCGAGGCTGCGCATGAGCGGCGTCTCGAAGAAGCCGTCGCAGGTCACGCTCGAGAGCATGAGGAGCACGAACACCGCGATGGAAACCGGCACGCGCTCGTCCGCAATCAGTCCCGCACCGGGCAGGCGCAGGCGCAGCGCACGATCCTGCCCGTGCAGCGGCGCGAAGCGCCCGAAGACGCCGAAGGCGATCGAAAAGGCCTCGCCGTTTCTGAGCCAGGCCTCGGTGCCGAAACATGCCGCGGCGATCCAAGTAAGCAGTGCATAGGCGAGCACAACGCTCGCCAGATAAGCCGGCACGTCCTTGTCGCGCCAGACGAGCTCGGCCCAGGCAAAGGCGAAGAACAGCACCACGGCGGGCCAGGCACCCAGCCGCTTTGGATATCCAAAAAATCCTTTGAACGGGATACGCAAAGGACTCGCCAGCGCCCAAAGGTCGCCGACGAGCGCGCACACGAACGCGAACCCCACCCACCACGTCACCCACACCATCGTGGTGATGAGGTTGCGATAGGGATCCTGCGCGCCGATGAACCCGGCAAGGACGGTGAGGACAAAGACTGCGAGCGCAACCGCGCGGATCGCTCGGGTCACTATTGGCGAAACGGACAAGATCCTCGGCCCGGCCCTGCGCGGGACGACCTGGGTGTTGGAGAAAAAAAGTGCCATCGCGGCGAACGTCAGCACGATGGTCGCCCCGGCCCCGGTCACCCAGAGCCACAGCGGCAGCGGCAGGTCGAAGCGCTGGCCGAAGCCGTGTGCCGCGGCCGCTAGGGGAGCACCTCCAAGTACAAGAGCGCCCGCTCGTGGCGCGAGCCGTGACCGTGCTCCGACACGGGGAAGCGCCCCGCGATGCTCGCCTGGAAGGACATCGCGGCCGGCGTTCCCGGCGTCACGGTGGTCTCGATGTCGTAGCCGTGCAGGTGCAGAGCGATGCGCCGGTCGCTGGTCCATCGCAGCTCGACCTTGTCCCCTTTCCTGACCCGGAGGGTCTCTTGTGCCCCGTCCACCCGCCCCTTGACGATGGCGAGCTCGAACGCCTTGCCCGGCGGCTCCGCCGCGCGGGCAACGAGCGGCGCCGCGGCGAGCGCCAGGAGGAAGCCTCTTCTTCTCATGAAAAAGGCCGGGCAGCGCCCGGCCTTCGGAGCTTACAACACTCGGCGTGATTCGCTCAGTCGCGCGGCTGGCGCACCTGCAGATTGCCGCCGCTCAGCGCGCCGCCCTTGCTGTAGGTACAGCCGCTCGTGCACGCGACGTGGAAGAGATCGGACGCGGCGTTCTTGCCCTCGCCGTTGTCCTGAACGCAGATCCGGAACGTCGCCGGCTGGTCATTGAATGTTCCCGTTCCCTCGAGCTGCACCGACCCTGCAGCGGGCAGGACGCCGCCGCAGGCGTCGCGCACGCCGTTGAGCACCGTGAGGTCCCGCACGCGGATTCTCACGTCGGCGTCGCTGTCCTTCAACTCGACGCGCCCCTTGATACCGTCGCCATCCCGCTTCGCCTCGACCTCGAAGTCGACGCGCGAGTTTCCGCGGCCGGAGCTGGTGCCGAGGAAGCCGCCGCCGCTCACGGTGCGGCGCATGCACTCGTTGTACGCGGGGTTGGTGAGCTCGAGAACCCTCAGCCCGCCCTGGTTCCAGCCGGTGTAGATCAGGCACGCCGCCGGGTCGTAGCGCGGATCGGGCCGGGTGAAGTCGTTCTCGCCCGCGCGCGTCGTCGCGACATTGGGGGCCTTGTAGTACGCGATTTCCTTCGGATGCTGCGGGTCGCGGTAGTCGACCACGCGGATGCCCTGGTTCGCGCCGGCGAAGTACACGAGGCGCATCTTCTGGCGGTTGTCGAAGCCGATGTAGTGGAGCATGCCAGCATTGATCTGCTCGGCCAGGATTCTCGGCGGGGTGCCGTCCGCCTTCGCTTCGCAGTTCTCGCGCTTGTGGACATCCGGCTTGAAAGTGGCCACGACCCGCGGCGCCGTTTCATCCGAGATGTCGATCAGGCGCGAGTAGGTACGCTGCAGGCAGGTGACCGCAAAACCGCCGTCGAGGCCCGCGGCCGACTCGTCGGTGGAAACGATGTAGGGCTTGCCGTTCTCGTGGATGATGTACTCGGTAGCGTGGGCCGCGGCGGTGGAGCCGTCGCCATAGTCCGGATCGATCTGCTGGTCGCACCACGAGAGGAAGCTGATGTAGTTCAGCTTCGGGTTCGGCCGCCGCAGCGCGACGTCGGTGGAGTCGAGGATCAGGAGGCCATTGGCGCAGCGGCCCGAGCCGTCGGCAGGGAAGCCGCCGAGCGCGTTGTTGCCGCCGTAGAGCGCGAGATAGAGCCGGGTGCCGTCCTCGTTCGTGCTGATGTCGTGGAAATTGCGGGTCGGCAGCGTGCGCGCCTGGACCTCCTCCGGCAGCTGCAGCCGGTTCCAGTTCAGGAGCTGCTTCGGATTCGCCTTGTCGGCGACATCCATGACATGCACGTCGATGCGGTTCGGGTTCTGCTGGATGGTCTGGCCGCCGAACGGGATGCCGTAGTACGTGTTGGTGTCAGGCGTAAGCCAGCCGTCGTGGTTGCCCGAAGCGGTGTTGGTCGTCGCCATGAAGCGGGGATTCAGGCAGTCCCCGGAGACGTCATAGACGTCGAAGGGATTCGTGCCGTTGGGCCCGAAGTCCTTGAACGCGCCGACCATGATGCCCTTTTGGATCTCGAGCGCCGAGTAGGCACGTTGCATGGCCGGGGTGCGCAGCGTCAGCGTCCAGACCGGCGCCGAAGGAATCCGCATGTCGACCACCGCCGTGCCGGTTGTGGGCAGCGCGAGGTTGGACGGATCGCGCATGCTTGCATAGGCGCAGTGACCGATGATCTGGACATCGCCAAAGCTGCCGCGCAGCCCGAGGGGCTCGTATCCCACTTGGCGCATGCCGCACTGCTCGCCCTGAAAACCTCCCGGCGCGTTGAGCTTGTCGTTGGTAAGGCCGCCCTGCAGCGTAGTTTCGGGAATGTCGCCCGGGCCCGGAACGCAGAACGATTCCGCCAATGCGGCGGGCGACGTGAATGGCGAAAGAAAGAAAAGGCCGAGCGCGAGCGCGCGGATGATGGACTTCATTCTGAGCTCCTCCTGTATTTCGTTATCTACGCCGTGCGGCGCTTATCTACCGCACCTTACGTTCGTGCAAAAAGAAAAACAATGCAGCCGACCGTGGGTTTCATCCCACGCGTCACCGGTCCTTGCCGTGGCCGCGATCGCCGTCGTCATCGTCGTCGTCGCGCTCGTCATTTCGGTCGAAGCTGAGCACACCGGAGTCGTGCACGACCTTGCCGGCGACGACGGTGAGAATCGGGCGGATCTTCCTCATGTCCGCGTCGCTCACGGTGAAGTAATCACGGTCGAGCACCGCGAGATCGGCGAACTTGCCCTTTTCGATCGACCCCATCTCGTTTTCCCGGTTGAGATACCACGCGTTGCCGCGCGTGTAGGCGTGGAGCGCCTGCTGGCGGGTGATCTGCTGCCCGGGGTTGATCTGCTGCGAGAGCCATGGGACGTTCAGGCCCGTGGTCGCGTAGTGCATCGCGAACCACGGGTTGTGCGGCGCGATATGCACGCCGTCCTCGTGCATGCCGGCGGGAATGCCGCTCGCGAGGATCTGCGGATAGAGCGGTCCGACCGGCAGCCCGTCGGCGCGCGGCACGCCGCCCAGCCAGCGGAACCCCGACATCGAGACGCCGCAGTTCAGCGCCTTCAGCCGCGCGAGCTGGGCAGGCGTCGCGAAATCGGAGTGCTGCAGGCCCCAGCGCAGGCTCTTGATGCCGTCGGCGAAGCCGGCGGCGATCTGCTCGGCGTCCATCTGCTCGTAGGTCGAGACGACCTGCTCGATCGCGTCGCTGCTCGTCGGCGTGCCGGGCTGCGCATTCTCGTTGCGCCAGCGCGCTTTGGCGACGAGGCGCTGCGCTTCCACCCACACCGCGAAGCCGTTCGGGTTGCTCGGAAGCGCGAAGGGCGCGGCCCACTCGCCGATCGCGCCGGTGCGCACCATGTCGTTGCCGAAGAACGGGAACTGGTTCTTGAGTCGCTCGCGCAGCTCGGGAAGCTGGCTCTCGATCGTGGCGCCGAACCGGGCATCGAAGCCCTGGTTGTGCAGGAAGTTGATCTGCAGCCGGATGAGGTTGCGATGCTCGCGCTCGAGCTGCAGCCACGCGTCGTACATGCGGTAGTGGTTGAGCGTGAAGAGCGCGTCGGTCGGCTGCGGGTCGTAGAGCGCCGGGTTCAGGGTGCCGTCGGCCCTCGCGACCAGCGTCTGGTCGAGCACCGCGGTGATGCCGACGCTCGCCGAGTACGCCTGCGCGTCGAGCGCGCTCCGCTTCTTGTCGTCGAACGTTTGCCGGATGCGCAGGTGATAGAGCGCGGCATTCGCCTGGCTGGGATTGCCGCCGGCGATCGTGCCGTCGGCGCCGACCGTCACGGTCGGATTCGTAACCGTGGCGAAGAAGGCCTTGCCGAGGGAATTGGTGCGCGCCGGGCCGCCGCCGCCCTGATAGAGGAACACCGGCCGATCCGAGACCGCTGCATCGATCTCCTGAAGCGTCGGCAAACGGTTCTCGGCGAACATCCGCGGCGTTCCCGCGCCCATCGCGGTGATGAAAGCGCCCGGCGGCACGTCGCCGCGCGCGCGGCGCTCTGCGAGGATTGCAAGCACCTCGGAGATGCTGTTCGCGAGTTCCCACTGCGCCACGTGGTAGCCGGGACGGTTGGCGAGGCTCACGAAGTGCGTGTGGCTCTCGATGATGCCCGGCACCACCGTGCGGCCGCGCAGGTCGATGCGTTTGCCGCCGTGCGATCCGGAGTCGTGCCCGATCGAGACGAACCGGCCGTTGCGGATCGCCACCGAATCGACGATCCGGTTCTGGTCGTCCATGGTGTGGATGCGGCCGTTCACCAGGACCAGGTCCTCGCCGCGCTCGGACGATCCGCCCGCCGTCGCGCTTGCGACTGCTGCGGTCAGCCCGCCCGCAGAGGCGGCGAGCGCGCTGCCCTTGAGGAAATTCCTGCGCGACATTCCGTGCTTTTTCATGGCTCCTCCTCCCAGGCCACGATATGCGACGGTGCGCTCAGTACAAATTCGACTCCTTCATCGGTTCATGAGCGATGAAAATGAATTTGGGTCCTGCCCAACGAGTGGGCCGCCACCCAATTTGGGTCCCAATCCGCAGCGGACTTCGGCGCGCCGTTTTCAGCAAAGCGCCGGAGCACAGAAACGGCGTTGACGCAATAGGCTTTTCCAGCGCGCAAAGATCGCCGGCGTGTAAATCCGACAATCGCCGACGGCGTCGTTCCGGGCGCGGTTTCTCGTCTAACATACCGGTTGGGAAAGGAAAGTCGATGGGCCCCCAAGAGGCTCGAGCTTCAGAATCGTTGTCGTTGCGCGCGCGCGGCTTCACGCTGCTCGAGCTGCTCGTGGTGGTGGTGATCATCGGCCTGCTCGCCGGCTTCGTCGCGCCGCGCTACTTCGGCCAGGTGGGCAAGTCGGAGGTCGCGACGGCCCGGGCACAGATCGACGCGCTGGAAAAGGCGCTCGACCAGTACCGCCTCGACATCGGCCACTACCCGGAAAACGAGGCCGGCCTCAAGGCGCTGGTCGTCAAGCCGGCCAACGAGCCGAAGTGGAACGGGCCGTACCTGCGCAAGGACATCCCGGCCGATCCGTGGGGACGGCCCTACGTGTACAAGATCCCGGGCGAGAAAGGCGAGTTCGACCTGCTCTCCTACGGCAAGGACGGCCAGCCCGGCGGCACCGGCGAGAACGCCGACCTCACGAACCACTAGCGCCGCGGCGAAATGCGCTTCGAGCTCAAGGCGATCGGTCCCGGCGGCGCCGTCGAGGCGCTCGACTTCCAGGCCCCCGATGAAGTCACCGCCGTGCGCCAGGTCGAAGGGCGCGGCTACACCGTGCTCAGCGTGCGCGCCAAGGGCTCGCTCGGCCTGCCCTGGCGCAAGGGCGGCGAGCGCTTCCCGGTGGCGCTCTTCAGCCAGGAGCTGCGCGTGCTGCTGAACGCCGGCCTGCCGCTGCCCGAGGCGATCGACACGCTGGCGCAAAAGGAAAAGCGCGGCGACTGGCGCGGCGTGATCGAGCGCCTGGGCGAGGTGCTGCGCGAGGGCCAGACGTTCTCGAGCGCGCTCGAGGAGTTTCCGCAGACCTTCTCTCCGCTCTACGTCGCCACCGTGCGCTCGAGCGAGAAGACGAGCGACCTCGCCCCGGCGCTCGGGCGCTACGTCGCCTACGCCGCCCAGCTCGAGGCGATCAAGAAGCGCGTGGTGAACGCGTCGATCTATCCCACGCTCCTCATCGCGGTGGGCGGAATCGTCAGCCTCTTCCTGCTGCTCTACGTGGTGCCGCGCTTCGGCCGCATCTACGAGGAGCGCGGCAGCGCGCTGCCGCTCTTCTCGCGCCTGCTTCTCACCTGGGGAAGCGCGGTTGACAAGCACGCCCCGGTGTTCCTTTCGGTTTTTGGGGGACTGATTGTTCTCGGAGTGTATGCATTGCGGCTGGCCAACGTGCGCACCGCGATCGGCGACGCGCTGTGGCGCCTGCCGGCGCTCGGCGAGCGCCTCAGGATGTACCAGCTGGCACGCTTCTACCGCACCATCGGCATGCTGCTGCGCGGCGGCACGCCGCTCGTGTCGGCGCTCGACATGGGCGGGGAGCTTTTGCACCCGCTCCTGCGCGAGCGGCTCGCGCGCGAGCAGCTGCGCCGCACGGATCGCCTGGTCTCCCGCTACGAGCTCGACCTGCCCGGCTTCCTGAACGGCGCCGCGACGGCCGAGCTGCGCGCGCTCGCGGGTTCCGCCGGGCTGGCCGCGACCGGCACGCCGGGCCTCCTACGCCAGCGCCTGTGGGCCTGGGGCGCGGCGCTCGAGCGCGCCGCCCTCGCCGACGAGCCCGGCGCCGCCATCCAGCCGCCCGCGCTGGTCGTGCGCGGCCTCCTGCA
>DATLUZ010000212.1:0-4758 GCA_035577785.1 Burkholderiales bacterium | reverse complement strand
GATGTTGCGCTGGACCAGCTCCTGCAGGTTCTGGTCGAGCGTCTGCATGCCGAGCTGGCGGCCGGTCTGGATCGCCGAGTACATCTGCGCGATCTTGTTCTCGCGGATCAGGTTGCGGATCGCCGGCGTGCCGATCATGATCTCGTGCGCTGCCACCCGGCCGGAGCCGTCCTTGGTCTTGAGCAGCGTCTGCGAGATCACCGCGCGGATCGACTCGGAGAGCATCGCGCGCACCATCTCCTTTTCAGCCGCGGGGAACACGTCGACGATGCGGTCGATGGTCTTCGCCGCGGACGAGGTGTGCAGCGTGCCGAAGACCAGGTGGCCGGTCTCCGCGCCGGAGAGGGCGAGCCGGATGGTCTCGAGGTCGCGCATCTCGCCCACCAGGATCACGTCCGGGTCCTCGCGCAGCGCGCTTCTCAGCGCGTTGGCGAATGACAGCGTGTGCGGCCCGACTTCACGCTGGTTGATGAGGCACTTCTTCGACTCGTGGACGAACTCGATCGGGTCCTCGATGGTGAGGATGTGGCCGTGCTCGTTTTCGTTGATGTGGTTGACCATCGCGGCGAGCGTGGTCGACTTGCCGGAGCCGGTCGGCCCCGTCACCAGCACGATGCCGCGCGGCTGGTCGGCGATGTCGGCGAAGCTCTTGGGCGCCTTCAGGTCCTCGAGCGACAGGATCTTCGACGGGATGGTCCGCATCACCGCCGCGGCGCCGCGCTGCTGCACGAAGGCGTTGACGCGGAAGCGCGCGAGGTTGGGCACCGCGAACGAGAAGTCGCACTCGAGGTTTTCCTCGTAGAACTTGCGCTGGCCGTCGTTCATGATGTCGTAGATCATCGCGTGCACTTCCTTGTGCTCCATCGGAGGCACGTTGATCCGGCGGACGTCGCCGTGCACGCGGATCATCGGCGGCAGTCCCGACGACAGGTGCAGGTCGGACGCCTTGTTCTTGACGACGAAGGCGAGCAGCTCAGTCAGATCCATTACAATCTCCCGGACATGCGAAGTCTTTTTCTTCGCTTCTTCAAAGAATTATGGCAACGATTCTCGAAAACGTGCAAGGAGTGAAAGCACGTATCGCGCGCGCCGCCCGTGCGGCCGGACGCGATCCGGAATCGGTGACTTTGTTGGCAGTCTCCAAGACGCACCCGGTAACCCGCATCGCCGAGGCGCACGCCGCGGGCCTGCACGCGTTCGGCGAGAACTACGTGCAGGAGGCGCTGCGAAAAATGCAGCTCGTGCCCGGGGTGGAATGGCACCTCATCGGCACGCTGCAGAGTAATAAGTCGCGCGTTGCTGCGGAACGCTTCGACTGGGTGCAGACTGTCGACCGCGTAAAACTTGCAAACCGCCTGTCCGAACAGAGACCTGCTCAGCTGCCGCCGCTCAACGTCCTGATCGAAGTGAACATCTCCGGCGAAGCGAGCAAGAGCGGCGTGGCCGTGAAAGAAGTCACCGAGCTGGCGGCGGCGATCGCGCGTCTGCCACGCCTGCGCCTGCGCGGCCTCATGGCGATCCCCGCGCCGGGGGCGGCGGGCGATTTCGCGAAAATGCGACGCTTGTACGAAGAGCTCGCTGCCCGGTTCGGCTTCGACACCCTGTCGATGGGCATGTCCGACGACATGGACGAGGCCATCGCCGCCGGCGCGACCATGGTGCGCATCGGTACCGCGATTTTCGGCGCGCGCAGGCGCGAGGAGAGCCCGGCATGAAAATCGCCTTTCTCGGCGGCGGCAATATGGCGCGCGCGCTGATCGGCGGCCTGGTCGCCAAGGGATACGACCGCAGCGCGATCAGCGTCGTTGAGATCCTGACCCCGGCGCGTGAGCGGCTTGCCGCCGACCATGCGGTGCACGCGAGCGCCGCGCCCGACGCTCGCACGGGCGAAGCGGAGGTTCTGGTTCTCGCCGTGAAGCCTCAGGACATGAAAACGGCACTCAAAAGCGTAGCCGGGGAAATTGGTGGAAAACTCGTGATCAGCATCGCCGCCGGCGTGCGCGTCGACGCGCTGTCGCGCTGGCTCGGGGGGCACCGCAAGCTCGTCCGATGCATGCCCAACACGCCTTCGCTGATCGGCGCTGGAATCGCTGCGCTCTATGCGCTTCCCGAGGTGAACCCGGGGGAAAGGCAAAAGGCCGAGAGCATTCTGCGCGCCGTCGGCGAGGTGGTCTGGGTGCACGAGGAGCGGCTGCTCGATCCGGTGACCGCGCTCTCGGCGAGCGGCCCCGCCTACGTGTTCTGGTTCATCGAGCAGCTCGCCGCCTCCGGCGAGAAGCTGGGGCTGGAACGGCAAACCTCCCTGAAACTGGCGATGCAGATGGTGCTCGGCTCGGCGAAGCTTGCCGCGCAGTCGGCGGACCCGCCCGGCGAGCTCCGCCGGCAGGTCACTTCGAAGGGCGGCACCACCGAGGCGGCGCTCAAGGTGTTCGAACAGGAAAAGCTGGCGGAAAAGATCATGCAAGCGCTCGAGGCCGCCAGCCGTCGCGGCGCCGAGCTCGGCGATGAGCTGGGGAAGGGCTGAGATGCTCGGGCAGATCGCGCTTTTCCTGATCGACACGCTGGTTACCTTCTTCGTGTTCCTGCTTCTGCTGCGCTTCCACTTCCAGTGGCTGCGCGTGCCGTTCCGCAACCCGGTCGGCGAGTTCGTGCTGGCGACGACGAGCTGGATGGTGATGCCCGCGCGGCGCTTCATCCCCGGGCTCGTGGGCCTCGATCTCGCGAGCCTGCTGCTCGCCTGGGTCATTCAGGCCCTGGGCCTGTGGATCGAGTCCACGCTCCGCGGCCTCGAGCCCGGGTGGATTGGCCTCGTACTGGTAGCGTTGCTGGACCTTGTGCGCTACAGCCTCTATATCCTGGTGGGTGCCGTGATCATCGAGGTGGTGTTCTCCTGGATCAATCCCGGCACGCCGGTGGCGCCGGTGCTCGCCGCGGTGAACCGTCCGTTCCTGCGGCCGCTTCGACGCTACATTCCGCCGGTGGGCCAGTTCGACCTCACGCCGCTCGCCCTCGTGATCCTGATCCAAGTGGTGCTGATCGTGCTCTGGAACATCCGCCCTGCCGTGGCTTCTTTGTAGCGGGTCGCGTCGCTGTGATTCTCGATTTGCACGTCCAGCCCGGCGCCTCCCGTTCGGAATTCGCAGGACGCCACGGCGAGCGGATCAAGGTGCGCCTCGCCGCGCGCGCCGTCGACGGCAAGGCAAACGAGGCCCTGATCGAGTTTCTCGCTTCACATTACGGAGTGGCAAAGCGCAACGTGCGCATCGTTTCTGGGCTCAGGTCGCGGCAGAAGAGGGTGGAGATCGATGGCTGACGACAAAAGCCTCAAGAATTTGACCACCGCGGTGTACGCGCTGCAGGCGGCCGGCTTCCTGATTGGAATCACGTGGATCGTGGCGCTCGTCATCGATTACGTGAAGCGCGACGAGGCGAAGGGCAGCTGGCTCGAGTCGCACTTCCGCTGGCAGATCCGCACCTTCTGGTGGGGCCTGCTGTGGGGCGCGATCGGCGTGATCACATTCCTCATCTTCGTCGGCTGGTTCGTCCTGATGGCCGACGCGGTCTGGATCATCTACCGCATCGTCAAAGGCTGGCTCTACCTGAACGACAATAAGGCACTGCCCTAAAGGGCAGCTACGCCGATCACCGCGGAAACCGGATTTCCTCGGGGTAGGGGAAGACGTCCTCCTGGACGCCGGCGCGCACCCGCGCCTGCTTCTCGCTCCAGAACTGCGGGTCGAGGAGATCGCGGTGGTGCTCGTAGAAGATCTGGCGGGCGCGCGGCTCGCCGACGAGGAAGCGCTCGAACTGCTCGGGAAAGACGTCGCTCGGGCCGACCGACCAGTAAGGCTCCGCGGAGAGCTCCTCCTCGTAGCTCCGCGGCGGCGGGATGCGCCGGAAGTGCATGTCTTCCATCGGCTGGATCTCGTCGTAGTCGTAGAACACGATCCGGTCGTGGCGCGTGACGCCGAAGTTCTTCAGGAGCATGTCGCCGGGGAAAATCCCGGCGCCGGCGAGCTCCTTGATCGCGGCGCCATAGTCGCGCAGCGCGACGCGCAGGCGCTCGGGGTCGGGGTCGCGCTTGAGCTCCTCGATGAGCAGATTGAGAGGCTGCATGCGCCGCTCGATGTAGACATGGCCCAGCACCAGCGCGTCGCCGTCGACCTCGACCGACGAGCCGCACTCGCGTTTGAGGTCCTCGAGCAGCGCCGGATGGAAGCGCGCGAGCGGCAGCGCGACGAGCGAGTATTCGAGCGTGTCGGCCATGCGCCCGACCCGGTCGTGCAGCTTCACCATCAGGTACTTGTCCTTCACCGTCTGCGGATCGATGTCCTTGGGCGGCGCGAAACGGTCGCGCATCAGCTTGAAGACGTAGGGGAACGAGGGCAGGGTGAACACCAGCATCACCATGCCCTTGATGCCGGGCGCGACGACGAAGTTGTCGGTCGAGTGGCGCAGGTGGTAGTGCAGGTCGCGATAGAAGAGCGTCTTGCCCTGCTTCGCCAGCCCGACCGACATGTAGAGCTCGGTGCGCGGCTTCTTCGGCAGGACCCAGCGCAGGAACGAGATGTAGGCCGCCGGGGCCTCCATGTCGACGAAGAAGTAGGCGCGCGCGAACGAGAACAGGATCAATAGCTGGTCCTCGCCCGCGAGCAGCGTGTCGAGGTAGAGCTCGCCGCGCTGGTTCTGCAGGATCGGCACCGCGAACGGCACGTCGCGATGCGCGTTGATGACGCGGCCGATGATGTACGCCGCCTT
>DATLUZ010000211.1:0-32180 GCA_035577785.1 Burkholderiales bacterium | reverse complement strand
CGAGGCCGCTGATGAGGTCGTTGCCGCCGAGGCCGTCGATGGTGTCGGTGCCGGGCGTGCCGGTCAGCGTGTCGTCCCCTTCGGTACCTTGGATGGTCGAGCCGGGTTGGGCCGTGACGACGATGTCGGTCGCGGCGAGCGCCGGATGGCCCTGCAGGGTGGCGACGAGCTGCGCGGCCCCCCCAAAGCTGCCGTCAGGGTCGTAGTAAAGGTTGCCGGTGGTGGTGTCGTAGATGATCCGGTCGCTCACCTCGCGTCCGGAGGTGAACCCTGCACCGGCCACAAAGCGCGCATCGTTCGCAACGAAGTTGCCCGCAGAGCCGAGCGCCGTGAACACCGCCGTGTCGAAGCTGAGCTTGTCGGTGGCCGAGACGAAGTCGGTCACCTGATCAACGTTGCCGGCGCCCGGCGCCGTGGAGAATGCGAACGTGTCTGCACCGGCGCCACCGGTGAGGCTGTCGTTGCCGCCACGCCCATCGAGGGTGTCGTTGCCAGCGCCGCCGGCGAGCGACTCCGCCGCGGCGCTGCCGCTGATCTTGTCGCTGAACGCATCGCCGACCACGCTCTCGATGCTGATCAGCGTGGCGCTGCCCTGCCCCGCGTCGCCTCCGCCTTTCAGGGTCCCCGCGGCGAGATCCACGACGATCGCGCTCTTCGCGAAGCCGCCGAAATCCAGCGTGTCGAAGCCCGCGCCGCCGTCGATCACCTTGGTGCCATAGCTCGGAACCCCGCCGCCGCCGAGACGGATCAGGTCATTTCCTGCCCCGGCCTGGATGGTGTCGTCGCCGCCTCGAGGGTTGAAGAAGTTGTTGCCCGAGTTGCCGATGAGGATGTTGGCGCCGTTGTTTCCGGTCGCGGCTATATTGCCCGAGCCTCTCAGCGTGAGGTTCTCGAACCCATCCGCGAGCGTCCAGCTGACATCGCTCAGCACCGTGTCGGTTCCGCCCGAATCGGAGATCACGTCGCCCGTGCCGACGACGTAGATGTCATTGCCCAGCCCGCCGTTCATCGTGTCAGCGCCGTCGAAGCCGACCAGCAGATCGCGCCCGGCCGTACCGGTGAGCGAGTTGGCGAGGTTGTCGTTCAGCGCGGTGGAGTTATCGCCGAAGAGGAGCTTGCTGCCGTCGGCGAAGGTGATGTTGGTCGTCGCCAGCTGCAGCGGGGTCATGTTCTGCAGCGTCACGTCCTTCCCGGCCTGACTGCCGCTCACGACCTCGATGCTAATGTTCGTGCCGACCTGCCTCACGTTCAGGTCCGCGGCGGCGACCGTCGTCTGGTCGAAGTTGAGAACGTCTGCGTTCGGATTGAAGGCGAGCGACTGCCCGTCGCTCAGGGCGCTGAACTGGAACACTGCCATGTGCCTTACCCCTCAGGAGGAAAACCGAGCAGCACTCTGCGCGCTCAATGTGGCTGTAGGGGTTTCCCTAGCGTAGCCGCGCCAGCACAGTGCAAGCTGGACGACAGCCCTTTCAGCAGGCTTACAACATTGACCCTGATCCTTCCGGCCTAAGGACACTCTGATAAAAGCGTCTGTCCCTAGTCGACGCGAAGCTCGACTTCGCCCAGGCCTTCGATCGAGTACTTCACGAGATCGCCGGGTTTCATGTTCTTCGAAGTGATGATGCTGCCGGTGATCACGACGTCGCCGCGACGGAGGCCGCGGCTGTGGGCGGCGAGGTGGTCGGCGATCCAAGCCACTGAATTGAAGGGGTGGCCCATCGCGTCGCCGCCGTTGCCCTTGCCCACGAGGCTGCCGTTGACCGTGGCGCGGCCGCGCACTGCCGCGAGATCGAGCGTCTTCCAGTCGCTCACGGGGTAGCCGAGCACCGCGCCTTCGTTCCAGCTGTTGTCGGCGATGAGATCGAACGGATGTTTGGAGAGCTCGCCATAGTCCGCCTGGCGATCGTCGGCGAGCTCGATGGCGGGCATCACCGCGCCGACCGCGGCCGCCACGCGCTCCAGCGTGAACGGCGCATCGGCCGCGGGAAGGTCTTCCTCTAACAGCACGGCGATCTCGAACTCGACGATGAGGCGCAGGTAGTCGCCCGCGCGCACCGCGGCCGGCGTGCGGAGCAGCGTGGACTCGAACATGATGCCCGCCTGGGGCCGATCCACGCCGACGAAGCGCTGCATCGCCTTGCTCGCGAGCGCGATCTTGTACCCGGCGATCGCACCGCGCTTCTCGGCGCGCAGCGCGACGAACGCGTCCTGGATCTCGTAGGCGGCCTCGCTGGTGCGCGGCGCAAGCTCGGGCGGCAACGGCCGGAAGGGCTCACGCCGTTCGTGGGCTTCGTGAAGGAGGCGCGCGGCGCGCGTGAAGCGCGGCTCGGTCATCCGCGCCCGGGGTGGACATGCCCGCACGCCGGGCAGCGGCGCTCGCCGGCGTAGAACGCCTCGAAGAGAGGCGGCAGGTCGGCTACGATGTCCTGCACGTTCACCTCGACGCGGTGGATGCGCGTCCAGCAGCGCGGGCAGTACCACTCGAAGGCGTCGTTCACCTCGCGCGGGCGCATCTTCTCGACCACCAGGCCGATCGAGCCCGCCGGCCGCTGCGGCGAGTGCCGGAAGTGGCCCGGGATGAGCAGGATCTCGCCCTCGCGGATCGGGATGTCGCGCGGCCTGCCGTCTTCGACCGCCTTGAGCACGATGTCGCCCCTTAGCTGGAAGAAGAATTCCTCGTACGGGTCGTCGTGGTAGTCCGTGCGCGCGTTGGGGCCGCCGATCACCTGGATGATCAGGTCCTCGGCCTCGCGGAACACGAGCTGGTTGCCCACCGGCGGCTTGAGCAGGTGCGCGTGCTCGTCGATCCAGCGGCTGAAATTGAAGGCGGAAAGCGCCACGGGCGTATATTCCGCAGGCATTCTAGAATAGCGCTGCAGCGCCCCAGAGACCATAAGATGAAACTCGACTCCCGGACGTATGCCGACACTCTCGTCGTGGCGCCGGCCGGCCGGCTGGACCACGACAACTGCGAGGCCTTTCGCGCCGGCCTGCAGCCCCTCCTCGACGAGGCGCTCGCCAAGCGCCAGCGCATCGTGGTCGACCTCTCCGGCCTCGAATACGTGTCCTCGGCGGGCCTGCGCTGCTTCATGCTTGCGGCCAAGGAGGCCGGCGCCAAGGGGGGAAAGATCGTGCTCGCGGCGCTGCGGCCGGTGGTGGCGGAGATCTTCCAGATCAGCCGCTTCGACATGGTGTTCGAGCTTCATCCGTCGGTCCGCGAGGCGCTCGCCGCAGTGTCGGCGGACGCCGCCGCGGCCTTCGACCGGGGCTAGCGCGCCGCGATGCGCGTGCGCTTCTGGGGCACCCGCGGCTCGATGCCGGTGTCGCTCACCTCGCTCGACCTGCGCGACCGCCTGGCGCAGGCGCTCCTCGCCGCGAACGGCCGCGGGCTCGACGACATCCAAAAGGCCGCCGCCTTCGTCGAGCACGAGCTCGACTTCGCGCTGTCGCACACCTTCGGCGGCCATTCCTCGTGCGTGGAGTTCGAGACCGGGAGCGACCAGTACTTCGTCTGCGACATGGGCAGCGGCGCCCGCCCGTTCGGCGCGCACGTGCTCGCGCGCCAGTCGGGCCGGCCCGCGGCGGTCAACATCTTCATGTCGCACATGCACTGGGACCACATCATGGGCTTTCCCTTCTTCGGGCCGGCCTACGTCCCCGGAACGCGCCTGCGCATCTACGGGTGCCACAGCGACCTGGAGCAGGCGCTTCGCCGCCAGCAGGAGCCGCCCTCCTTCCCGGTGCCGTTCGCGCACCTCACCGCGACCATCGAATTCGTGCCTCTCGTCCCGGGCGTGACCCAGGAGGTGGCGGGCGTCGAGGTCACGCCCGCGCCGCAGTTCCATTCGGGCGACTCGTACGGCTTTCGCTTCGAGCGCGACGGCAAGAGCTTCGTCTACAGCACCGACTCCGAGCACAAGCTCGACGACATCCGCGAGACCCAGCGCATCGTCGAGTTCTTCCGCGGCGCCGACCTCGTCATCTTCGACGCGATGTACTCGCTCGCCGAGGCGGTCTCGGTGAAGGCCGACTGGGGCCACTCGAGCAACGTCGTAGGCGTGGAGCTCTGCCAGATGGCCCAGGTGAAGAAGCTCGCGCTCTTCCACCACGAGCCGGCGAACGATGACAGCGCGATCCGCCGCATCCTTCGCGACGCGCGCCGGCTGGAGGAGCTCACCCGCCAGGGAGGCGGGCTCGAGGTGACCGCGGCCTACGACGGGATGGAGATCGAGCTCTGACCCGCGCGCGCGTCGCCGCCGCCGCGCTCGTCGTCCTGCTGCTAGCGCTCGTCGGATGGTCGCCCGGTCCCGTCCAGGCGGTGCGCGAGGCGCTGTTCGACTCCTACCAGCGCCTGCTGCCGCGCGAGCGGCGCAGCGCCCCGGCGACCATCGTCGAGATCGACGAGGCGACGCTCGCCGAGTACGGCCAGTGGCCCTGGCCGCGCACCCTCGTCGCCGAGCTCGCTACGCGCATCGCCGAGCACGAGCCCGCGGCGATCGGCTTCGATCTCCTGTTCCCCGAGCCCGACCGCTTTTCGCCCGCCGAGGTGTCGCGCCTGGTGCCGCTGCCCGACGAGCTGGCGCAGCGCCTGGAGCGGCTGCCGAGCAACGACGCCTGGCTCGCGCTGGCGATCCAGGACCATAAGGTGGTCCTCGCCGTGGCCGGCCTGGAGGAGCGCGAGCCGCAGGGCTCGCCGCCGCTGCGCGAGTACGGGAAGCTCCTCGCGAGCGTGCCGGAGATCGATCGCGCGGCCGCGGGGCGCGGCCTCATCAGCGTGGACGTGCCCGAGCGCCTGGTGCGGCGCGTGCCGCTTGTCGCGCGCGTCGGCGACACGCTGGTGCCGGCGCTCGCGCTCGAGCTCTGGCGCGTGGGTACAGGCGCGCGCCAATTCTCGCTGAGCGACGCGGGCGACGGCCTGCTGCGCGTGGAGTTCGCCGGCGCTTCGGTGCCGGTGCAGCGCGACGGCTCGATGTGGCTGCGCTACAGCCTGCACGACCAGACGCGCTTCGTGTCGGCCTCGCAGCTCCTCGCCGGCGACGCCGACCCCGAGCTCCTGCGCGCGAAGCTCGTGCTGCTGGGCGTCACGGGAGTCGGGCTGCTCGACTACAAGGCGACGCCGCTCGGCGAGCAGGTTCCCGGCGTGGAGCTGCACGCGCAGCTCATCGAGCAGATCTTCGACGGCACCTTCCTGGTGCGGCCAGACTGGGCGCGCTGGCTCGAGCTCGCGCTGCTCGCCGCCGGCGCCGGCGTCCTGATCTGGCTGGTGCCTTCCTCGCGCGTGCATTTCTCGGTCGCCACCACCGGCGCGCTGCTCGTGGCGTTCTTTGCCGCGGGCCTGTGGGCCTTTTCCCGCGGCCTGCTGCTAGACGCCGCGTGGCCCGCTTTCGGCCTCGTCGTCGCTTTCGCCGTGCTTCTCGCCGCGACGCTCTCGGAGGCCGACCGGCAGCGCCGCGAGCTGCGCGAGGCGGCGGCGCGCGCCGCCGGCGAGCTCGAGGCGGCGCGGCGCATCCAGATGGGCCTCCTTCCCGACACCGCGGTATTCGACGCCGAGCAGCGCTTCGCCCTGCGCGCGCTGGTGCAGCCCGCGCGCAGCGTGGGCGGCGACTTCTACGACTGCTTCAAGCTGGACGAGCGGCACCTTTTCTTCGTCGTGGCCGACGTCTCGGGCAAAGGCATGCCGGCCGCGCTCTTCATGGCGCTGTGCAAGGCGACCATCAAGGCCGCCGTTGTGAACGCGGGCGCGGAGCCGGCGGCGGCGCTGCGCCGCGCGGCGCAGGAAATCACCCGCGACAACCCCGAAACGTTCTTCGTCACGGTGTTCGCCGCCGCGCTCGAGCTCGACACGGGCGAGCTCGCCTATTGCAATGCCGGGCACGAGCCGCCGTACCTGCGCGGCGCCTCGGGCGTTCACCGGCTGCCGACCGCGCCCCGGCCGCCGGTCGGCGTGCCGGGCGCGTTCTCGTTCACCACGCAGTCGGTGCGCCTCGCCCGCGGCGACGTGCTCTGCGCGCTCACCGACGGGGTCACCGAGGCGATGAACGAGCGCGGCGAGCTCTACGGCCACGAGCGGCTGGAGCGGCTGCTCGCCTCGCTGCCGGCCGGCACGGCGCCGCTCGAGACCAACCTGGCGGTGATCGAAGACGTGCAGCGCTTCGTGGGCGAGGCGCCGGCCTCGGACGACCTGACGCTGCTGGCGCTGCGCTGGAACTAACTAACGTACGTTGATTTCCACCCGCCGGTTGAGCGGCTCGTCGACGTCGTTCTCGGTCGGCACGACCGGCTCGCGCTCGCCGCGGCCGGCGGCGCGGATGCGCTCGGCAGAGGCGATGCCCTGGGCGACGAATTCGGCCTTGACGCGCTCGGCGCGGGCAAGCGAGAGCTCGTCGTTCGCCTGCTCGTTGCCGACGCGGTCGGTGTGCCCGATCACCACGATATCGGCGACCTCGCGCCGGCGCAGCTCCTCGAGCATGCGCCCGAGCTCGAGCTTGGAGGCATCGGTCAGGTCGTCCGTCCCCGTGACGAAATAGAGCAGGAACGAAACCGGCCGCGGCGGCAGCGCCGCGATCGCATCGTGGAACATCGGCAGCGACACGGCGACGCGCTCCAGCTGCGGCCGCTGCACCTCCGAGGCTGCGCCGGAAGTCGACGCGACGACCTGGGCCTCGGCCTCTTTCGGCTCGAGCTTTTCGAGGTGAATCTGGCCGTCCGAGGTGACGCGGCTCGTGGCGTAGGCCTCGTTCAGGATGACCCGGTCGTCGCCGCGCTCCACCACGACCATGCCGACGTGACCGTCGGCGCTCGGCACGACCACCACCATTTCCTTTGTCGCTGGGAAAAGCAGGAACAGCGCCAGGGCGGCGCCGACGAGCGCGACCGCCACGTCAGTCGACGCGCACGAGGAACTCGGTTCCGCGAACGCCCATCACGCTCGAAGGGGTGCGCACGCGCATCGATCCCGGCGTCTGCTTGACCATCTTGCCCGACACCACGGCGAGCGAGCCCTTCTTGAGCGAGGCGTCGAACTGCCCGTCGTGCGTAGTGCTGTCGAACCGGTAGCTCTCGATCGCGAACACGGTCGAGGGCCCGGCCGACACCATGGTGTTGTCGAGGAAGGTCACGCCGACCGAGCCGTCGGCGCCGGTGACGAGCGTATCGGAGCTGCGCACCGGCATCCCGGCGCTCGCCGGAATGCGCTTGCCTTCGCGCTCGACGTGCACCGTGCCTTTCGCGTTCTTGATCTGCCCGACGTCCTGCGCATATGCCGCGGAGCCCATCAACGCCGCGGCGGCCACTGCAAGTATCCAGCGCATCGGAGCCTCCCTTAGGTCCGGTTCCCACTACGCCCTACGCCCCAAATTCTATAATGGGGGTCAACATACAAGCGTGCACAATGCCCGCGCTCTCACGAACCGCCATGTTTCTCGCCCGCATCGACCGGCTGCGGGCGCTGCGTGAATTCCTCGAGCGCTTCTGCGCCGACGCCGGTCTCGGCGGCGACCAGTGCCTGCGCCTGAACCTCGTGCTTGAGGAATTGTTCACGAATACCGTGCGCCACGGGCACCGCGGTGACAGCGATTCGCCGGTCTGGCTGACCTTGAGCATCGCGGGCGCCAACGTGAGCCTCACTTACGAGGATGCTGCACCGCCCTTCAATCCCTATGGCGCCCCGCCCGACGCGCCGCCCGACATGACCGTCAAAATGCGTAAGATCGGCGGCCTGGGCGTGCTCCTCACGCGCAAGCTCGCCGCCTCGCGCGAATACGCCTACCTCTACGGAAGAAACCGCATCCGGCTCGCGCTCAATCTCGGCTGAGCCGAGCGGGATTTTCCTGCGCGCCGCATGGTCAATCCTCTTTTCGGAGGTGGCCATGCCCCAGAGACTGGAAGATCTGCTGTTCGCGCTCGAGGAGCAGTTTTGGCTGAAAAGCGCGGACTACCATGACAGCAACCTCGCCGATGCCGCGATGCTGGTGTTTCCGGATCCGGCCGGCGTGCAGGTCAAGGATGAAATCCTGTCTTCCCTTGCGGGCGCATCGCGCTGGAGCGATGTGGCGCTCGAGGAGCATCGTGTCATGGAGCTCTCGAGCGGCGCCGCGCTGGTGACCTACAAGGCGACTGCGCGTCGCGCCGGCGAGCCCAAGCCGTATCGCGCCCGCGCGAGCAGCGCCTACGTGCACGATGGAAGACGGTGGAAGCTCGCCTTCCATCAGCAGACGCCCCTGCTGTGAGTGAGCCTATAGGGTGCGCCCGCTGCATATCGTGCAACGGGCGGAAATTCTTACAGGGTCAGGTGGTGTGTAATTTCCATCGGCGCCGGCCGAAGAGCGCGAGCCCCGTACCGGTCCCAAGTCCCCACGCCGCGTTGACGAGCAGCCCCACCATCAAAGCCTTGGGCGCGCCGCCGCCGAAGAGCGGCTGACCTTTCATCGAAGCGACCAGGGTCCACGCCACAAGCGAGGGGAAGAGCGCGCCGAAGATCGTCGCCGCTATCACGAGCGCGCTATCGGCGAACTTTCGAAGGGCCACGGCGAGCACCACGCCCCAGACGCCGCCCCAGAACACGATCGACCAGAGCTGCGCAACCCCCAGTGGTTGCGTGGGCTGCATCGAGTAGGGCGCGCGCGGCGTGATGCCGATCGCGTGAAGCAGCGCGGCGATTACTTGATGGAATAGGAGCACGGAGACCGCCCCGCTCACGAAGCCGACAACGAGCCACCGGCCGAGATTTTCCTTGGTCATCATGAGAGCTGACCTGCAACACCTGTTCCCGCGCGCACTCCGTTGGATGTGCCGGAACGTGCCTTGCAGCGGTATGGGCCTAACCCCGCAAAGAGGGATCCTGAAACCTTACCAACGGAAAGGATTCAATGATCAGGAAGCTTTCATATTTGCTTCTCGCAAGCGCAGCCGCAGTTTCGTTCAGCGCGATCGCCGCGGGCAACCAGCAGCAGTCGCAAGGGCAAAGCGACCAGGCCCAGGCGCAGGGCAGCCAATCTTCGCAGGGCAGCCAGTCGGCGCAGAGCAGCCAGAGCCCCGACGTGGTGAAGCAGGCTCAGGAGAAACTGAGCTCCGCCGGCATGGACAGCGGCCCCGCCGACGGCAAGCTGGGTCCGAAGACCCAGGCCGCGGTAAAGGAATACCAGCAGTCCAAAGGCATTCAGGCCTCGGGCAAGCTTGACCAGAAAACCCTGGCCGCCCTCGGCGTGAGCGAGAGCTCCGGCTCCGCCTCGACCGGCTCCACGAAATCCTCGAGCGGCGCGAGCGCCTCGTCGCCGTCCAGCTCGAGCGGCGCTTCGTCACCCTCCTCGTCCGGCGCCTCGAGCGGCTCGACCGGCTCGAGCGGCAAGGCGTCCAAGTACTAGCTAATCAAGTCCAAAACGAAAGAGGCGGAGAGCGTAACGCTCCCGCCTCTTTTTTTGCTGGAGGCATTACACGGTCAGGCGCCAAGGACTACACGCGTGTCGACGGCCGGCTACACGAGCGCGTGAGGTTGTCGTGTCACTTGGACTGGCGCACGCTTTGCCTGTACTGTTCGCGCTTGTCCATGGCCGTCCACGATCTCGATAAGGCGTACGCCGTGCACGCCGCGCTCCTAGCCCTGTTCATCCAGGAGCACGGCGGGACGAGCAATGCCGGCGCGCTGGCGCGGGCGCAGGGGCTGTGCAACGCGGCCGTCGATGCGGTGAACGACGTGGAAAGTCGCGTCGCCATTCGCGGGGTGAAGAGCCTCGCGATGCTGCTCTACTCCGACGACGGGCATTACGGCATCGCGATCGGCGACCTGCACGGCGTGCACGCCGTTCGCCTCCAGATCGCGAACGAGCTGAGCGCCTTCCGGGGCCGCCTCGAGCTGCTGGAATCGCGCAAGCCTTCGCGCCCGGAAATCCCCGCCGTCGAGCCCAACAAGCACCTGCGCGTGCTCGTGGTGGAGGACAACCGCGATTCGGCCGAATCGCTGCGGCGGCTGCTCGAGCTCTGCGGCTACACCGTCACCGTCGCGGAGACCGCGAAGGAAGGCCTCGATACGGCAAGGAGCATGCGGCCCGACGTCATCCTGTGCGACATCGGCTTGCCCGATTCGGACGGCTTCTCGCTCGCCCGGGCGCTGCGCAAGAACCCCGAGACCTCGGCGGCGCGGCTGATCGCCGTGACCGCCTACGGCAAGGACGAAGACAAGGAGCGCTCGAAGAAGGCCGGCTTCGCCCTCCACCTCCTCAAGCCGGTCAGCCCGGGCACCTTGCTGCAGGTGCTCGAGGACGTCCCCCAGCTGGTAAAAAGTTCTTAAGAAACGAGGGGCTTAGCTACTTCGGGCTAAGGCTTTGAGCGAAGTCCGGCTGGCATAATCATCCGGCTATTTCCCGGGGGGTCATGCCGCGGCTTCAGGGGCGGCGACTAAGTTGATAACGACGATGGTCCAGCTCCAGTTCGACGCCAGCACCGCGCCCACGATCCTCTATCTCGGCGCGCATTGCGACGACATCGAGATCGGCTGCGGAGGCACCGTGATGCAGCTCGCCCGCCGCTATCCGAAGGCGAGATTCGTCTGGGTCACGCTCAGCTCCGACGCCGAGCGCGCGGCCGAAACGCGCGCGGCGGCCGAGCGCCTGCTGCACGGCGCCCGGGAGTACGACGTTCACGTCGAGGAATTTCGCGGCAGCTACTTTCCGTCGTGCTTCGCCGAGCTGAAGGACTACTTCGAGGGCCTGAAGGCGCTCAAGCCCGACGTGGTGTTCACCCATTTCCGCAACGACTTGCATCAGGACCATCGGGTGACCAACGAGCTGACCTGGAACGCCTTCCGCAACCACCTCGTCCTGGAATACGAGATCCCGAAATTCGACGGCGACCTTGGCGTGCCCAACGTCTTCATCCCGCTCACCCGTGCGGAGCTGCGGCGCAAGTGCGACGTCGTGACCGAATGCTTTCCGAGCCAGGCGAGCAAGACCTGGTTCTCGCGCGACACGTTCGAGGCGATCGCCAGGCTGCGCGGCATCGAGTGCAACGCGCCCGAGGGCTTTGCCGAGGCATTCTACGGAAGAAAGCTTCGCCTCAACCCCTTTGACCAGATCCAACAGACGGCAACCACCCAATGATCTTCACCGAAACCAAGCTCAAGGGCGCCTTCATCATCGACATCGAGCGTCGCGAGGACAACCGCGGCTTCTTCGCCCGCTCTTTCTGCCAGCGGGAGTTCGCCGACCACGGGCTGAAACCGCTGATCGCGCAGGCCAACATCGCGTTCAACAAATACAGGAGCACGCTGCGCGGCATGCACTTCCAGTATCCGCCCGCTGCCGAGACCAAGCTGGTGAGGGCGACGCGCGGCTCGATCCTCGACATCATCGTCGACCTGCGTCCCGAGAGCCCCACCTATCTCCAGCACATCTCGGTCGAGCTTTCGGCCGACAACCACCGGGCGCTCTACGTTCCGGAGCGGTTTGCGCACGGCTACCAGGTGCTCGAGGACAACACCGAGACGAGCTACCAGGTGGGCGAGTTCTACACGCCCGGCGTCGAAGGCGGCCTGATGTACAACGACCCGCGGCTCGGGCTGGCCTGGCCCCTTCCGGTCGGCGAAATGTCGCCCAAGGACGCGGGGTGGCCGTTGCTCGCCGCCATCGAGCCCGAGCTCAAGCGCAGGATGAGCCTGCGCGAGACCGAAACCGCGAATGTGTAGGAGGACACGATGATCCTGGTCGACAACGCATTGAAGGCCCGCAGCCAGTCGGGCAAGCCCATCCGCGTCGGCATGGTCGGCGCCGGCTTCATGGGCCAGGGACTGACGAATCAGATCACCCACAGCGTTCCCGGAATGCGCATGGCCGCCGTCTACAACCGGCGCCCGGAGCGCGCGAGGCATGTCTTCCAATATTCCGGCCTCAGCAACATCTTGATGGCCGAAACGCAGTCCCAGCTCGACCAGGCGATCCGCGACGGCACGCCGGCGGTCGCCGAGGACCCGTTCATGATCTGCCGCTCGGGCGAGATCGACGTGATCGTCGACGTCACGGGCTCGGTCGAGTTCGGCGCCCGCGTGATTCTCGAGGCCTACAAGCACGGCAAGCCGGTGGTGATGATGAACGCCGAGGTGGACGCCACCATCGGACCCATCCTGCAGGTCCATGCGCGCAAGCACAACGTCATCCTGTCGGCCTGCGAGGGGGACGAGCCCGGCCTGCAGATGAACCTCTACCGCTGGGTCAAGGGCCTGGGGCTCATTCCGCGCGTGATCGGCAACGTGAAAGGCCTGCAGGATCCGTATCGCAATCCGACCACCCAGCAGGGATGGGCGGAGCGCTGGGGCCAGAACGCGGCCATGGTGACCTCTTTCGCCGACGGCTCGAAAATCAGCTTCGAGCAGTCCATCGTCGCCAATGCCACGAACTTCAAGGTGCGCTCGCGCGGGATGTCCCGCGGGTTGAAGTACGACGGCTCCATCATGGACATCGCCAAGCTCTACGATCTCGAAGAGCTGCGTGCGCTGGGCGGCGTCGTCGACTACACGGTGGGCCCCGCCGGGGTGAAGATCTTCGTCCTCGCCGAGCACGCCGATCCGAAGCAGCGCCACTACCTCAATCTTTACAAGATGGGCGAAGGGCCGCTCTATCCGTTCTGGGTTCCTTACCACCTGGTGCACTTCGAAACGCCCAACGCGATCGCCCGGGTGGTGCTCTTCGGCGACAACATCGCGCCGCCGCTCGCGGGGCCGGTCGTCGAGGTGTGCGCGGTGGCGAAGCGCGATCTCGCCGCCGGCGAGGTGCTGGACGAATACGGGATGTACACGACCTACGGCGAGGCAGTGAATGCCGACGAGATGAGCGCGATGCGCTATCTGCCGGAAGGGCTGGTCGAGGGCTGCAGGCTGAAGCGCGCGATCCGCAAGGATGAGGTGCTCACCTACGACGACGTCGAGCTGCCCAGGGGCCGCATCGCCGACCAGCTGCGCGCCGAGCAATACCGGCACTTCCGCGGCGAGCGCTGGCTCGAGGAGCACTTGCAGCGCGAGCACGAGCCGGCCACGGCCTGAACCACCGCATGAACGAACAAAGGGGGAAACGAACAACATGAAGATCCTAGTCACCGGCAACTGCGGCTACATCGGCCCCTCGGTCTTGCGGCGGCTGCGACAGTCCTATCCGCGGGCGACGCTGATCGGCCTGGACAAGGGCTATTTCGCGCACTGCCTCACCAACGCCGACATCCTTCCCGAATGCCGCGCCGACGTTCAGTATTTCGCCGACGTGCGCAGATTCCCTGCGGAGCTGCTGCGCGGCGTCGACGCGATCGTGCACCTCGCCGCGATCTCGAACGATCCGATGGGCAAGACGTTCGAGGAAGTCACCTACGACATCAACTACCGGGCCAGCGTCGAGCTCGCCCGCCAGGCCAAGGCCGCCGGCGTCAAGCGCTTCGTGTTCGCCTCGAGCTGCAGCGTCTACGGGCTCGCGGACGATACGCCGCGAAGCGAGACCTCGCCGCTGAACCCGCTCACCGCCTACGCCAAGTCG
This sequence comes from Burkholderiales bacterium, assembly GCA_035577785.1. Classification (GTDB taxonomy): domain Bacteria; phylum Pseudomonadota; class Gammaproteobacteria; order Burkholderiales; family SG8-39; genus SCGC-AG-212-J23. Next base: position 18,672 of record DATLUZ010000211.1, on the reverse strand, counting down.
AAGATCCGCACCGAGGTCGACCTCGAGAAGCTCGCGGACCGCGGCTTCAGCGTCACCTGCCTGCGGTTCGCGACCGCCTGCGGCATGAGCGATCGCCTGCGGCTCGACCTGGTGGTCAACGATTTCGTGGCGTGCGCCGTCAGCTCGAAGAACATCACCATCCTGAGCGACGGCACGCCGTGGCGGCCGCTGATCCACATCCGCGACATGGCGGCGGCGTTCGACTGGGCCATCGGCCGCGATACCGCGTCGGGCGCGTTCATCGCCGTCAATGCGGGCAGCGACGAATGGAACTACCAGGTGAAGGATCTCGCCGAGGCGGTCGCCCAGATCGTCCCCGGCGTCGCCGTTTCCATCAACCACAAGGCGCCGCAGGACAGCCGCTCCTACCGCGTGGACTTCGCGCTGTACCGCGAGCTCGCTCCGCGCCACCAGCCGCAGGTCGACCTCGCAACCACGATCCGCGAGCTGAAGGTCGGGCTGGAAGCGATGGGATTCAGCGACTCCAATTTCCGCAACTCCAAGTACATGCGGCTGATGGTGCTCAAGGAGCTGCGCGAGAAGGGATTGCTGGATGCCAATCTCGAGTGGGCCTGGGGCGCGCCGGCCCGCACCGCGCGCGAGGTTGTCGCCGAAAGGAGCGCAGTCCAATGAAGGTGGTACTGTTCTGCGGCGGCCTGGGAACGCGGCTGGGTGAGCTGACCGAGCACATCCCGAAACCGCTCGTCAAGATCGGATACCGGCCGATCCTCTGGTACGTGATGAAGTACTACGCCCATTACGGCCACAAGGACTTCATCCTGTGTCTCGGCTACAAGGCCGACACGATCAAGGATTATTTCCTGAACTACAAGGAGTACCTGTCCAACGATTTCACCATGAGCAACGGCGGCCGCGACATCCATCTCGAGCGCAACGACATCGCCGACTGGAAGATCACGTTCGTCGACACCGGCCTGCGGGCGAACATCGGCCAGCGCCTCAAGGCGGTCGAGAAGTATCTCGCCGGCGAGGAGATGTTCCTGGCCAACTACTCGGACGGGCTCACCGATTCGCCGCTTCCCGAGATGGTGGACGGCCTGGTGAAAAGCGGAAAGGTCGCCAGCTTCCTGTGCGCGAAGCCGTCCCAGAGCTTCCATGTCGCGGAGCTCGGGCCGGACAATTCCGTGCGCAGCATCCAGAGCGTGCGCAAATCCGATATCCGGATCAACGCCGGCTTCTTCGTCTTCCGGAAAGAGATCTTCAACTACATGAGGCCGGGCGAAGAGCTGGTGGTGGAGCCGTTCCAGAGGCTGATCGCGGAGAACAAGATCATCGGCTACCCCTCCGACCACTTCTGGTGCATGGACACTTTCAAGGAGCACCAGGAGCTCACCGACATGTACCACCTCGGCACCACGCCCTGGGAAGTCTGGAAGCCGGCCGAGGCGAAGCCCGCGGTGAGCGACAGCGCGGCGCCGCGATTCGAAGCCCAGGATGCCAATGCCTGGGAGCGCGCGCCGGTGAAATCGGTTGCAGGGATACGGCCCTGAGGCTGCTGGTGCAAGAGGCCATAGCGAGCTACAGGAAAACCGCCGTTGCCTCGTTGCTGGCGTGCCTGGCGCTCATTGCGGCGGCGTACCTTGGCCAGAGGTTCGCGCCCGCGATCGCTCCGGCGCCGCTCGTTTTCCTGCTCGCGTCGCTGGGATGGATCGCCGGCTTGACTCTGCTGCTTGTCGCGCTCGGCGGCGTCCTCGCCGCCTTCCGCCATTCGAGCCGCGAACGGGGGGAACAGGACCTGTTCCTCGCCCTCAACTCGGCCCGCTCGGAAGCCGCTTTGCTGCGTCGGGCGGGCCGATCCAGCAGCGTCATGTTCCCGCGGATCCGGCGCTGGCTCGGAGCGCCCGCGCCGGGCGTCGGAGAGCTTGTCCGGATCCGCTCGCTGGAAGAAATAGCCGCGACGCTCGATGCGCATGGCTGCCTCGACGGGCTGCCGTTCATGCCCGAGATGGCGAAGTATTGCGGCACCACCGGCACGGTGTTCCGCTACGTCGACAAGATCTACGACTACGGCGGCCGCAAGGACCTGCGTCGCATGAAGGATGCCGTGCTGGTCGCCGGCTTGCGTTGCGACGGGAGCGCGCACGACGGCTGCCAGGCGCGCTGCTACCTGCTCTGGAAGACCGCCTGGCTCACCGCGGCGGATGCGCCGGCTGCGGCAGCCAGCGTCGGACGTTCCGGACCGCGTCTCGCACCTACAGTCGTCAAAGAAGCCGCTGGGAACGACAAGAGGTACGTCTGCCAGTTCACCGAGCTGGTGCGGGCTTCGAGCAGGATGAACCCGCGGGATCCGCGACAGGACCTGCGCCCCCTGATCGGCGGCAACGTCACGCTGGCCGCGTTTGCCGTCGCCATGCTGACCCGGCTGTTCAACCTCGCTCAACGCCTGCGGGGCGGCGTCGGCTTCCCTGCGAACCGGCCGAGCTCCAGCGCCGTCACGCTGCGCACGGATCTCAACCTCCAGCCCGGAGAAGTGGTCCGGGTTCGCGAGCCCGAGCGGATTTTCGAGACCCTGGACCGGGTCGGCAAGAACCGCGGGCTGTGGTTCGACCGGGACATGCTGAAACACACCCGGCAGCACTTCAAGGTGCTCGCCCGAGTCGACCGGATCATCGACGATGCCAACGGGCGCATGCGGCCGATGAAGACCCCGTGCATCGTCCTGGACGGGGTCGATGCCTCCGGCGAGGTGCTGGGCTTCTGTCCGCAGCACGACCTCGTGTTCTGGCGCGAGGCGTGGCTGGAGCGCAGCGCGCCGGCAAAGGAATCGGCCTGATGGAACCCGACCAGGCTCTCGTCACCATCGGCGTGCCGGTCTACAACGGCGAGCGTTTCCTGGCCCAGTGCCTCGATTCGCTGCTTTCGCAGACCTACCGCGACTTCGTCCTGCTGATCAGCGACAACGCCTCGAGCGACGGCACACAGCAGATCTGCGAGCGCTACGCACGGGCCGATCCCAGGGTCCGCTACCACCGCAATCTGGTGAACATCGGGCTGTACGGCAACTTCAACCTGCTGCTTCGGCTGGTCCGCACGCCGTACGTCAAGCTGGCGAGCGCCGACGACTTCTGGGCCCCCGCGATGCTGGCCGACGCGATGGGCGAGATGCAACGCGACCCGGCCCTGGTCCTCTGCCACCCCAGGGCGGTGCTGGTCGACGAGGACGGCCGGGAGATCCGGCGCTACGAAAAGACTTTCCAGCTGATGGACGACGACCCGGCCGAGCGCTTCAAGCGCGTGCTGACCGAGCTCGGCCTCGTCAACCAGCTGATGGGAGTCATGCGCACCGACGCGGTCCGGGCCACGCTTCCCCTCATGAAGCAGCCGCCCGCGGATTCCGTTTTCCTCGCCGAGCTCAGCCTTCACGGGAAGATCCTGGAGCTGCCGAAGTATCAGTACTTCCGCCGCTTCCACGAGGATTGCTCGAGCTGGGACCGCAAGTCCGAATCGCACCAGGTCAAGCTGGTGTCGAGCGGCGCAACCCGCAGGATCCGTTTCGCGACGTGGAAATACCACTGGGGACTGGTGCACCGCCTCTTCCACAGCCCGCTGCGGCTCGGCGCCAAGCTCAGGCTGCTGGGATTCCTTGCCAGGCGAGCAGCCTGGGACCGCTCGGAGCTGCTGCGGGAATGCCGCCAGCTTCTCTGGCCGGCCTAAGCCGTCGCGCGGATCAAACGCAGGAAGTCCACGACCGCCAGCACCCGCCGGCGGAAGAACAACCAAAGCACCGCTGCATACACCGCGCCGCCTGCTGCCACGCTGCAGGCGGCCGCCACCGGGGTCGGCAGGCTGCCCGGCATGGCGGCGCGCAGCGCGAGCACCGTGCCGGACATGGCGAGACAGGCGGCCAGAGCGGGCCAGATCGCGTTCACCCAGGCTCCGAGCCCGATCTGGATCGTGCGGAACGCGATCAGGAAGGCCGGAACGTTCACCAGCGGGAAGGCGATGACCCAGGCCCACGCCACGCCCTGAAGTCCTTGCTGCGGCCCTTGCTGCGCCCCCACATAGAAGGCGATGGGCAGCACGACCGCCGCCAGCACGTTCAGCCACATGTTTGCGCGGAACTGTCCCGTCCACAACAGCACGTGCACGTTAAGCACCTGGCAGGAGACGAAGGCCGCATAGAAGCAGAGGATCTGCAGCGGCACGACGACGGCATCCCACTGCGGTCCCAGGACGATCCGCACCACGAGGTCCGCCGTGACCGCCAGGCCGAACGACACCGGCAATGTGAGGTACGCCAGCAGCTCCGTGAGGATGAGGAAGTAGCGCCGCAGCTCCTCCCGCCGGTCCTGGACCGACGAGAACACGCCGGGAACCACCCGGATCACCACCGAGGAGATCTCCTGCGAGATGGTGGTCGAGAACGTGGTCGCAAACGAGTACGCCCCGAGCGCGTCCTTTCCCAGCAGGCGGCCGACGACAGTCTGGTCCGCCGACGTGTACACGTACCACGCGACGCGCGAGACGAGGATGCGTCCGCCCTGCGCGAGCGGCGTGGTGAGCTTCATCACGCCCCGGGGCCAGCGCACGGCATAGGGATGCCAGGCGATCAGGAGCAGCGTCACGACCCCGGCGCCGACGAGCGTGCTGGACACCAGGGCCCAGTGGCGCCAGCCGAGATAAGCGCCCAGGATCAGCACGCTTTGGGTCGCGACGACCTGCATGAACTGCGCCCAGGCGAGGCGCCGGTACTCGAGCGCTCGCTGCAGGGCGGCGCGCGGTATGACCTGAAGCGCCTCGATCAAAGTGAGGGTTCCCAGCACGCTGACGACAACGGCGACTTCCGGCTCCCTGAAGAACGCCGCGATCGGCTGCGCGAGCAACGCCATGCCTGCCGATGCGCTCGCCCCGATCAGGATGGCGAGGCCCGCGAGGCGCGCCTGCGGATCGCCGGCGATGCCGCGGTCCTGCACCAGGACGGCGTCGAGCCCGATATCGTCGACCATCCGCACCAGGCCGACCGCGAGCATCGCCATCGACATGACGCCGTAGTCGGCCGGTGCGAGCAGCCGCGCCGCGACCGCGGTCGCGATCCAGCTGATGATCTGCGCCGACCAGCGCAACACCGCGGTCCATGCGATGCCGCTCACCAGTTCCCGGTCCAGCGCTGCTCGAGCTTCCTGGCTTACGACACCTCCGCGCGCCCCGTCATTCGCCGCCAATAGGCCGCCGCCTGCCCGACGAGCATGGTCTCGGCACCGGACGGCCGGCCGCACAGGAGCCAGGCCGAGAGCTCGACCGCGATATAGGTTGCCGCGCCCAGAGGTACGTACACCGCGAGCAGCATCAGGCTGCGGCCCGCCGTCAGCGTCGCCGCGTCGATCGACGGCTGCGCCAGCACCGTCACGGCGTACATGACCGCCGCCGCCAACAGCGGCCGCCACACGGTGGCCGCCAATTGCCGGGCGCTCACGCCGAGCGCACGCGCGACCAGCGTCGCGTTCAATGGCAGCAATCCGAGCGCCGTTCCAATGGTCGCCACCACGGCGCCCTGCACGCCATAGGTCCGCGTCAACCAGAACGACAGCGGCAGCAGCACACAAACCTGCAAGGCATAGATCTTCACGTACACGACCGGGCGGCCGCTCGCCAGTACCGCCGAGGCCGCCGTCCGCAAAAATACGTCCACGAGCCCGTGAAAGGCGAGCAGGCTGATCAGGGGCCCGACCTCATACCACTGCGGACCCAGCAGGACGGCGACGACCATCGGGGCGACCGCGGCGAGCCCCACGATCAGGGGCATCACCAGCAGGGCAACCAGGCCCGCGGCTGCGAGATAGGCCGCGCCGAGCGCGGCGCGATCCTCGGCCAGCTTGGAATACGCCGGAAGCGCGGCCCGGTTCATCGGCATGATGAGCTCGGTCCCGACGAGGTTGGACAGCTCGTTCGCCAGGCTCCAGGTCCCGAGCGCATGGGCGCCGGCGAGCTTGCCGATGATGAAGTCGGGCGCGCGGTCCTTGAGAAACACGAACATGTTCTGCGCGACCAGCCAGAGCGAGAAGTGCAACAGGTCGCCGGCGCGGGAAAGCGACCAGCGCGGGCGGAAGGGATGCAGCGCGTAGCTGATCGCCACGCCCCCCAGGCGCCCGCAGACCATCCCGATGGCGAGCGCCCAGTAGCTTCGCAGCCAGAGGGCGAGCGCGATCGTGATCGCGACCGACAGCAGCCGCTTGCTGAGGAGGAAGCGGAACTCGCGATCGAAGCTCAGCTCCTTGCGGAACGCCACTACCCCGATGTTTTCGCACCCCTGTACCAGGGGCCCCAGGCTGAGGAAGGCGACGAGCGCGATCAGCCGCGGGTCGTCGTAGAACCACGCCAGCGGCCATCCGCAGGCGAGCAGCACCAGAGCGACCGACGCTCCGATCAGCACGTTCATGGTCCACGCGCTGTCGAAGTGCTCGCGCGTCGCCCCCGGACGCTGGATGAGCGCGACATCCAGGCCGAGCCAGCCGAACAGCTCCACGAAGGCAATCATGGCGGTCGCCATCGCCACGAGACCGAAGTCGGCCGGCGTGAGGACGCGGGCGAGCACCAGCACGCTGATCAGCCCGACCGAGCGGTCGAGCAGGCGGAACCCGATCATCCATGCGCTGCCGCGCACGAGCGTGCGCCCGAGGCTCGTCATTTTGGTCTTTTGCTGTGGCGCCGTTTTGCCTCAGCCTTTTTACCATAACGGCTTGTTCGCACTGAGGTTGGCCCGATGTAGCTATCGGAGCGCTTTCCAAGCTGTCGAGACGCCTACGTTGCGCGCACTTTGTGCTGTAAAAAAATTCGACAGCGCAGCGAGCGCCGCGAATCCTCTCGCGCAAAACGAGCGCGGCTCTCACGCCGATCGCAGTACCGCGCGCTAAAAGTTGGTGGCATGATTGGAGCGTTGTGCTAGACCGCGGCGCGCAGGATGGGAGAGCGCGCCGCTCCATTTGTCGATGCAATAAAAGCGAAGCGTGCGCATCTCCGCTCACGCATTCGTTGGGGGCAGCGAGATGTTTCGATCCACGTTCATCGCGTCCATCGTTGCGGGGTCGGCGTTCGTGTCCGCCGCGACGGTGCATGCGCAGACCATTCCCGGCCTCGTCGCCGCCTATGGATTCGAAGAAGGCTCGGGGACGACGATCGGCGATTTGTCCGGACAGAACAACAACGGCGTCGCGAGCGGAACGACGTGGTCCACCGCCGGAAAGTTCGGCAACGCACTTGTGTTCAACGGCACCAACGCGCAGGTCACGGTGCCGAATGCGGCGTCGCTGCAGCTCACTACGGGCATGACGCTCGAGGCGTGGGTTTTCCCCACGACGGCGCCGACCGGATGGCGCGCGATCATCGACAAGAACGTCGACGGCTATTACCTCATGGGGTCGACGGACAACGGCAATCGTCCCGGCGCCGGCGGCACCTGGACCAACGGCAACAAGAACGTGTTCGGCACCGCGGTCCTGCCGGCCAACACGTGGACGCACCTTGCGACGACGTTCGACGGAACGGCAGTGCGCCTCTTCGTGAACGGCGTGCAGGTAGCGAGCCTCGCGCAAACTGTGCAACTGGCGCCCACCACGGCAACTCTGCAAATCGGCGGGGACGCTTATGCCGGAGAGAACTTCGCCGGCCTCATCGACGAGGTGCGCGTCTACAACCGCGCGCTGAGCGCGGCCGAGATCCAGGCCGACATGGGCGTCGCTATCGGTACGCCGCCACCGCCGGTCCTCGACACCGTCGCGCCGAGCGCGCCGGGTACCCTGACCACGACGGCTTCGGGCTCGACCCAGGTCACCCTCTCCTGGGGCGCGGCGACCGACAACGTCGGCGTCACCGGCTATCGCGTGGAGCGCTGTGCGGGCGCCGGCTGTTCCACGTTTGCCCAAATCGCAACGCCGACCGGCACGAGTTTCGGCGATACGGGACTTACGGCGGGTACGAGCTACAGCTACCGCGTCCGCGCGACCGACGCCGCGGGCAATCTCGGCGGCTACTCGAACGTCGCGTCGGCCACCACGACGACGCCGGATACGACGCCGCCGAGCGCACCGTCTGCGCTGTCGGCCACCGCGGCGAGCGCGACACAGATCAATCTGAGCTGGGCGGCGGCGACCGACAACGTCGGCGTGACGGGTTATCGGGTGGAGCGCTGCCAGGGCGACGGCTGCACGACGTTCGCGCAGATCTCCACGCCGACCGCCACGACGTTCAACAACACGGGACTGACCGCCAGCACGAGCTACAGCTATCGCGTGCTTGCCGTCGACGCCGCCGGAAACCTCAGCGCGTACTCGAGTGTCGCTTCCGCAACCACGCTCGCCGTGCCCGATACGACGGCCCCGACCGCACCGACCGGCCTTTCTGCCAAGGTCGCGGGCGCCACGCAGGTGGACCTCGCCTGGACCGCCTCGACGGACAACGTCGGCGTCACGAGCTACCAGATCCTTCGTTGCCAGGGCTCCACAACCTGTACGACGTTCGCGCAGGTCGGCACCTCGACGGTCACGAGCTTCAGCAATACCGGACTCACGCCTTCCACGATCTACCGTTTCCGCGTACGCGCCGTCGATGGCGCGGGCAACGTGAGCGGCAACTCGAACACGGTGAACGCGACCACGACAGCGGCGCCCGATACGACGCCGCCGAGCGCGCCCGGCGGGCTCGCCGCCGTCGCCACGAGCCAGAGCCAGATCAGCGTGAGCTGGACTGCGGCTACCGACAACGTGGGTGTAATCGGCTATCAGCTCGAGCGCTGCTCCGGCAGCGGTTGCAGCGCGTTCGCCCAGATCGCCGCGCCGAGCGCAACCAGCTTCAACGACACCGGGCTCACCGCCTCGACGAGCTACAGCTATCGCGCGCGCGCCGTCGATGGTGCAGGAAACCTCGGCAGTTACTCCTCGGTTGCCTCGGCGACAACGCTGGCACCCGATCTCACCCCGCCGACCGCGCCCACGGGTTTCACCGCCACCGCCACCAGCGCGAGCCAGGTGAACCTGAGCTGGACCGCTTCCACCGACAACGTGGCCGTGACCGGCTATATCCTGCAGCGCTGCCTGGGCGCCGGGTGCAGCGCGTGGACGACGATCGCCACACCCACCGGCACGACCTACAGCGACACCGGCCTCTCGGCGACCACCACTTACCGCTACTGGGTGCGCGCCACCGATGCCGCCGGCAACCTGAGTCCCTGGTCGAGCATCGTCACTGTCACTACGCTCACCCCGGATACGAGCGGCCTGGTCGCAGCGTTTGGATTCGACGAAGGAGCGGGGACAGCGATCCGCGACGCCTCCAGCCAGAACAACACCGGCGTGGCAAGCAACACGACCTGGACCACGGGCAAGTTCGGCAACGCGCTCGTGTTCAACGGCACCAATTCGCAGGTCACGATTGCCGACGCCCCGTCGCTACGCCTGACCACGGCGGCGACGCTCGAGGCGTGGGTCTTCCCAACCTCGGCGCCGACCGGCTGGCGCGCGATCATCGACAAGAACGTCGACGGCTATTACCTCTTCGCTTCCACCGACAACGGCAATCGCCCGGCGGGGGGCGGCACGTGGACCTCCGGCAACCAGAACACCTTCGGACCCTCGGCGATCCCGGTGAACAGCTGGACGCACCTCGCCACGACCTTCGACGGCACGACGGTGCGGCTCTTCGTCAACGGCGTGCAGGTGGCAAGCCAGGCGCAGACCGCGCAGCTCGCGCCGACGACCGGGACGCTGCAGATCGGTGCCGACTTCTATCCGACCGAGTACTTCGCGGGCCTCATCGACGAGGTGCGCATCTACAACCGCGCGCTCAGCCCGGCCGAGATCCAGGTCGACATGCTCACGCCGGTCTCCGGTGCGGCGCCGCCGCCGCAAACAGATACCACTCCACCGTCGGTCAATATCACCTCGCCCGCTAACGGCGCCACGGTCACGAACACGGTGTCGGTTTCGGCGAATGCCACCGACAACGTGGGGGTCTCGTCGGTGCAGTTCCTGCTCGACGGCGCAGCGCTCGGCTCGCCGGTCAGCAATGCGCCGTTCAGCGTGGCGTGGGATACGGCAACCGCCGTCGCCGGAAACCATACCCTGCAGGCGAGAGCGACCGATTTTGCCGGTAACGTCAGCACAAGCGCTTCGGTGGCCGTCACGGTGGGGACTCCAACCGGGTCGACCGCGGGCCAATGGGCCGCGCCGGTGACCTGGCCGATCGTCGCGGTTAATGCGGCTCTGCTGCCGACCGGCGAAATCCTCGCTTGGGACGGGCAGGACTTCGGCAACCAGGCGCGGGTCTGGAGCCCGGCGACCGGCGTGTTCGCCAATGTCCCGAATACCCTGACCAATATGTTCTGCAGCGGCCAGTGCCTGTTGCCCGACGGCAGGGCGCTGGTTGTTGGCGGGCATATTGGCGCCCATGTGGGGCTGCCAGACACGAACATCTTCGATCCGGCGACGCGGGCGTGGTCGCGGATGGCGCCGATGGCGGTCGGGCGCTGGTATCCCACCGTCACGCAGCTGCCGGACGGACGCATGCTCGTCACTTCCGGCGAGATCGATTGCGGCGGGTGCTACGCGCCGATTCCCGAGGTCTACGACCCGCAGCTCGATCACTGGACGCAGCTCACCGGCGCAAGCCAGAGCTTCCCGTACTACCCGCACATGTTCGTCTTGTCCGACGGGCGTGTGCTCGCAGCCTCGACGACCGAGGCCCCGATCGTCAGCCGGGTCCTCAACATCGCGACACAGACCTGGTCGGTCGTCGACCCGACAGCCGTCGATGGCGGCAGCGCGGCGATGTATGCGTCCGGCAAGATCCTGAAGTCGGGACGCTCCGTCGATCCGGACCAGCCGGTGATTCCCTCGACGGCGACGACATACGTGCTCGATATGAACCAGGCGACGCCAAGGTGGCGGCAGACCGCGCCCATGAACTTCGCGCGCACCTTCCACACGCTGACGGTGCTGCCCGACGGCACGGTCCTCGCGACCGGCGGCGGTCCAGACACGAATGCGGTCGGGGTGGACAACGCCGTGCTCGCCGCCGAGCTGTGGTCGCCCGTCACCGAAACCTGGACCACGCTCGCGAGCATGTCGCGGCCTCGCCTGTACCATTCAAACGCCCTGCTGCTGCCCGATGCGCGGGTGCTCATCCTCGGAGGCGGACGCTTCAACGGCGGCGACGCGCCGACCGACCAGAAGAGCTCCGAGATCTTCTCGCCGCCCTACCTGTTCAAGGGGCCGAGGCCGGTCATCGCCTCCGCGCCCTCCGCGACAACGTACGGCACTAACATCAGCGTCCAGACGCCTGACGCGGCGAGCATCGGCTCGGTCGTGCTGATGAAGCTCGGGACGGTGACCCACAGCTTCAACACTAACCAGCGCATCGTGCCGCTGGCTTTCACCGCCGGATCGGGTACGCTGAGCGTGCAGACCCCTGCCAACGCCAACCTCGCGCCTCCCGGTCACTACATGCTCTTCATTCTCAACACGAACGGCGTGCCTTCGGTGGCCTCGATCGTGCAGCTTCAATAGCGATGGCCTGGCGCGTCGCGCTCGCCGCGCTGGCCCTCGCCGGGGCCACCGCGGCCGACGCCCGGCACAGCAGCACCGCGCTCGACCCGCGCCACGCCACCCCGGGGCTGAGCCTGGAATTGATCGAGGCTGCGCGCGGTGCGACAGGCGATTCAGTGAAGTACAGGCTGCGCGCGAAGGGCCTGCCGCAGGGCGAGACGTTCGGCGTGTGGACCAAGAGCTTCGGCCGCGATTTCAACGAGGTGGTCCCCGAGCTGCGCGAAGGCGTCGAGCTCGATATCGGCCCCTATCCGCGCGGCGCCGCCTGGTGGGTGGCCATCGCCACGGCCGACCAGAAGACCACGGCCTTCGCGCGCGTGGTTCCCTACCCGATCGCCGCGCGCGACGGTTCGTGCTCCCTGTCGCTCGAGTTGATCTCGCTCAACGGCAGCCGCTTCATCGCCGTCGGCGACGGCTTTCCCGCCGGCGAGCAGGTCGAGATCGAAACCCGCGCCTCGGGTACGGTGAGCCGCAAGCGCCAACGCGTGCCCGCCGACGGCCGCCTTCCGCTCGACGTCGTCGAGCACGGCAGCCTCGCCGCCGACACCGTTGCCCGCTACGCGGTCAAGGCGCGCACCTGCGCCCCTGCGGTCGAGTACCGCTGGGGCGAGTCCGCCCTCAAGGATCACTGAGCGTTCGCCGCTCACTCTTCCCGCGTGTCGCTGTAAAGAAAACCGACAGCCCGAAAACCGACACCCGGACGTAAAAATTTGGTGGCATGATTCGGCGCGGTATTAGAACCCGGTGCGCGGGTCGTTTTGGAGGGCGCGCCGGTTCCCATTGACCAATGGCGAGAAAACGAAGCGTGAGGGCTGCCGCTCGCGCATTCGCTAAGAGGACCGCAGGCATGTCCCGATCCACATTGATCCCGTCCCTCCTCGTCTGCGCCGGCGCGCTGCTTGCTGCGCCCGCGCCCGCCCAGACCGTGAACGGCCTGGTCGCCGCCTACGGCTTCGAGGAAGGCTCGGGGACGGCGATCGGCGATGCATCGGGGCGCAACAACAACGGCGTCGCGAGCGGAACGAGCTGGTCCACGGCTGGAAAGTTCGGCAACGCGCTCGTGTTCAACGGTACGAACGCGCGCGTCACCGTCCCGAATACGGCGTCGCTGCAGCTCACTACCGCCATGACGCTCGAGGCGTGGGTCCTCCCCACGACTGCGCCGACGGGGTGGCGCGCGATCGTCGACAAGACGGTGGACGGCTACTACCTCATGGCGTCCACCGACAACGGCAATCGTCCCGGCGTCGGCGGCACGTGGAACGACGGCAACAAGAACATCTTCGGCCCCACGGTGCTGCCCGTGAACACCTGGTCGCATCTTGCGACGACCTTCGACGGAACGACGGTGCGCTTCTTCGTGAACGGCGTGCAGGTGTCGAGTCAGGCGCAGACTGCAGCGCTGGGGACCACGACCGGCACCCTGCAGATCGGCGGCGATTCCTATCCGAACGAGTTCTTCGCCGGCCTCATCGACGAGGTGCGCGTGTACAACCGCGCGCTGAGCGCGGCCGAGATCCAGGCCGACATGGGCGTCGCTGTCGGTACGCCGCCTCCGCCGGTCGTCGACACCGTCGCGCCGAGCGCGCCGCCGACATTGTCGGCGACTGCGGCGAGCGCCATGCAGATCAACCTGTCCTGGACCGCCGCCACCGACAACGTGGGCGTGACCGGTTACCGCGTGGAGCGCTGCCTGGGAGACGCCTGCACGGCGTTCACGCAGATCTTCACGCTCAGCGGCACCACCTTCAATAACACGGGGCTCACCGCGAGCACGAGCTACAGCTATCGCGTGCGCGCCGTCGATGCCGCCGGAAACCTCGGCGCGTACTCCGTCGTGGCTTCCGCAACTACACCGGCAGCGCCCGACACCACCGCGCCCTCGGCGCCAGCGAGCCTCTCGGCCAACCCGACGAGCAGCACGCAGATCGACCTCGTCTGGGTTCCCTCCACGGACAACGTCGGCGTGACCGGCTATCAGGTCCTGCGCTGCCAGGGCGCGAGCTGCACCACGTTCGCGCAAGTCGGCACCTCGGCGACCCCGGGCTTCAGCAACACCGGGCTCACGCCCTCCACGACCTACCGCTACAGCGTGCGCGCCGTCGACGCCGCGGGCAACGTCAGCGCCAATTCGAACACGGTCAATGCCACCACGCCGGCGGCGCCCGACACCACCCCGCCGGGCGTACCCGGCGGGCTCGCCGCGGTCGCGGCCAGCCAAACGCAGATCAGCCTAAGCTGGGCTGCGGCCACCGATAACGTCGGCGTGACCGGCTACCAGCTTGAGCGCTGCTCGGGCAGCGGCTGCAGCGCGTTTGCCCAGATCGCCGCGCCCACGGGGACGAGCTTCAACGATACGGGGCTCACCGCCGCGACGAGCTACAGCTACCGCGTGCGCGCGATCGATGCCGCGGGCAACGTCGGCGGCTATTCGCTTGTCGCCTCGGCCACGACGCCCACGCCGGACGTCACTCCGCCCACTACGCCCACGGGATTGACAACCAGCGTGATCAGCGCAAGCCAGGTCAACCTGAACTGGAACGCTTCCACTGACAACGTCGCGGTGACCGGCTACGAGCTGCAACGCTGCCAGGGTATCGGATGCACGACATTGGTCCAGATCGCGGCGCCTACCGGCACGAATTACAGCGACACCGGACTTACAGGATCGACCACCTATCGCTACTGGGTGCGCGCCACCGACGCCGCCGGCAACTTGAGCCCCTGGTCGAGCATCGTAACGGTCACTACGCCGGCTCCGAACACCGCAGGCCTGGTTGCGGCTTACGGATTCGACGAGGGAACGGGCACGGCGATCCGCGACGCCTCCGGGCAGAACAACAACGGCGTCGCCAGCGGCACGACTTGGGCGGCTGGGAAATTCGGCAATGCACTCGTGTTCAACGGCACCAATGCGCAGGTCACAGTCCCGAATGCGGCATCGCTGCAGCTAACCACGGGCATGACGCTCGAGGCGTGGGTGTTCCCCACTACGACGCCCACCGGATGGCGCGCCGTCGTCGACAAGAACGTCGACGGGTACTACCTCATGGCCTCCACCGACAACGGCAACCTTCCTGGCGTCGGGGGCAACTGGACCAATGGCAACAGGAATGTATTCGGCCCATCCGTCATACCGGCAAACGCCTGGACGCATCTCGCGACAACTTTCGACGGTTCGACGATACGGCTGTTCGTGAACGGCGTGCAGGTGGCGAGCGTGGCGCAGACCGCGCCGCTCGCGCCCACAACGGCCACGCTGCAGATCGGTGCCGACGCATACGTTGGCGAAAACTTCGCGGGCCTCATCGACGAGGTGCGCATCTACAACCGCGCGCTCGATGCCGCCGAGATTCAGGTCGACATGGCCACGTCCGTGGCCAGCGTGACGCCTCCTCCCGCGGGCGATACCACGCCACCGAGCGCGCCCGGCACGCTGACCGTCACGGCATCGGGCTCGACTCAGATCAATCTCGCCTGGGGCGCAGCCACCGACGACGTCGGCGTCACCGGATATCGCGTCGAGCGCTGCGTGGGCGCGGGGTGCTCCACGTTCGCGCAAATCGCAACTCCGACGGCGACAAGCTTCAGCGACACAGGCCTTACGGCCGGCACGAGCTACAGCTACCAGGTGCGCGCCACCGACGCCGCGGGGAATCTCGGCCCGTACTCGGTCGTGGCTTCCGGGGTCACGCTTGCGCTGCCCGACACCACCCCGCCGAGCGCGCCCGGCGGGCTCGCCGCGGTCGCGACAAGCCAGACTCAGATCAGCGTGAGCTGGACTGCGGCCACCGATAACGTCGGCGTGATCGGCTACCAGCTCGAGCGCTGCTCGGGCAGCGGCTGCGCCACATTCGCCCAGATCGCCGCGCCCAGCGCGACGAGCTTCAACGATACTGGCCTCACCGCCTCGACGAGCTACAGCTATCGCGCGCGCGCGGTCGACGGCGCCGGAAACCTCGGCGGCTACTCGGCGGTCGCCTCGGCCACGACGCTGGCATCCGATCTCACCGCGCCGACTACGCCGACTGGACTCACCGCAACCGCCGCCAGCGCAAGCCAGGTCAATCTGAGCTGGACCGCTTCCACCGACAACGTGGCGGTGACCGGATACATCCTGCAGCGCTGCCTGGGCGCCGGATGCAGCGCGTGGGTGACGATCGCCACGCCAACAGGGACGACGTACAGCGACACCGGCCTCTCGGCGACCACGACCTATCGATACTGGGTGCGCGCGACCGACGCCGCCGGCAACCTGAGCGCGTTCTCGAGCATCGTGACGGTCACGACGCTCACCCCGGACACGAGCGGACTGGTCGCGGCGTATGGATTCGATGAAGGGTCTGGCACGACGATCCGCGACGCCTCCGGGCAGAACAACAACGGCGTGGCAACCGCGACCACGTGGACTGCCGGCAAGTTCGGCAACGCGCTGGTGTTCAACGGCACCAGCTCGCAGGTCACGATCCCCGACGCGCCCTCGCTTCGCCTAACCACCGCCATGACGCTCGAGGCCTGGGTGTTCCCGACCTCGACGCCGACAGGGTGGCGCGCGATCGTCGACAAGAATATCGACGGCTATTACCTCATGGCCTCCACCGACAACGGCAATCGACCGGCCGGCGGTGGCACGTGGACCTCGGGCAACCAGAACACCTTCGGACCCGCGGCGATCCCGGTGAATAGCTGGACCCACCTCGCGACGACCTTCGACGGAGCGACGATACGGCTCTTCGTCAACGGCGTGCAGGTGGCGAGCGTTGCGCAGACCGCCCCGCTGTCGCCGACGGCTGACACGCTGCAGATCGGTGCGGACTTCTACCCGACCGAGTACTTCGCGGGCCTCATCGACGAGGTGCGCATCTACAACCGCGCGCTCAGCCCGGCCGAGATCCAGGTCGACATGCTCACGGCGGTCGCCGGGGCCGCCCCGCCGCCGCAGTCCGATACCACTCCGCCGTCGGTCAATATCACCTCGCCGGCAAACGGCGCGACGGTCACGAACACGGTGTCCGTTGCGGCGAACGCCACGGACGACGTGGGCGTCGCCTCAGTGCAGTTCCTGCTCGACGGCTCGCCCCTTGGCTCGCCGGTCAACCTCGCCCCGTTCAGCGTCGCATGGGATACGGCGACGGCCATCGCCGGAAGCCATGTCCTGCAGGCGAGAGCGACGGACTTCGCCGGCAACAGCACGACCAGCGTCTCTGTCAGCGTGTCGGTCGGGACGCCGACCGGCTCCACCGCGGGCCAATGGGCCGCGCCGGTGGCCTGGCCGATCGTCGCGGTGCACGCGAACCTCCTCGCGACCGGTGAAATCCTCGCGTGGGACGGGCAGGACTTCGGCAACCAGGCGCGCCTGTGGAACCCGGCGACCGGCGTGTTTACCTCGGTCCCGAACAGCCTGACCAATATGTTCTGCGGAGGCCACTGCCTGCTTCCCGACGGGAGAGCGCTGGTCGCTGGAGGTCATCTCGGCGCCCACGTCGGACTGGCGGACACCAATCTATTCGATCCGACGACGCGCACATGGTCCCGGGTCGCGCCGATGGCCGTCGGCCGCTGGTATCCCACTGTCACGGCGCTTCCGGACGGACGCATGCTCGTGACGGCCGGCGAGATCGACTGCGGCGGGTGCGTCGCAACCATTCCGGAAGTCTTTGATCCGCACTTTGCTTCCTGGACCCAACTCACCGGCGCGAGCCAGAGCTTCCCGTACTACCCGCACATGTTCGTGCTGGGAGATGGCCGCGTGCTCGCGGCTGCAACGACCGAGGCTCCGATCGTCAGCCGGGTGCTCGACATTTCGACGCAGACCTGGTCGGTAGTGGATCCGAACGCAGTCGACGGCGGCAGTTCCGTGATGTACGCGCCCGGCAAGATCATGAAGTCCGGCCGCTCGGTCGACCCGGACCAGCCGGTGATTCCCTCGACAGCGACCACGTTTGTGCTGGATATGAACCAGCCGGCGCCGACGTGGCGCTCTACGGCGCCCATGAACTTCGCGCGCACGTTCCACACGCTGACGCTGCTGCCGGACGGCAGCGTGCTCGCCACCGGAGGCGGTCCCAACACCGATGCGCTCGGCGTGGACAACGCCGTGCTCGCCGCCGAGCTGTGGTCCCCCGTCACCGAAACATGGACCACGCTCGCCAGCATGCAGCGGGCGCGCCTGTACCACTCCAATGCCCTGCTTCTGCCAGATGCGCGGGTGCTGGCCCTCGGCGGCGGCCGCTTCAACGGCGGCGACGCGCCGACCGACCAGAAGAGCTCGGAGATCTTCTCGCCGCCGTACCTGTTCAGAGGCGCGAGACCGGTCATCAGCTCTGCGCCGTCCACGGCGGCGTACGGAACCGGCATCAGCGTGCAAACCCCGGACGCGGCGAGCATCGGCTCGGTCGTGCTGATGAAGCTCGGGACGGTGACCCACAGCTTCAACACCAACCAGCGCATCGTGCCGCTGGCGTTCACCGCCGGCGCGGGGACGCTCAGCTTGCAGACCCCGGCCAACGCCAACCTCGCGCCGCCGGGACACTACATGCTCTTCATCCTGAACACGAACGGCGTGCCCTCAGTGGCGTCGATCGTGCAGCTTCAATAGCGATGGAATAGCTACGGGGTTCACTGAGACGGCATCTGGTTCACGATCACGTAGCATTGCATCGGTATCATTCCGTCCACCATCCAGATGCCCGCCGTTGCGCTGATCGCGTTTTCGGCGGTACTTAAAACAGGCAATACAGAAGGGGCCTCGAAGGGGAGTCGAGGCCGTGCAAGACTTGACGTGCACCCGAGGGGGGCTCGATTTGAACGCTAGAACAAGGAGCCAACCGTGGCGCGCGGTCTTGCAAGAGGTTTTGCACTCTCCGTAATCCTGATCCTCGCTGTTTCGCTCGACTGGAGTGCAGGCGCGAAACGAGCACAAGCGGCGGCGAGCGACGGTCTGGTGGCGGCGTACGGTTTCAGCGAGGGCTCGGGCGCGACGACGGCCGATGCCTCGGGCAACAGCAACACGGGCACGCTCAACGGGGCCGGCTGGACCGCGGCAGGCCACTCCGGCAACGCCCTGTCCTTCGACGGCAGCGGCGCCTTCGTCGAC
>DATLUZ010000210.1:0-28450 GCA_035577785.1 Burkholderiales bacterium | reverse complement strand
CTTGGGCGAAATGCGAATCTCGCCAACCGGCAGCTCGATGCTGTGTTCCTTGAAGCGATCCAGCCGCGGGAACGGCCGGGTCGGCGTGAGCTTGCCGTCCACCCGCAGGTGCCAGTAGCCCTTGCCGAGCGCCCACTTGGCGAGGTCCGTGTAGACGCCCTTGCGGTTCACGACCAGCGGCGCGAGCAGCGAAACCTTCTGCCCGCGGTATTGCTTGAGGATGCGCGCCGCGATCGCGTCCTCGCTCTGCGGCTCGATCGGGATGTCGCAGTCCGGGCAGTGCTGCGTGCCGAGCTTGACGAACAGCAGCCGCAGAAAGTGGTGCACCTCGGTGAGCGTGCCCACCGTGGACTTGCGCCCGCCGCGGCTGGTGCGCTGCTCGATCGCCACCGTCGGCGGGATGCCGTAGATCGCATCGACGTCGGGGCGCGAGGCCGCCTGCACGAACTGGCGCGCGTAGGCATTGAGCGATTCGAGGTAGCGGCGCTGGCCCTCGGCGAACAGGATGTCGAAGGCGAGCGTCGATTTTCCGGAGCCCGACACGCCGGTGAGCACGGTGAAGCGCCCGCGCGGGATCTCGACGTCGATGTTCTTCAGGTTGTGCTCGCGCGCCTTGTGGATGCGGATCGCGTTCCCGAGGTAGGCGCCGCGCGGCTCGCGCACGGCGATCGGTCGCTTGAACGCCTCGGCGTATTCGCGCAGCGCCTCAAGCTCGCCGGGCACCTCGTCGACCGCGGCGACGAAGGGGCGAAGCTCTTTCTCTTCGACGAGCCGACGACGGGCCTGCACTTCGACGACGTGGCCAAGCTGGTGCGCGCCTTCCGGCAGCTCCTCGCCGCCGGGCATTCCCTGGTCGTGATCGAGCACAACCTCGACGTCATCCGCGCTTGCGACTGGATCATCGACCTTGGCCCCGAGGGCGGCGACGCCGGCGGCGAGATCGTGTTTGCAGGTCCGGCCGCGGAAATCGCCGCTCATCCAGCTTCTCATACAGGAAAAGCGTTGCGTGAATACGCCGAGGCGTTCAAGCAGCCGATCGCCGTGCGTGAGCCGCGCGGCGCCTACCTCGGGAACGCGATCCGCATCCACAAGGCGCGCGAGCACAACCTGAAGAACATCGACGTCGAGATTCCGCGCGGGCGCTTCACCGTGCTGACCGGCGTGTCGGGATCCGGAAAATCGACCCTCGCCTTCGACATCCTGTTCGCCGAGGGCCAGCGCCGCTATCTCGAATCGCTCAACGCGTATGCGCGTCAGTTCGTGCAGGCAGCCTCGCGGCCCGACGTCGACGCCATCTTCGGCATCCCACCCACGGTGGCGATCGAGCAGCGCACCAGCCGCGGCGGCCGCAAGTCCACCGTCGGTACCCTCACTGAGGTGCATCACTTTCTCAGGCTGCTCTTCGTCAAGCTCGGCACGCAGTACTGCCCGGACTGCGATATCCCGATCGAGCCGCAAAGCGAGGACGTGGTCGCGGCGCGCATCCTCAAGGAGTACCGCGGACAGAAGGTGACGCTGCTGGCGCCGCTGGTGGTGAACCGCAAGGGGGTCTACACCGATCTCGCCAAGTGGGCGCTCGCCAAGGGCCACTGGCACCTGCGCGTCGACGGCAAGCTCACGCCGACCCGGCCATTCCCGCGCCTCGACCGGTTCAAAGAGCATACGATCGAGCTCCCCGTCCAGGAACTGAAGGTGGAAGCAAAGGGGGAGAGAGCTCTGCGCGAGGCCCTTGCCAAGACGCTCGACATCGGCAAAGGCGTGATCCATGTCCTCAAGGACAGGGAGCTGCAGGTCTTCTCCACCAAGCGCGCGTGCCGCTCGTGCGGCCGCAGCTTCCCCGAGCTCGACCCCCGGCTCTTCTCCTACAACTCCAAGCACGGCTGGTGCCCCGCCTGCTACGGGACGGGCCTCGCGATCGAGGACGTGGAGTGGACCGACGAGCGCGCCCGCACCGGCGCCGAGGACCACGTGCTCGACTCGTGGATCGAGTGGCTCGAGCTCGAGGAGGCGTGCCCGGAGTGCACCGGACAGCGGCTGAACCGCGAGGCACTCGCGGTGCGCTGGCGCGGCGAGAACATCGCGCAGTACGCTTCCCGACCGATCGAGCTGCTGAAAAAGCTTTTCATGAATGCTTCTCTCGTGGGTCGGGAAGGCGAGATCGCGAAGGACATCCTGGCTGAGCTGAACGCGCGGCTCGGCTTCCTCGAGGAAGTGGGCCTGGGCTATCTCACGCTCGACCGCTCGGCTCCGACGCTCTCCGGCGGCGAGGCGCAGCGCATCCGGCTCGCGGCGCAGCTCGGCTCCAACCTGCGCGGCGTGTGCTACATCCTGGACGAGCCGACCATCGGCCTGCACCACCGCGACAACCGCATCCTGCTCGACGTGCTCGAGAAGCTCGAGGCGAAGGGAAACTCGCTGGTGGTGGTCGAGCACGACGAGGACACGATCCGGCGCGCGCACCACGTCATCGACCTCGGCCCGGGCGCGGGCAAGCTCGGCGGCCAGGTCATCGCCGAGGGCACGGCGGCGGACCTGATGCGACACGCCGACTCGCTGACCGGCCGCTTCCTCAAGTCGCCACTGCTGCATCCGGTGCAGCCGCGGCGCCGCGTGTCGCGCGGACAGCCGTGCATCGAGGTGCAGAAGGCGAAGCTCCACAACCTGAAGGGAATCGACGCGCGCATCCCGCTCGAGCGGTTGACGGTGGTCACCGGGGTGTCGGGCTCGGGCAAGTCGACGCTCGCCCGCGACGTGCTCTACAACAGCCTGAAAGAAAACACCTCCATCGGGTGCAAGGCGATCACCGGCTCAAAGCAGGTCGAGCGCGTGCTGGAAGTCGACCAGACGCCGATCGGCAAGACCCCGCGCTCGTGCCCGGCCACCTACGTCGGGTTCTGGGACGCGATCCGGCGGCTCTTCGCCGACACGAGCGAGGCGCGCATGCGCGGCTGGACCGCTAGCCGCTTCTCGTTCAACACCGCCGGTGGACGCTGCGAGGCCTGCGAGGGACAGGGCATCAAGAAGATCGAGATGTCCTTCCTGCCCGACGTGCGCGTGACCTGCGAAGGCTGCGGCGGCGCGCGCTTCAATCCCGAGACGCTACAGGTGCGGCTGCGCGGCCGGACGGCCGGCGAAGCGCTCGCGATGAGCGTCGACGAGGCGCTCGAATTCTTTGCCGCGCACCCGTCGATCAAGCGCTGCCTGCAGCTCCTGCAGGACGTGGGCCTCGGCTACCTCACGCTAGGACAGCAGAGCCCGACGCTTTCCGGCGGAGAGGCCCAGCGCATCAAGCTGGTCTACGAGCTTTCGAAAACGAACGCGACGAAAACACTCTACGTCCTCGACGAGCCCACCGTCGGCCTGCACATGGCCGACGTGGAAAAGCTGATCCGCGTCCTGCACCGCCTCGTCGACGCCGGCAACACCGCGGTCGTGATCGAGCACAACCTCGACGTCATCGCCGAGGCCGACTGGATCATCGACCTCGGCCCGGAGGGCGGCGGCGGCGGCGGCGCGCTCGTCTACCAGGGCGTCCCCGAGAGCATCAAGCCCGGGCACACCGGCGCCGCGCTGAAAAGCTTCCTCGCCGAGCGCAAGGCGGCATGACGCGCGGCGCGGCGCTCGCGCTGATGGTCGCGGCCCCGGTGCTGTGGAGCAGCGCCGGCGTGGTGACGCGCCACATCGAGCGCGCCGAGCCGATCGAGCAGGTGTTCTGGCGCAGCTTTTTCGCCTTTGCCTTCGTCGCCGCTTATCTGTCTCTTTCCAGGAAAAATCTCCTGCGAGCGGTCCGCGGGTCTGGGCTGCCCGGCGTTTTCTCCGGGGCGATGTGGGCGGTGATGTTCACTGCGTTCATCCTAGCCTTGTCGCTCACCACGACCGCGAACACGCTGGTGGTCATGAGCATCGCGCCGCTGCTCACCGTGGTATGCGCGCGGGTGGTGCTCACCGACCCGATTCCCCTTCGCACCTGGCTGGCGGCGCTTGCGGCCATGGCCGGCATCGCGGTCATGTTCGGTTCATCCGTCGACGACACGCGGCACGTGGGCGGAATGCTGGTAGCGCTGGTGATCCCGGTCGCGTCGGCACTCAACGTGGTAGCGCTACGTAAGCATTCTGCGCAGCTCGATTTAATTCCGGCGGTCATGCTGGGCGGCGTGCTGTCGGCGCTGGTCGCGCTGCCGCTCGCGCTTCCAATCTCGGCGTCCGGGAAAGATCTCGCGCTGCTCGCCTTTCTCGGCGTGTTTCAGCTCGGGCTGCCGTGCATGTTCCTGGTGATGGCGAGCCGCGCGCTGCTCGCGCCCGAGGTTGCGCTCCTCGGCCTGCTCGAGGTGGTGCTGGGACCGCTGTGGGCATGGCTCGGCGCGGGCGAGACGCCCGCCGCCAGCACGCTTACAGGCGGCGCCTTGGTGGTAATCGCCTTGGCTGGAAATGAGGTCGCGGCGCTCGGCGGCCGGGCTCGCGCCATCGGCGCATAATCATCGACGCAAGCCCGCCTCACGCCCCGGGTGGTAACCAAAACAAATACTTCTGATATCGCAGGTTCTCCTCCCCGGAATCGCGTATACTGCAGGGCAAGCTTTCTGTCACGCGCAATTCCGGTTAGCGTTTCAGTGCGTTGTTGGTTCTACGAGCAGCCCGCCCCGGGCCGCCCAATAACAAGCTAAAGACAGCATCTGCCTGAACCGGTCGAAGGGTCCCGCCCTTCGCAGGCCGAGCTCAGGAGATTTTCATTACTACGTCGTTTGAATCACTCGGCCTGACGGCCGAGCTCTCGCGGGCGGTGGCCGACGAAGGCTACACCTCCCCCACCCCAATCCAGGCGCAGGCGATTCCAGTGGTGCTCGCCGGCCGCGACCTGCTCGGCGCCGCGCAGACCGGCACCGGCAAGACGGCCGGGTTCACCCTGCCGCTGCTCCAGCGCCTCGCGCCGAAGTCGAGCACCAGCTTTTCGCCCGCGCGCCACCCGGTGCGCTGCCTGATCGTAACGCCCACGCGCGAGCTCGCCCTTCAGGTCGAGGAAAGCGTGCGCACGTACGGCAAGTACCTCAAGCTCAAGTCCAGCTGCATCTACGGCGGCGTAGGCATGCAGCCGCAGGTCGACGCCCTCCGCGGCGGCGTCGACATCGTCGTCGCCACCCCGGGACGGCTGCTCGATCACGTCCAGCAGAAGACCGTCGACCTGCGCCAGGTCGAGATCCTGGTGCTCGACGAAGCCGACCGCATGCTCGACATGGGCTTCATCCACGATATTCGCAAGATCCTCGCCCTGCTTCCGGCACAACGGCAGAACCTCCTCTTCTCCGCCACGTTCCCGGAGGAGATCCGTAAGCTCGCGGGGTCGTTCATGAAGGACCCGGTGACGGTCGAGGTGGCGCGCCGCAACACTCCGGCCGAGCTCGTCGGCCAGGTCCAGCATCCGGTCGCCTCCGACCGCAAGCGCGAGCTCCTCGCCCACCTCGTGAAGACCAACGACTGGCGCCAGGTGCTCGTGTTCACGAAGACCAAGCACGGCGCCAACCGCCTGGCGCAGCAGCTCGAGAAAAGCGGGATCGAGGCCGACGCGATCCATGGCAACAAGGCGCAGAACGCACGCGTGCGCACCCTCAAGCGCTTCAAGGACAACGAGCTGCGCGTGCTCGTCGCCACCGACATCGCGGCGCGCGGCCTCGACATCGAGGCGCTGCCGCACGTCGTCAACTTCGACATGCCGCACGTGGCCGAGGACTATGTCCACCGCATCGGCCGCACCGGCCGCGCCGGCGTCGAGGGCGAGGCAGTCTCGCTCGTCAGTCCCGAGGACCGGCCGCTGATGGCGGCGATCGAGCGGCTCATCAATCGCAAGGTCGAGCAGCGCGTGGTCGCAGGCTTCGAGCCCGGGACGCGCGGCGAGCCACGGCACGAACAACCCCGAAGGGAACAGCGCCAGCCGCAGCACCGGCCCCAACAGCAGCAGCGCCACGGCCAGCAGCAGGCCCACCGCGGCAATGGCCAGCAACAGCCCCGTCGCGGCAACGGCCAGCAACAGCCCCACCGCGGCAATGGCCAGCAGCAGCCACCCCGGGGGAACGGCCAGCAGCAGCCCCGCCGCGGGAACGGACAACAGCAGCCGCGGCGCGGACCCCAGCCGCAGCACCGCTCCGGCCGGCGTGGGGGTACGCAGGGCTACATCAGCCCCGAATTGCAGGCTCAGATCGAGGAAGGCCGCAAGCTCGCGCGCCAGGACGTGCGCGAGCATCCCGTCGAGACTATCGAGCCCGCCCAACCGCCTGCGCCGCGTCGAGCGCCAACGGTCACCCATCGCGCCACCCGCGGCATCCGCCGCGTACTGGGCTCGCTTCTCGGCGGCAACAAGGACGAGAAAGAACCGGGCACATAGCTTGCAACGCTCCTTCCATTCCCGAGCGAATGGAGGAGCGCATGCAACAACTCAGACGGATCACCGACCGGGTCGCGAGAACCGGACAAGCGGCGACCGACCAGGTCGCCGAGCAGCTTGCCGTGATGAGCAAGCGCGGCAACAGGGCCGCGAAGTCGGCCTACGGCTACGTGATGAACCACCCGAAGTCCGCCACCGCCGTCGTTCTCGGCACCGCGGTCGCGGCCGGGCTGCTGTGGTTCATGCAGCGCAACGGCGGCTATAAGGCAACGCGCGAGAAGGTTCTGGAACGCGTGCGCGACACCAGATCTCGCGTGCGCGACACGAGCTCGCGCGTCCGCGAGGGCGTTACAAGTCCCGAGTAGCGCCGAAGCGCCGGGTCCCGAGTAGCGCCGAAGCGCCGGTCAATACACGTCGCGCTGATAGCGGCCCGCGCGCGCGAGATCGCTGAAATACCGCTTCGCCGCAGCGGCGTCCATGCCGCCCTGCGTGACGGCGATGCCCTGGAGGGCAAGCTCGACGTCGCCGGCCATGCGCTTGGCATCGCCGCACACGTAGAGGTAGGCACCGTTCGAGAGCCAGCGCCACAGCTCGGGGGCCGCCTCAAGCATCTTGTGCTGTACATAGACCTTGCTGGTCTGGTCGCGCGAGAACGCGAGGTCCATTCGCGACAGCACGCGCTTTTCGGCGAGCCGCTCCAGATCCTCCCGATACAGGAAGTCCGACTCGCGGCGCTGGTTGCCGAAGAAGAGCCAGTTGCGTCCGCTCGCGGCGGCCGTCTCTCGCTCCTCGAGGAACGCGCGGAATGGCGCGATCCCGGTGCCTGGGCCGATCATGATCACCGGCGCCGCCGGGTCGGCCGGCAGGCGGAACGCGTGCGCGCGCTGTACAAATATCGAGAGCCGGCGCCCCGGGCGCAGGTGCTCGGCGAGAAAGCTCGAGCCGGTTCCCTGGTAGGTGCGGTCGTTGCGCTCGTAGCGCAGCACGCCCACGGTCAAGTGCGCTTCGCCGGGATGCTTGCGCTGCGAGGACGCAATCGAGTACAGCCGAGGCTGCATCCGTCCGAGCGCGGCAGCGAAGTCGCCGACGCGCGGCCGTGCCGAGGAGAACTCGAGCAACGCGTCGAGCACGTCGTGTACGCCGAAGGTCTCGGCGTGGGCGTCGTCCTCCGCCAGTCTCGCGAGCCGCGAGCGGTCGACCTCATCGGTCGCCTCGCGCGCGAGCAGCTCGTAGAGCCCGGCGCTCGGCGCGCGCAGGTCGCACTCCCGCGATAACGCCTCTCGTGCACTCACCACCGAGCCGTCGGCCAGCGTGACCGCCTCCGAGCCCTTCGCGCGCAGGATGGCGAGCAGCAGCTCGACCTCGTCCGGGTTGTTCTGGGGCCAGACGCCGAGCGAATCGCCCGGCGCGTACGAGAGCCCGCTGCCCGAGAGATCGAGCACGACATGCCGGGTTTCCTTTTCGGCGCCTTGCGCCGTCAGCGCGGCGCTGGAAACCAGGCGTGCCGGCACCGGCGCATCCCGGCCATAGCCGCGCTCGACGACCGGGCGAACCGGCGAGCCGGGCGCGACTGGCGCGGCGCCCGCCGGACGCAGCGCGATCAGCTCCTTCAGCTTCTTGGCGGTATCGCGCCCGCCGGGCACGCACTTGCCGAGGTCGATCTCTGCTCCCGAGCCGATCGCTTCCGCGTAGCTCTTGCAGAGGTAGCCGCACTGGCCGCAGTCGAGCTGACCCATCGCCGCCATGAGCTGGCGCTCGAGCGGCCGCCCGGCCGCGAGCTTCATACGCTCGTCCAGCGCGAGGGTCGGGTCGTGCCACGGAAAACCCTCCTGTCCCAAAGGGGCCCCGACGGGGACCTCTTTTTTTTCAGGAGAAGCGAGGGCGCGCTCCATGCCGAGCAGGCCGGCGATGAAGCCGTTCAGCCAGGCACGCTGCGCCTCGGTGAACGGCGCATTCTCCGGAAGAAAGGTCTGCGTCATGCCTCCTCCGCGACGCTACCCGCGGCGAATGCCTTCAGCGCCTCCGTGGACTGGCGCTCCGCGAACTGGCGGAAGAACTCCGACTTGCCGGCGCGGCCCGCGAGGTAGGCGTGCAGCAGCCGCTCGATGACCCGCGGCACGTCGGTCGCCGGAATAGCGCGCAGCACCTCGCGTCCGAGCCGGCGCTGGTCGCCGAAGCCGCCGCCTACGAACAGATGATAGCCCTCGAGCTCCTGGTCGGCAGAGGCGACCTTGGCGCCGAGCAGGCCTATGTCGCCGACATAGTGCTGCGCGCAGGAATTCGGGCAGCCGGTGATGTGCATGTTCACCGGCGAATCGAGCTGCAGCGCGCCGTCGAGGTGTTCCGCGATCGCCAGGGCATGGCGCTTGGTGTCACTCGCGGCGAATTTGCAGCCCGCGTTGCCGGTGCAGGCCACGATTCCCGCCCGCGCCATGCTGACGCGCGAGGTGAGCCCGATCGCGGCAAGCGCCGCCTCGATCGCCGCCTCGACGCCCGCGGCGATGTCCGAGATGATGAGGTTCTGCCACACCGTCAGGCGCAACGTGCCGCTGCCGAAACGTTCGGCGATGTCGGCCAGGCCGCGCATCTGCGTGCTGGTCATTCGGCCGACGGGAAGCGCGACGCCGCAATAGACCTGCCTTGGATCTTTTTGAGAATGGAATCCGACATGTGCGCCAGGCTTCAGCGCAGGCCGTGGCTCGCAGTCGGCGAGCGCGAGACGCTCGAGCGGCGTCGGCAGGCGCTTCTCCACCTCCGCCAGAAAGCGCTCGAGCCCCATACGGTCGAGTACATATTTCAGCCGCGCCTTCTTGCGATCGGTGCGGTCGCCCTCGTCGATGAACACGCGCACGATCGCCAGCGCGACCGCGGTGCATTGCTCCGGGTCGATGGCCACGCCGAGATCGCCTGCAAAGCCGCCGTGTCCGGTGATCCCTCCTACACCGACCCTGAAGCGGACCCGCCCGTTGGCTCGCACGGCGCGAAACCCGATGTCGTTCGTGTCCTCGAGCGAGGCCACGCTGCCGCCGCCGTCGAAGGCGATGTTGAACTTGCGCGGCAACCCGTAGAGCTCGCGATGGTTGAGGATCGCGTGGTGAAGCGCGAGCCCGAGCGGACGCGTGTCGTAGAGCTCGACGGGATCGACGCCGGCAGTGGGATTGCCGGTGATATTGCGGATGTTGTCCGCGCCTGCGCCGCGCGAAGTCAGGCCCGCGTCGGCGAGACGCACAAGGATCGCCGCGGCATGTCGCGGTGCAATCTCCCTCACCTGCAGGTTGGCGCGGGTCGTCACATGCGCGTAGCCGCCACCGAACTCCTCGGCGATCGCCGCCACCGCGCGCAGCTTGGGCGCGTCGATGATGCCGTTCGGGTTGCGCAGCCGCAGCATGAACGAGTCCTGCGTCGGCGCTACGTAGAACAGGCCGTGGAACTTGTAGAGAAAGACGTCGGTGCCCTTTGGGAACTCGCCTTTCGCGCCATTGGCAACGATCTCGTCCCACATGTCGAACGGGTGCTTTGCGCGCTTGGCCTCCTCCTCGCGCGTGAGCTTGCCGCCGGCGGCGAGCACGCGGTTCTGCGGCTCGAAATGGATCTTCTCCGGTCCGGACGGAACCGCCGCCGGCGGCGCCCCCGTCCGCGCGGCGGCGAGCCCGCGTCCCAGCCCTTCGAGGTACTGCTTCTGCGCTTCGGTGAACTCGCTCACTTCGATTCGGCCCGCGCCGGCGCGGCCGCCGCCGCAGGCCGGGGCGGGCCATAGGTCGAGATGTAGTAGGCGCCCGCGACGAAGATGGCTCCGCCCACCGCGTTACCGGCAGTCACCCAGGCGAGATTCCAGGCGAATCCGGCGAGCGACACGCTTTCAGGATGATTGCCGGCGAGCGCGAGGCCGAGGAGCGTCATGTTGGCCACGCTGTGCTCGAAGCCGCTCGCGATGAATGCGAGCAGGCACCAGAAGATCACGATGCACTTCGCCGAATCGGAGTTGACGCGCGCCGCCATCCAGATCGCGAGGCACACCAGCCAGTTGCACAGGATGGCGCGCGCGAAGAGCGCGCTGCCGGAGGCATTCATTTTCACGGCCGCGACCTTCATCACCAGCGTGTCGGGCGCCGACAGCAGCCCGCCGCCGCCGCCGAGAGCGAAGAGCGCCACCAGGCCGAGCGAGCCGGCAAGGTTTCCCGTCCAGGTCATGGCCCAGCTCGCGCCCACGTCGCCCAGCGTTCCGATGCCGCGATAGCCGCGCAGTGCCATGAACATGGTATGGCCGGTGAAGAGCTCGGCGCCGGCGATGACCACCAGCGTGAGCGCGATGCCGAAGGTCGCGCCCATCACGAGCTTCTGGAATTCGGGCGGCGTCTGGTTGCCGATGCTGAAGATGAGGATGATCCCGATGCCGACGTACGCCCCGGCGAGCATGCTGGCGACGAAGAAGCCCAGCGGCGACTCGCGCATCGCAGCGATCTTGCGCTCCGCGGTCTTGATGAAGGCGTCAATGGTCTCGGCGTACATGGATCGTCTCGGCTCCCGGAGATGAATTGAACTCCCGGCACCATTCGCAAATCGCATGCCAGAGCTCCTCCCCCAGTGAAGAACCATTCCGGTGCATCGGAACGGCACCGACACGGGGCAGCGCGGCAGCCGCGTGCACCATAAAATACGGGGATGAGAGAACCACAAACTAAGGCCATTCACCTCAAGGACTACGCTCCGCCCGCCTTCCGCGTCGAGACGGTCGAGCTCGACGTCGATATCCGTGAAGATCACGCTCTCGTAGCCGCGAAGCTGAAGATTGTTCGCTCGGGCGAGGGTCCGCTGGTGCTCGACGGAGACGAGCTCGAGCTCGTCTCGGTGAGCGTGAACGGCGCAGCCGCGCGCCATGAGGTCACCGCGGAGACGCTCACGGTACACGACGTGCCCGACGCGTTCACGCTACAGACCGTCACGCGCATAGTCCCGCAGCAGAACACCAAGCTCGAGGGCCTGTACGCGACGAAAAACGGCTTCGTCACCCAGTGCGAGGCGCAGGGTTTCCGGCGCATCACCTGGTTCATCGACCGGCCCGACGTGATGGCGCGCTACACCACGACGGTGCGCGCCGACCACGGGAAATACCCCGTCCTGCTTTCGAACGGCAACCTCGTGGCTTCCGGGACGGAAGGCGAGCGGCACTGGGCGCGCTTCGTGGATCCGTTCCCGAAGCCTTCCTATCTTTTTGCTCTGGTCGCCGCCGACCTCGAGGTCTTGAAAGACAAATACAACAATAAAGAGCTCTTCGTGTACGTCGAACCGGGAAAACTCGACCAGGCCGGCTGGGCGATGGACTGCCTGAAGCGCGCGATCGCGTGGGACGAGAAGCGCTTCGGCCTCGAGCTGGACCTCGACCAGTACAAGATCGTGGCGGTGGGCGACTTCAACTCCGGCGCGATGGAGAACAAAGGCCTCAACATCTTCAACACCAAGTACGTGCTGGCGCGCGCCGACACCGCGACCGACACCGACTACGTCAACATCGACCGCGTCGTCGCCCACGAGTACTTCCACAATTGGACCGGCGATCGCGTCACTTGCCGGGACTGGTTCCAGCTTTCGCTGAAGGAAGGCCTGACGGTGTTCCGCGACCAGGAATACGGCGCCGACACCTACTCGCGCGCGGTAACCCGCATCCAGGAAGCGCGCGCGCTGCGCGCGGCCCAGTTCCCGGAGGACGCGGGGCCGATGAAGCACCCGGTCCGGCCGCAGTCCTACGTGGAGATCCGCAACTTCTACACCATGACGGTGTACGAGAAGGGCGCGGAAGTGGTGCGCATGCAGCACACGCTGCTCGGCGAAGA
The DNA here is from genome assembly GCA_035577785.1 of Burkholderiales bacterium. GTDB lineage: Bacteria > Pseudomonadota > Gammaproteobacteria > Burkholderiales > SG8-39 > SCGC-AG-212-J23. The sequence continues at coordinate 16,243 of DATLUZ010000210.1, read as the reverse complement.
GAAGTTCCAGGCCGGCATGAGGCTCTACTTCAGGCGCCACGACGGCCAGGCGGTCACCTGCGACGATTTCGTGCAGGCGATGCAGGACGCCTCCGGCGTCGACCTGGGCCAGTTCAGGCGCTGGTACGACGTCGCCGGCACGCCCGTGGTCAAGGCTTTTGGAGATTTCAAAGATGGGACGTTTACCCTGGGCCTGAGGCAGTCGATGAATCCGCCGTTCCATATTCCCTTCGCGGTGAAGATCGGGCGCCACGAAGCTGTCCTGTCCCTGAAGAGCGCCGAGGAGACCTTCACCTTCGCAGGGTTCAAGGAGAGGCCGGTGCCCTCGCTGCTCCGCAACTTCTCGGCGCCGGTCATCCTGAACTATCCGTACACCGAGGCGGATCTCATCCACCTCATGGCGCACGACGACGACGCCTTCAACCGCTGGGAAGCGGGCCAGCGCCTTGCCGCCTCCACGATCCTCGAGGCGAAGGGCGCGCCGACGGCGGCGTTCATGGGGGCGGCGCGCGAGCTGCTGCGCGACCGCGACCCGGCGTTCGCCGCGGAAGCGCTGAGCCTGCCGGCCGAGACGTTCCTCGCCGAGCAGCTCGAGGTGGTGGATCCCGACGCGCTGCACGAGTCGCGCAACCGGCTGCGCCGCGAGCTTGGCCGGCAACTCGAAGCCGATCTGCTTTCGGTCTACAAGGCGATGAAGAGCGAGGGCGCCTACTCGCCCGACCCCGGGTCGATCGGCCGGCGCGCGCTGCGCAACCTGTGCCTCTCCTACCTCGTCGAGGTCGGCCATTCCGCGCTCGCGTACGAGCAGTTCCGCGCCGCTTCCAACATGACCGACGCGATGGCGGCGCTCACCGCGCTCGCCAACGTCGACTGCCCAGAGCGTCTGCCGGCGCTGGATTCCTTCCATGCCCGGTGGGAGCGCGAGCCGCTGGTCGTCGACAAATGGCTCGCGGTGCAGGCCACCTCGCGCCTGCCGGGGACGCTGGCGCGTGTCCACGAGCTGCTGTCGCATCCGGCGTTCGACATCAAGGTGCCCAACAAGGTGTACGCGCTCATCCGCGCCTTCGCGTCGAACCATGTGCGCTTCCATGCCGCCGACGGCTCGGGCTACGCGTTCCTGGCCGACCAGGTGATCCGGCTCGACGCGCTGAATCCGCAGGTCGCCGCGCGCATGGCGCGCGCCTTCGACCGCTGGAAGAAATTCGACGCCGGGCGGCAGGCCCGGGCGCGCGCGGCGCTCGAGCGGATCCGGGACACGAAGAGCCTCTCGCGCGACGTCGGCGAGATCGTCACCAAGGCGCTGGCGTAAGGAAAATCGGGGTCAGACCCCGATTCTTCTTTTTTGGGGTCGGACCCCGATTTTCTCAGTCCGCCTTGATACTGGCCGCGCGCGCGATCTTCGTGAACACCGCGACGTCCTCGCGGATGAGGCGGTCGAAGGCCTCCGGCGCGTCGGGGCGCGGCTCGATGCCGATCGCGGCCCAGCGCGTCTTCAGCTCGGGCTCGGAGAGGACGCGCGCGATCTCGCGGTTGAGCTTCGCGACGATGGGCCGCGGCACCCCCGACGCGGTAAGGAGCCCGAACCAGAGCTGCGACTTGTAGCCGGGCACGCCGGCCTCGTCGAGCGTGGGCAGCTCGGGGAGGAGCGGGTCGCGCTCGAGCGACGACACGCCCAGGCCGACCAGCCTGCCTTCGCGCACCGGAGCCACCGCGTTCGCGATCGGTGCCATGAAGAATTGCACCCGTCCTGTCATCGTGTCGCCGAGCGCCTCCGGGATGCCCTTGAAGGGCACGTGCACCACGTCGATTCCGGCCATGGAGCGGAACATCTCGCCGGCGAAGTGCGTGCCGCTGCCCACCCCCGCCGAGGAGAAATTGAGCTGCCCGGGCTTCGCCTTCGCCGCCGCGACCAGGTCGGAGACGCTCTTGATTCCCAGGGACGGGGGAGCAACGAGGACGTATTTCGACGTCGCGGTGAGCGTGACGCCGGAGAGATCGGCAAAGGTGTCGTAAGGAAGCTTGGGATAGATCGCGGCGGCAATGGCGTGGGCGGAGCTCACCGACAGGAGCGTGTAGCCGTCCGGGGCTGCGCGCGCCACCATCCCCGCCGCTACCGTGCCGCCCGCTCCGGGCCGGTTCTCGACCAGCACCTGCTGCTTCCAGCTTTCGCCGAGCTTCTGCGCGATATAGCGCGCCGTGACGTCCGGGCCGCCTCCGGGGGTGAAGCCGACCATGATGCGGATCGGCTTCGACGGAAAGTCTGCCGCAGATTCACTTTGAGCTTGGGAGCAGAGCGGCAGGACGGCGAAAACGAAGCCAAGCAGTGTTTTGCTCATGGGAAAGAGCATAGCGCGGCCGGGCGCATAATGCGGCCCCATGACCGGTCTGCTCGCGGCCACGGCGGCGTTCGTGCTCACGCACTTCGTAGCGAGCACGCCGCTGCGGCCGCGGCTCGCGGCGACGCTCGGCGAGTGGCCATACCGCGGCGCCTATTCGCTGGTCGCCTTCGCCACGCTTGCGTGGATGATCTGGGCCTACGCCGGCGCCCCGCGCGAGGCGTTGTGGACGGGCTTCAGAGAGATCCCGCGCGTCGTGATGCCGCTCGCGTTCATCCTCATTGCGTGCGGCTATTTTCGCAACCCGACGATGGTCGGCGCGGAGCGTCTCCTCAAGAGCGACGCGCCGGCGCGCGGCATCATCCGCATCACCCGGCACCCGATCATGTGGGGCGTCATGCTCTGGGCCGGCGCGCACCTTCTCGCCCGCGGCGAGCGCGCGGCGAGCGTGTTCTTCGGCGGCTTCCTGGTCCTCGCAGCTCTGGGTACGATCACGATCGACCGCCGCAAGAGCGCGGGCCCGGATTACCAGAGGTTCAAGGCGGTGACTTCGAATATTCCGTTCGTCGCCATCGCGCAGGGACGCAACCGGATCGTGTGGCGCGAGATCGGCTGGAAACGTCCGACGATCGGCATCGCGGTGTTCGCCGTGGCCTTCTACCTCCACCCTTGGATCAGCGGCGGAGCTCGACCCTAAGGGCTATTGCACCCACAGGGCTATTGCACCCGCAAGAACTTCTGCGCGCGCCGGCCGGTTCCGACCTCGGCCGTATAGAGGTTGCCCTTCGAGTCGATCGCCATGTTGTGCACCCACTTCAGCTCGCCGGCCATGCGGCCGGGACGGCTGAAGCGAGACAGCAGCTTGCCGGACTCGCGCTCGACGACGAGCATCTGGTTGTTGGCGCCGTCGGCGACGAAGAGGTAGCGCTGCGCCCTGTCCTCGGACAGCACCAGGTCCCAGACCGAGCCGTTCTGCAGCGTCTCGGGCTCGACCCGGAGCTCCTTCACGAACTTGCCGCTCTTCTCGAATACCTGGATGCGGTCGTTCGCGCGGTCGCAGACGTAGAGCAGCCCGTCGTTCGAGCTGCGCACGCAGTGCACCGGGTTGCCGAAGGAGCGCGGGAGCGCCGTGTGCGGATCGTACGGCGCCAGCTTGTCGTCGTGCGGCTTCTCGCCGTAGGCCCCCCAATGGCGCTTGTAGGCGAGCGTCTTGACGTCGAACACCACCACGCGCCGGTTGCCGTAGCCATCAGCCACGAACAGCTCGTCGCCCTCGACGATCATGTGCGCCGGGCGGCCCAGGCCGCCGGGCGCGTTCGAACCCGACGCCGCCCCGGGCTTGCCGAGCTGGCGCAGGAACTTGCCGTCCTGCGTGAACTCAAGGATCTGGTGGTCCTTGGCTCCGTTCCCCGCGAGCCAGACGTTGCCCTGCCGGTCGACGTGGATACCGTGCTCGCTCTCCGGCCAGTCGTAGCCCGCGCCCTTGCCGCCCCAGCTCTTGAGGAGGTTGCCCTGCGCGTCGAACTGGAGCACGGGCGGCGCAGGCTTGCAGCATTGGGTGGTCGGCGGATTGGCAAGCGCGCCCTTCTCGTCGTCGACGAGCGTGCCGGGGCGGTGCACGATCCAGATGCGGTCGTCCTTGTCGACCGCGATGCCCGACACCTGGCCGAGCATCCAGTTCTCCGGCAGCGGCTTCGGCCAGAACGGGTCCACCTTGAACTCGGGCACGCCGTCCGCGTGCACGGGGTTGCTGTTAAATACTGTCACAAGCAGACCTGCCGCGATCAGCGAATACGGATGTTTCATTGTCCTCGTCCCTCTCCCGAAGAATTACGACCCTGGTCCAGCACTCTGGAGCTTGCGCTGGACGCGCTGATCGAATTTTGCAACGTTGACGACGACGCGCTGGTGCGTCCCGTCGCCGATGAGATCCTTCTCGTCGCGCGCCTCCACGCGGAAATCGACGGTCCTTCCTTCCACCCGCGTCACTTCCGCAGTGGCGGTGACGCTCATCCCTACGGGCGTGGCGGCGATGTGGCGCACATCCAGGTGGGTACCGAGGCTCTGGTAGCCCGCGGGCAGGAGATGCTCGACGGCGGCGAGCGCGGCCGCCTCGATGAGGTTGATCATCACGGGCGTGGCGAGCACCCGTACCTTGCCGCTGCCGATGCTCGGCGCCGTGTGCTCTTCTTTAACGACCAGGGTCGCGCTTCCGCGCAGCCCAGTGACAACTTTGCCCTCCTCCATGCGTAGCATGGTAACCGTACAATGCGGGCCTATGCGTAGTCTCGTTTTCGGCCTCCTCATGGCCTGCGCCAGCTTGGTTAACGCGGCATGGCCCACGAAACCCGTCACGTTCATCGTGCCCTACCCGCCCGGCGGCGGCACCGACATCATCGCGCGCATCGTCCAGCAGCCGCTTTCGAAGCAGCTCGGCCAGCCGATCGTGATCGAGAACCACGGCGGCGCCGGCGGCTCGCTCGGAACCGCGGTCGCCGCCCGGGCGACGCCCGACGGCTACACGCTGCTCTTCACCCTGTCGTCGCACTCCATCAATCCGGCGATCTACGCCCAGCTTCCTTTCGACACCGAGCGCGATTTCCGCCCGATTTCGCTCGTCTGCTCGCTGCCGCAGCTCTTTGCGGTGAACAACGCGACGCCGTATAAGACCTTCGAAGAGGTCGTGCAGTACATGAAGAAGAACCCGGGCAAGCTCGACTACGGCTCGGTCGGAATCGGCTCGCCGAGCCACGTCGCGGGCGAGCTGCTCAAGCTGCGGCTGAACACGTACATGGTGCACATCCCGTATCGTGGGGGCGGCCCGGCGGTCGCCGCCGCGCTGGCGGGCGACGTGCCGCTCGTCGTCGTGTCCATTCCGGCGGCGATGTCACAGGTGCGCTCCGGGCGCCTGCGCCCGCTCGCCGTCACCACGCAGAAGCGCACCTCGATCCTGCCCGACGTCCCGACCGTCGCCGAGGCAACCGGCCTCAAGAACTTCGAGGTGGATTCCTGGTACGCGATGTTCGCCCCGGCCAAGGTGCCTGATGAGACGGTGGCGGTGATGAACCAGGCAATCGCCCACGCGGTGGCGCTGCCCGAGGTCAAGGCGAAGCTGCTCGAGCAGGGCGCCGAAGGCATGAGCTCGACTCCCGAGCACCTCGGGTCGATCGTGCACCGGGAGATTGCGCAATGGCGCGAGCTGGTGAAACATACGCGGATCGAGGGCGAGTAGTCTTACGACGGCTCCACGCGTAGTCATCATCGGTTGCGGCTTCGGCGGGCTCTGGGCGGCGCAAACGCTGCACAAGGCGCCGGTCGAGCTGACCGTGATCGACCGCACCAACCACCACCTGTTCCAGCCGCTTCTGTATCAGGTCGCCACGGCCGGCCTTTCGGCGCCGGCCATTGCCGCGCCGATCCGGCACATTCTCCGGGGCCAGCGCAATACCGTCGTGCTGATGGGGGAAGTGAAGGAGATCGACCCGGCGGCGAGGAAGGTGCGCCTCGACGACGGCGGCGAGCTCGCCTACGACTATCTCGTCGCAGCTCCCGGCTCTACGCACAGCTACTTCGGCAACGACGCCTGGGCGTCCTATGCGCCGGGCCTCAAGACGCTCGAGGACGCGCTCGAGATCCGCGCGCGCATTCTCCTGGCTTACGAGCGGGCCGAGCGCGAAACGGATCCGGCGAGGCGGGCCGCCTGGCTCACCTTCGTCGTCGTGGGCGCCGGCGCGACCGGCGTCGAGCTCGCCGGCACGCTCGCCGAGATTGCGCGCCACACGCTGCGCGGCGAGTTACGCCGCTTCGACCCGCACAAGTCGCGCATAGTCCTGGTCGAGGGCGGCGAGCGCGTGCTGCCGCCTTACCCCGCAGATCTTTCGGAAAAGGCGCTGGCGCAGCTCGAGCGCCTCGGCGTCACGGTGTGGCTCGGGAAGCGCGTCACCGGTATCGACGCCGAAGGCGTCACCCTAGGTCCGGAGCGAATCGCCGCCAAGACGGTGATCTGGGCCGCCGGCGTGGCAAGCTCGCCGCTCGGCCGCTCGCTCGGCGTCGCGCTCGACCGCGCCGGCCGGGTCGAGGTCGAGTCCGACCTGAGCGTCCCCGGCCACCCCGAGATCTTCGTCATCGGCGATCTCGCCGCGGTCCCGGGCGTGCCCGGTATCGCGCCCGCCGCCAAGCAGATGGGGCGGCTGGCGGGTTTGAATATCCTCAACTCAATCCACGGAAAACAGCGAAAAGCCTTTCATTACCGCGACTACGGCCAGCTAGCGACGATCGGCCGGAGCGCGGCCGTGGCGATGCTCGGCAAGCTGAAGCTCTCCGGGTTTCCCGCCTGGTTCGTGTGGCTCACCGTACACATCTACTTCCTCATCAATTTCCGCAACCGGCTGATGGTGATGTTCGACCTAGCCGCCGCGTACTGGACGTTCCAGCGCTATGCGAGAGTCGTGATGCGCCCCATCCGCAAGCCGCCGGGCTAGGCTTACTCATTCCACAGCCACGCGGCGCCGCGCACGCCGCTGGAATCGCCGTGCGCGTTGCGCGCAAGGCGAGTCGCCACGTGGTCCGAAAACACGTGCTTCGCCCAGAGCCGCGGCACTTCCGTGTACAGCCGCTCGACGTTGGACAATCCGCCGCCGAGCACGATTACGTCGGGGTCCAGCACGTTGATCACCGACGCGAGCGCGCGCGCCAGGCGCGCTTCGTATCTGCACAGGCTCTCTCCCCGGCGCGCGACGATCTCTTCCGCGCCCAGGTTTTCGCCAGTGAATTTCAGATGATCGGCTGAGAGCCCCGGTCCGGACAGGTAGGTCTCGATGCAGCCGGCGCGGCCGCAGTAGCACGCGGGCAAGGGCAGATCCTCGGGGCCCGGCGCCGGCAGCGGGTTATGCCCCCACTCGCCGGCGATCGCGTTCGGGCCCGTCAACAGCTTGCCGTGCGCAACGATGCCGCCGCCGACGCCGGTGCCCAGGATCACGCCGAACACGACTTCCGCGCCGGCGCCCGCGCCGTCGACCGCTTCCGATAGCGCGAAGCAGTTCGCGTCGTTCTCCAGCCGCACTTCGCGGCCGATCGCCTGCTCGAGGTCGCGCTTCAGCGGCCGCCCGATCAGCCAGGTGGAATTCGCGTTCTTCACCAGGCCGCTCACGCGCGACAGCGCGCCCGGAATCCCGATCCCCACCGTCCCGTCCCCGATTTGCCTGATGAGCGAAGCCACCGCCGAAACGGTCGCTTCGTAATCGCCGCGCGGCGTCGGAACGCGCCGGCGCGCGAGCTCGCGCGAGCCCTCGAGCGCGATCGCCTCGATCTTGGTGCCGCCCAGGTCGATCCCAATGCGCATCCATCCTCCAGAGTTCACGGCCCGCCCGGGCAGGCGGGTTCGTCAGCCCGGTACGCGGCTTGCAGCAGGTACGTCCGGGTGCCGGGCGCCGCGTACGGCACGGCCCTTGCTCTCTGAAAACCGTTACTACCCATGGAGATACCATGCCTAGGCTAATTTTGGCGACCGTTGTATTAGCAGCAGCGACTCTCGGCATTGGCGGCTGCGCCAGCCAGTCCAGAGCCGAGAAGGTCGGCACCATCGGAGGCGCAGCGGCGGGCGGCGCGATCGGAAGCGCTGCTGGCGGCGGCACCTTGGGCACGCTCGGCGGCGCCGCGGCCGGCGGCTATATCGGCGACAAGGCCGGCGAGGCTTACGACAAGCAGAAGCACTGACCACGCACCTTACGGTCCAAAGCCCGGTCCCACGAGGGTCCGGGCTTTTTTGCGTCCGTGCCGGCCGTGGCGCTAGAATGCAGGCGCTGGCCCGAACAAGAAGTAAAAAGAGGGAAACGGGACACTGAAAAAGATCGGTGCAAGCCGGCAAGCTGAGGTGCAAAACGAGCTGCCCACGCAGCCCACGCAGCCTGCGCACTTCGATACCCCTACCCCCGCCGCAAACACCGAAGAAAGCCTCGCACTCCCCGATCGCCCGAACGGCGAAGCCGCCACGCGGTGCTTGCAGTTCCTGGACCTCGTCGAGGCCGCCGCCTGGGCGGCTGCCACCAAGCCGGAGGCCTCGCCTCAAGGCTATCGGAAGGTGGCGCGGGAATTCCTCGCCGTCCTGGAAGTCCTCGCAGAGCATCCGAACGCCGCCCTGAGCGTCTGGGTCTATCTCGCGGCGCAGACCCTCGAGTGCACGCTGAAGGCGTACGTCACCAAGCTTGGCCTCCAAACGCCGGTGCGGCGCAAAGGCCACGATCTCCTAAACCTTTGGCGCACCGCGGCGGAAGCGAGCGCCGCGGCGCCGACGAAGCTCAGCATTTCCGTGCGTCCGCCGGAATGGTGCGTAATGCTGAACGTGTTTCACGACTACCCGTTCCTCGACCGCTATCCCGGCGTCTACGGACTGTCGGTCAAGACGAAGCGCACGCAGCTCGCGCGCATCCTCGGAAGGATCCTCACCCAGGTCGACGCGGCGTTCCAGTAAGTAACCTGAGGCGCCTTCCTGTCCCATAATTCGGGACAGTCCCTATTCCCCGAGGAGATGCCATGGCCAAGGCTTACTGGATCACCTGCTATCGCTCCATTTCCGACCCCGAGGCGCTCGCCGCCTACGCCAAGCTTGCCGGACCGGCGATCCAGGCCGCGGGCGGCCGCTTCCTCGTGCGCGGTAATCCCGCCAGGACCTACGAGCACGGCCTCAGCCAGCGGACCGTGGTCACCGAATGGGAAAGCGTCGCGAAGGCCGTCGCCGCGCACGACAGCCCCGGCTACCAGGAGGCGCTCAAGGCGCTCGGCAAGGGCGCCGAGCGCGACGTCAGGATTGTTGAAGCCGCGGGCTAGGTTCGCCGAGCTTCTCGCGCAGCCGTGGGTCGAGCTCGCAGGCCTCTTCCCACGACAGGATGTTGAGCGAGCGCACCAGCCGTCCCACGCCGACAGTCTGCGCGCAGAGCATCCCGAGCTCGATGATCTCTTCCTCGCTGAAGTGGCCGCGTAGCTTCGCATACACCGCGTCCGAGTCGATTGCCTCATCGCCGGACTTGAAGAGCTCGGCGTACTCGAGCGCGGCCTTCTCGCGCGGCGAGAGCATCGTGCCGTCGTGGAGCAAGTCCTGGACCCGCTCCTCGGTGAGCCCGTCGGCGCGCGCGACGCTCGAGCGCACCGTCGAACAGTAGCCGCACCGGTGGGCGACGGAGATGCGGATCCGGCACATCTCCTTCAGCTTGTGCGGAAGCGTGCCCTCGTAAAGCACCCTGTTCCAGCATTTCACCCAGGCGCGACCTGCGCTCGAGCGCACCATGATGCGCACCACCCGCGGATCCGGAGCACCGGTGCGCTCGGCCGAGGCAATGAGCGCCTGCGCCTCGAGATCCAGATCATGTTCGTCGCTGAAGGCTAGCCGTGGCATTAGCGTGGTCCGTCCCTGATTTTCGGGTTCAGACCGCCTCGAAGCGAAGTCGCTTGATTCGATCCATGTTCGTGCCTTCCAGGCGGATCAGCTGCGTCGGGCCGTTGCGCCGCGGAGAGTGGAGGTCGCCCTCGTTGTAGAGGTAGGCCGTGCCAGGCGTGAGCTTGTAGGTGCGCAGCGCCTTCGCCTTGCCCGGCTTTTCCGTGCTGGCCGGCGCGACGAGCTCGTAGTCGGTCATCTCGGTCTCACCCTTCGCCTGGCCATAGATCGCCCATGACGGGCCGTGGTCGTGCGGCGGCGAATTCTTGGCGCTCTTGTACTGATGCGCCAGGATGCAGAAGCCGAGCTCGGGATCCTCGTACAGAACCTGCCGCTCGGGGGTCTGCGTGTTCAGACTGGATGAAACAAATTCCGGCTCGCGCAGCAACCCCTCGAGCCGCATGCAGATCTTGCGGCGGCCGGACGGCCCGGGCTCGGACTGGAGGATGGTGCGGCACTCGGCCGCGAACTGCTTGAGAGTAGTCATGCGCGTCTCCTTGTTTCGCTCATTCTAGCCGCGGACGTTCGGCCGCCAGTCGAACTCCGCGTAGCGCACCTTCACGCGCCCGCGACGCCGGTCGACGAGGTCCACCGCCTCGTCGTCGAGCCGCGCGAGCGCGAAATTGAGCGCGTTACGCTCGCCGCCGAAGTCGGCGGCATACCACTGGAACTGGCGCGGCAGCACGACCACCGCGCCTTCGCTCTCGACCCGCACGTGGCGCTGCAGATAGCGCGCCGTGGCGTCCTCGAGCTCGGCGTCGAGGCGGCCCGCGCCGAAGGCGTTGAGCGGCGGCGACGAGCGCGCCACCGAGAACATGGCGAAATGCATGCGCTCGTCGTACGCGAGCGGCATGTAGGCGAGGCGCGGATCGTCGCGCTGCATCGGCGCGCGGCGGGCGCCGAACTTGGGCAGGTTGCCGCGCAGCAGGCCGTGCTCGATGTCGTCGAGCGAGTACTCGAACGCGCCCACTTTGAGGCGCGCTCGCTCGAAGAACGCGCCCACCGCGCGCACGCCCGCCGCGCCGGCGAGCTCGGCCGAGTCGCGCAGCACCACGGCGTTGAAGACGTTGAGCCAGAACGCGGTCTGCGCGGGAATGGCGACGCGCTGCAGGTCGAACGCTTCCAGCTCCGCGAGGCAGGCGGCGACCCGCGCGCGCTCGGTCGAAGCCTGGAGCCCCGCGTGATCGCAGGCGCCGCTCGCGTCGAAATGCGCCTGCCGCGCGGCCGCCAGGGCCTCCATGAGCTTCCCTTCCACATGACTACAATACGCCCCCGGGGCCCGCCGGTGCAGACACTCGGAAGCTTCGACTACGTGATCGTCGGCGCCGGCAGCGCCGGGTGCCTGCTCGCCAACCGCCTGTCGAACGATCCCGGCACGCGCGTGCTGCTGCTCGAGGCGGGCGGGCGAGACGATTACTTCTGGATCTCGGTGCCGGTGGGCTATCTCTACACCATCGCCAACCCGCGCACCGACTGGTGCTACAAGACCGACGCCGACGTGCACCTCGCCGGCCGCTCGATCCACTACGCGCGCGGCAAGGTGCTCGGCGGCTGCTCGTCCATCAACGCCATGATCCACATGCGCGGCCAGAAGGAGGACTGGGACCACTGGGCGGCGCTCGGCAACCGCGGCTGGTCGTGGGACGACGTGCTGCCGATCTTCAGGTTCCTCGAGGACTACGAGGAAGGGCCGGTCGACGGCTACGGCGCCGGCGGCGAGGTGCGCGTAGAGAACCCCCGCGTGCGCTGGGACATCCTCGACGCCTGGCGCGAAGCCGCCGCCGAATGCGGCATCCCCGCGGTGAAGCAGTTCAACGGCGGCGACAACTTCGGCTGCGCGTACTTCCAGGTCAACCAGAAGCGCGGCCGGCGCTGGAGCGCCACCAATGCCTTCCTGCGTCCCGCGATGCACCGGCCGAACCTCACGGTGATGACCGGCGCCCATGCCTCGAAAATCCGCTTCGACCACCGCGAAGCGGCCGGCGTCGAATTTTTCCACGTCGACCAGAGCTTCTTTGCCGAGGCGAAGCGCGAGACCATCCTCTCGGCCGGCGCCATCGGCTCGCCGCAGCTCCTCCAGCTCTCCGGCATCGGCGCAGCCGAGCTCCTGGAAAAACGCGGGATTCCCGTGGTCCATGAACTGAAAGGCGTGGGAGAAAACCTCCACGACCACCTGCAGATCCGCATGCAGTACAAGGTGAAGAACGTGAAGACGCTGAACGGCGTCGCCAACAGCTTCGCCGGCAAGGCGGCGATGGCGCTCGAGTACTTTCTCTTCCGCACCGGTCCGCTCACCATGCCGCCGTCGCAGGCGGGCGCCTTCGCGAGGAGCGATCGCGGCCAACCCAGCCCGAATATCGAGTGGCACGTGCAGCCGCTCTCGCTCGACAAGTTCGGCGACCCGCTGCATTCGTTCCCGGCGATCACGCCTGCCGTGTGCAACCTGCGCCCGAGCTCGCGCGGCTGGGTGCGCATCAAGTCGCCCGACCCGGCGCAGTACCCGCAGATCAAGCTGAATTACCTGGATACCGCCGAAGACCGGCGGGTGGCGGTCGAAGGCATGCGCTTTACGCGGCGCATCATGGCCGCCAAGGCGCTAGCGAAGTACACGCCGGAGGAGTATCGACCCAGCCAGGCCGTTCAGGCAGATAGGGATTTGGAGAAAGCGGCCGGTGAGCTGGGAACCACCATTTTCCACCCGGTGGGAACCTGCAAGATGGGCAGCGACCCCATGGCGGTAGTCGACGACGAGCTGCGGGTGCGCGGAGTCGCACGCCTGCGCGTCATCGACGCGTCTATTTTCCCTAGAATCACCTCCGGCAACACCAATGCGCCTACCTATGTCATTGCCGAGAAAGGCGCCCGGGCCATCTTGAAACCAAACCCGGCGGCCCAGATCTAAGCGATCGACAAGGAGAAGAAACCATGAAGCGCATCCTGCTCTTGATCGCCACCAACCTCGCCGTAATGGTGGTGCTTTCCATCGTCGTCAGCGTCCTGGGCCTCGACAACTGGCTTAGCGCGAACGGCATCAACTATGCGGCGCTGCTCTGGTTCTCGGCCATCTTCGGCTTCGGCGGCGCGTTCATTTCGCTCCTGATGTCGAAGTTCATCGCCAAGATGTCCGTCGGCGCGCACGTGATCGACGGATCGGAGGGCACGACCGAGTTCTGGCTGGTGCAGACCGTGCACAAGCTCGCCGACACCGCCGGAATCGGCAAGCCCGAAGTGGCCATCTACGACGGCCCGGCGAACGCCTTCGCCACCGGCGCCTTCCGCAACTCCGCGCTGGTCGCCGTCTCGAGCGGGTTGCTGCAGTCGATGAGCCGGAACGAGGTCGAAGCGGTGCTTGGCCACGAGGTGAGCCACGTCGCCAACGGCGACATGGTGACCCTCACCCTGATCCAGGGCGTGCTGAACACGTTCGTGTTCTTCCTGTCGCGCGTGGTCGGCTACATCGTCGACAAGGCGATCTTCCGCACCGAGCGGGGCGTAGGCCCCGGGTTCTACATCACGATGATCGTCAGCCAAATCGTATTCGGCATCGCGGCCTCGGCGATCGTGGCCTGGTTTTCGCGCTATCGCGAGTTCCGTGCCGACGCCGGCTCGGCGAGCCTGTTACGCACGCCGCAGCCGATGATCGCGGCGCTCGCGCGTCTCGGCGGCCTGCAGACCGGCGGGCTGCCGGATTCGGTCAAGGCTTTCGGCATCAGCAGCGAATCGGGGCTCGCCCAGATCTTCGCCACGCATCCGCCCATCGAGAAGCGCATCGCCGCCCTCCAGGCCGGCGCGCAGTAAGGGCGTTTCTCTTACTGCTTCGGGATGTTCGCGTCCCGCACCACGGCGACCCAGCGCTCGTTCTCGCCCCGGATGAACGCCGCAAACTCCTCCGGCGTGGTCGGAGATGCCTCGATGCTGCTCTCGGCGAGGCGTGCTTTCATCTCCGGCAGCTCGAGCGTCTTGATCAGGGTCGCGTGCAGCCTGTCGAGGATGGGTTTCGGCACCGCCGATTGGGTGCACACGCCGTACCAGACGGTGACTTCGAAGCCCGGGTAACCGGACTCGGCGACCGTCGGAACATCCGGCAGCTGCGGGTTGCGGCGCAGCGAGGTGACCGCCAGCGCACGCGTCTTGCCGCCCTTGATCGCGCCGAGCTGCTCGGGCAGGTTGCCGAACATCCCCGCGACCTGCCCCGCCATCACGTCGGCAAGAGCCGGCGCGCCGCCCTTGTAGGGCACGTGGAAGAGATCGATGCCCGCGGTCAGCTTGAAGAGCTCCATCGTCATCTGCGGCGAGGTGCCAAAGCCGGGCGAAGCGTAGTTGTACTTGCCGGGATTCGCCTTGATGAGGGCGACGAACTCTTTCAGCGTCTGCGCCGGCACCGAAGGATGCAATACCAGGACGTTCGGCGTCTTGCCGATGAGGGAGATCGGGGCGAAATCGCGCACATAATCGTACGGCAGCTTGTTGTAGAGCGCCGGGCTCACCCCGTGCGACGCGACGTTGCAGGTAAAGAGCGTGTAGCCGTCGGCGGCAGCCTTCGCGGCATAGTCGGTGCCCACGGTGCCGCCGGCGCCGGCGCGGTTCTCCACCACGATCGGCTCGCCGAGCACCTCGCTCCACTTCGCGGTGACGATGCGCGTCACGATATCGACACCGCCTCCGGGCGGAAACGGCACGATCTGGCGCAGCGGACGGTTCGGGAAATCGGTTTGCGCCTGCGCCACGCCAGCGAACAGCGCGTAAAGCGCAAGCGACAGCAAGGCCTTCATGTCTCCTCCTCAGGAACAGGAAGCCGTGTGGCTACGCTACGCCGGGGCCTCCCGGAAGACAAGCCTTAGAATCCGCGCCTGCCGAGCTGCAGTACGCGTGAGCGTGCTCAACTACCTCATGCGGCGCGGCGACGCGCGCGGCCGGCATGATGTACCTTCCCCCGGTGTTTGACTTGGCGCTCGAGGCGCTGACCTGCCCGGGCGTCGCCATGACGGTGTGGATACGGCCGCGTCCCGCGCTGGCGAGCTGGGAAAAGAAGCAGGAAGAACTTTGGAAATTGCCTATTTCGTCGTCCTGAACTGCCTGGGCCACCTCGCGTTCGTCGGGGTGCGCATGACCACGTCGCTGTTCGCGCTCGGCCTGGGCGGCACCGAGGCCACGGTGGGCGTGCTGATGGCGCTTTTCGCGCTGCTGCCGATGCTGCTCTCGGTGAGCGCCGGGCGGCTCATCGACCGGGTGGGCCCGCGCCGGCCGCTGCTCGCCGCCTTCGCGGTGCTGGCCGCGGGCGCCGCCCTGCCCTTCGCGGCGCCGCAGATGACCACGCTCTACATTTCGTGCACCCTCGTCGGCACGGCGTTCATGTTCATCCACATCGCGATGAACAGCGTGTTCGGCGCCTACGGCACTCCCGAGGAGCGCGCGGTCACCTTCTCCTGGCTCGCCCTCGGCTTCTCGATCTCGAACTCCATCGGACCGCTCGTCGCCGGCTTCGCCATCGATCAGCGCAGCCACCCCGAGGCGATGCTGATGCTCGCGGCCTTTCCGCTGCTCGGCGGCCTGCTGGTATGGAGGATGAAACGCCCTCTGCCGCGGCCGGAGCCGGTGGCGCACGTCAGGCGCTCGGGCGTGCTCGACCTGCTGCGCATCCAGCAGCTGCGCCACACGTTCATCGTGAGCGTGCTGCTCGCGATGGGCTGGGACCTCTATACCTTCCTTACGCCGCTCTACGGCGCCCGCCTGGGCCTCGCCGCGACCACGATCGGGCTCGTCATGTCGACGTTCGCGCTCGCGACCTTCGCGGTGCGCCTGCTCATGCCGCTGGTGGTGCAGCGCCTGCGCCAGTGGGTCGTGATGAGCTCGGCGATGGCGGTGGCGGGGACCGCGTATCTCCTGTTTCCCCTGGTCTCGAGCGTAGCGCTCCTCATGACGCTCTCGTTCATCCTGGGCCTCGGCCTGGGCTGCGCGCAGCCGATCATCATGTCGCTCCTCTACGAGGCTTCGCCGCCCGGTCGCCAGGGCGAGGCAGTGGGCATGCGCACCTCGCTCCTCAACGGCAGCCACACGCTCATTCCGCTCGGCTCCGGCGCCCTGTCGGCGGTGGCCGGCATGGCGCCGGTGTACTGGCTGCTCGCCGCGTTTCTGCTGGGCGGCGCCTGGTTCGCGCGCCGCAGAATAGAATAACGCCACCATGAAGCGAATAACGCTCAGCCAGTTCCTGGTCGCGCGCCAGCGCGACAAGAAGCTCATCAACGCCGACCTGCGCCTGCTCATCGAAACGATCGCGCGCGCATGCAAGGGGATCAGTACGCGCGTCAACAAGGGCGCGCTGGCGGACGGCTTGGGCTCTGCCGGGAAAAGCAATGTCCATGGTGAAGCGCAGAAGACGCTCGACGTGCTCTCGAACGAGATCCTGCTCGAGGCGAACGAGTGGGGCGGCAACCTCGCCGCGCTCGCCTCCGAGGAGATGGAGGACCCGCGGCCGATC